>SCTR01000010.1 GCA_004297305.1 Actinomycetota bacterium
CCCGGGCCTGTGGGATCGGGTACGACGACGACCACACCGGGCCCCGGGCCGGCGGCCAGCGACGGGGCCGCCAGCGCCGCGAGCAGGCCCGCCGGTGGGCTGGGGTCGGCTGCTGTGGCCGGGACCTCCGCTGGGGACGCCGACGACTCCAGCGCCGTACGACGACGTACCCGGGCCAGCCGGCGAGCCGCGCGGCGGAGCCGCCCGGCCGATGCCGCCGCCGACTCCGGGCCGAGGCCCGGCGACCCGGCGGCGAGGGGCCGCCGGCCCGCCAACGGCCGGCCCCTCGGGGTCACAGGTCGCGGCGGTTGCTGCCGCCCGAGGAATGCCTCGCGCTCAGCGGCGACCGACGTATCGACACCCTCGCGCCCAGCGGCAGCGGCGGGGTCGGGCCCAGCGGCGGCAGGGTCGGGCGCGGTCACCGCATCGCCAGGCGATCAGGGACGTCGCTGCGGCCGACGACCCCGGCGGCACCGTCGGCACGCGCTGCGGCCACCAGCGCGTCGTACCGGTCGAGCAGGTCCGGCCGGGCTTGCGCCAGCCGGCGGCGCCACCCACTCACGAACTGGTCGGTCACCCCACGCGCCCCGTCGATGTCGAAACCCCAAGTCGCAGCGAAGATCTCACGATTGCGCACCATGTAGTAGACGTAGCCGGCGGAGGGAATCCGGCGCGCCGAGCGCCGCTCGTGGACGACCACGGATCGGGGGGCGACCAACACCCGCAGACCCAGCGCCCGGGCGCGCAACGCCCAGTCGGTCTCCTCGAAGTAGAGGAAGTACTGCTCGGGGATGAGCCCCAGCAGAGGCAGCCGCGCAGTCCGCACCAGCACGGAAGCCCCGTGGGCGTAGTCGGTGTCGATCGCCGCGCCGGCTGGCGCCTCGTCGGCGGGCATGCCTTCCCGCAGCAGCCGGGTCTCCCCCGACCGGACGTCGATCTCGGCCCCGTCGTACCGGATTCGGGCCGGTGTGCCGGCGACCAGCCGCGAGCCGACGAGCGCTGCCGTCGGCGTCGCATCCGCGGCCGCCACGAGTTCGGCGAGTGCGTCGACGCCGGCCCGGGCATCGGGGTTGACCAGCCACGCGTAGTCCGCGCCCAGCTCCCGTGCGAGCTGCAGCCCGAGGTTGTTGCCGCCGGCGTATCCGAGATTGCCGCCGGCAGGCAGGTATCGGACGGTCGGGTCGAGCCGTCGCCGCAGCGCGTCGGGGTCCGGCTCCTCGTCGTTGTCCACCACGGCGACAGTGGCGTCCAGCCAGCTACCGGCGGCGATCGAGCGCACGGCGGCCACGGTGTCGTCCGGATCCCCGTAGTGCAGGACGACCGCCACCACCCGTGGGCCCGTCCGGACCGTCACGGTCTGCTCCTGGCCGTCATCGGCGCCCCGGTGTCATTGGCCGTCCCCGTGTCATGGCGTGTCCCCAGCCGTCATCGGCTGCCCCTGGCCGCCCCGATGCCCTGACCGGCGGCCGGCCGGCAGGCCGCCGGACGGCCCGCGTTCCGGACGCCCGGTCGACGTCGAGGCCATGGCCGGGCGAGTGTAGGCGCCCGGCGGGCGGGGCCGACTCACACGTTCGGGGGTACGGCGCCCGCCGCGAGAAGCCGAAGCAGCCAGTAACGCCCGACGCGCCACCGCGCGCCGGACCGGACCGCCCGGCACGACCCCGACCCCGGCGAGGAGCAGCTGCATGGCCCGGATCATCGCGACATCCTTGCCCGCGCGCGCCACGGCGGTCACGTTGACGACCGCCCTCGTGGCTGCCGCTGCCGCGGGCCTGGGTGCAGCACCGGCGTCCGCCGCGGCGCCGTACGGCGCGGCCTGCGGGGCTCCGCAGACCCTCGTGGTGGGCCCGGCCGCCGTCAGCGGTCCCAACGACCTGCAGACCCTGTTGCGCTCGTTGTGCCCCGGCGACGTGCTCCAACTGGCTCCCGGCACCTACACGATCGGCACGCCCGGGACAGCGAACCCGGTCATCCGCCCCGGCCGCGCTGACGCCCCGATCCAGGTCACCGCCCTCAACCCCGCCGATCCGCCGCTGATCCGCGGATCGCTGTCGCTGGGAACTCCGAACGCCGAGATCCGCAAGGGCCGCGACAACGCGGTCTACGAGAGCAACCCGAGCTACTGGTGGTTGTCGCACCTGCGCATCCAGGGCACGGTCAGCAATCGTCCCGGCCTTCGCATCGAAGGCGGGGCCGGCTGGCGCGTCACGGATTCGGAGATCTTCGGTGCCGCGCAGACCGGTTCGCTGTCGAACGTCCAGCTGGACGGCCAGGGCGCATTCCCGCAGGGTTTCGTCTTCGCCGGCAACTGCGTGCACGGCGCCGGCCGGCCGGGTGGCTCCGGTGAGAAGTGGCACAACATCTACGTCGGCTTCCCCGGCAACAAGCACACCAGCGGCGCCATCACCGGCAACGTCGTGTTCGACCATCCGGACGGCTCCGGTATCAAACTCGGCCACGGCGGACAGCGCGGCGCCCGGGGCCCGTGGGGCGTGACCGTCTCCGGCAACACCATCGTCGGCGGCAGCAAGCAGATCACGCTGCACGGCGACGTCCGCAAACTGAAGGTGGACGGCAACCTGCTCGGCAACTCGTCGTTCAAGTTCCGGTCGGGCACGACCGCCGTACACGTGCACATGGTGTCGAAGAAGGCGGGCTCGTCGATCACGGGCAACTACGCCTTCGGAGTCAAGACGTTCGTGAAGTACGACCGCACCGCGAAGGTCAAGGTGGGCAAGCGTCAGCTCGGCCCGGCACCGGCATTCGCCACCGGCGGATCGGGCGGCTTCCCCGCCAGCTTCGACCCGGGATGCTCGGCGTACGGCGCGAGCAGCGTCGCCGGATTCGGCGCCTGAACCAGCGATCGAACACCGAGCCCGGCGGGGCTCGGCGGCCGATCGTGTGTCGCTCGGGCCAGCCGTCGAACACGCCTCAGGCCGGCCGCCGAACATCGTCTCGCTGGAGTCAGCCGCGGAACACGGTGTAGCGCTCGCGTTCCAATTCGTGCCGCCACCGTCGCCGCATGAGTTCACCTTCGTTTGACCGGACGGTGTTGACGCGGGTCTTCGTCTCGAAGTGGTAGAGCTCCACGGAGTTCGCCTGGATGACCCGCAGTCCCAGCAGCCGCAGCTTGAGGCAGTAGTCGACGTCGTTGTAGTTGTTCGGGAACTTCTCGGAGAAACCGCCGACCGCCTCCCACGCCTCACGACGTTGCGCCACGGTCGCCCCGGTCACGCCGGACACCTCGCGGTCGACGACCAGTTCGCTACCGATGCCGTCGTCGTCGCCCATCGCGCGATAGGCGTGGTAGGCGTGATTGCGGTCGTAGACGTGGCCGGCGTGCTGCAACGAACCGTCGTCGAATCGGAGTTTGCAGCCCACCGCGCCGACGTCGCTGTCAGCGGCCAAACCGACCAGGGCGTCCAGCCAGTCGTCGGTGATCACGCCCATGTCGTCGTTGAGGAAGACCACGTAGTCGCCGGTCGCCGCCAGCGCGCCGAGGTTGCACTTCTCCGCGAAGTTGAACGGTTGGTCGTAGTCGACGACGCGCAGCCGGCGGCCGGCAATCGCCTGTAGCTCGTCCAGGTATCCCCGGGGCCCGTCGGTGTCGGCGACGATCACCCATTCGTAGTCGGTGCGGTACTGCCGGGCGGCGACGTCGCGGACGAACTCCGTGACGAAGGTGCGCTGCTTGCCGAAGGCCTCGCCGCGGCCTCCCCTGGTCGGCACGATGAGCGAGGCGCGCGCCCCTGCCGGCGGGCGCAGCCGTACCCGCAGGAACCGCGGATCCGTGGCCGCCGTGACGACCGCGTCACGTCCGCTGCGCGCCAGCTGTTCCGACACGATCCGGATCCGCTCGTCGAGGCCGGCCTGAGAGCCGACGGTGTCCACGTCGGCCGCAGCGTCGGCCGAATCACCGGCGGCCTCGGCAGTGGCGTCGACGTGAGCGAACCGGGCCCCGGACTCGGCCAGCCGCAACCACACCGCGAGCCAGGCAGCCGGGTCGGCCTCGTCGGTTGCGGACTCCAGCAGCTCGGTACGACAGGCGACCGGGCCACGCAGGTAGTCCTCACCCAGCAGCCGTAACGGTGACCAGGCCGGCGCGACGACGGTCGCCTCCTGGTCTCCGGTGCGCAGCCGGAGGTCCCCGTACGCGACGTCGGCACCGTCCGGAGCCGCGACGGCACCGACCAGACGATCGAGCTGCTCGTCGTCCAGTTGTGCCCCCGACGGCAGAAGTACCGCGACATCAGAACCGGCGACCGCACTGCGCAGTGTCGCGTCGGGACCCGGCCCACGTTCGACGACGACGACCCGGGGCGGCGTCATCGCAGCTTGCGGCGCAGCGTCACAGCCGGCCGCAGCACGGCTTGGCCGACCCGCAGCGCCCGGGAAGAGGACAACGTCCGCAACCGGTTCTCCAGCTCCCGGGCACGAGCGCGCGAACGAGTGAGCAACTGTTCGGCTTGCTCGAGGCGGTCGGTGGCATCCTCCGCTTCCCATTGGGCGCGAGCAGCTTCGGCCTGCAGCCCCAGCACGAGGTCGCGCTGCCGGAGCAGTTCGTGGCGCAGTTGCTCGGCCTGCTGTTCCTGCTCACCGAGCTCGTGCGAAAGGCCCAGCGCGTGGGCGCGCTTCTCGTTGACCTCGATCTGCAGCCACGGCATCCGGTCCTCGTAGCCGTGGACGATCTCCCGGACGCTCAGTGGCTGGCGCTGATACGCCGCGGCCCAAGGCGTCAGCCAGCTCAGATCGAGGTCGAACCGCCGATAGAAACCGCGGTCGGCCAGCATGGAGGCCCAATGAGCCGGCATGCGCACGTTGACGTGGGTGGTGTCGTTCAGGTCGAACGGGGTGGTGGACAACAACAGCACGTCTGTCGCCGCGCAAATGTTGTCCAGCGCCAGCTCGGCATCGGCCTGAGCCATGTGCTCGATCACCTCGATGCAGGTGATCAGATCGAATCGGCCCTCGATCGGCTCGACCAGGGAACCGACCCGAAGCCGTCCCGCCGCCCGCGGATCGCCGTCGGCGATGGCGTAGTCGGAGACGTCCACGCCCGACGCGTCCACGCCGAGCCCGACCAGCGACCCGACCAGGATGCCCTTGGCGCAGCCGGCATCCAGCACGGTCGCCGGCCGGAACGTCGTGACGATGCGCTCGGCGACGGCGTCGAAGAAGGCGGTCCAGTGAGGATGCCCCGGCTCGTACGGCGGACCGAGGTGGTGGCGGTAGTAGTGCGCCCCGTAATCGTCGGCCGTCGTGGTGGTGCCGTCGCCACCCGCGCCGGAGGATCCCGCGGACTCGGTGATCGGGCTACTCATGTGACCTCTTCCGTCCGGGTCGGGCCTGCTCGGCGCGGGCCCATCCTAGAGAAGGCGCCGATACGGCCGGGCAGGCGCGCGCGGGCCGTATCAGCGCCGGCCCAGGGCGAGCCCGAGCTTGCGTCCGGCGTCGTCGAACCGCAGCCGTACGCCGGCATCCCAGCGTTCGGCCAACCGGTCCGTCAGCTCCGGGTCGGGTCGTCCGAGCGACTCGAGCGCGTCGTTGACCTCGACCCGCACCGACGACTCGACGACCACGACTGCCTCGGGTCCGGCGGCCAGCCGCAACACCAGGTCGGACATCTCCCCCCCGGGCGAACACCGCGGATCCAGGCCGTCGACCGCGGCCAGCGCGGTGGCCACGACCGCCGAACCGACCAGTGACAGCAACGGCGGCGCCCCCCAGCCGGAGTCGTCCTGGCTGCCGAGACGACCCGGGGGCCACAGACCGCCCCGGCTGTCCACCACCAACGGCTGTGCCGCCACGGCCCCTTCGCGGGTGGCGGCGCGGGCCAGCTCGACGACCGATCCGGCCACCACGGTCGCACCACCGGGCAGGATGACGACGGTACGACCGCGACTGGCGAGGAAGGCGACGTTGGCCAGGTAGGCGATGCTGCGCGGCTGGCCGGTCCGGCGGAAGCGGATCCGCTTCTCGTGGAACAGGTTCGCCACGATCATCGTCCAGGAGAAACGTGTGCCGCCGCCTTGCACGACGACGACTTCGACGTCGAGGTTGGCGGCGGACGCCAGTGCCGTACGAACCGTGGTCACGGTGTCGGTCCACCGGCCGATGGCGGGCACCAGCACGGACACTTCGTGGAAGCGGCCCGGCAGTTCGTCTCGTACCTGATCCCACGGCCGCTGATGACGACCCAGCACCACCTCGGCCCATTCGGGTGGTTCGACGTCGCTGGCCCGAGTCGTGATCGACAGGTCCTGATGCGCCCAGGACCCGACCAGGGGAAGCGGGATGATCTGGCCCAGTTTCGTCAGCCGCAGGACGAAGTCCCAGTCCTCGTACCGGGCCAGGTCCTCCGCGAAACCGCCGACCTGGCCGACGGCGGTCCGGGTCACCACGAGAGCGTTGAGATCGACTCGCGGAACTTCTTGCAGGACAGTGATATCCGTGGGGAAGGTGAGATCGTGCCGGTCGATGCCGATCCGGCGGGCCGCGGTCGCGTGGGTCGCTATCGCTCGGCCATCCGCCAGCGCGACCACGGCGGCCGCCAGCTGGTGCGGGGTCCAGATATTGTCCGAATCCAGGAACGCCACGTAGGTCCCCGTCGCCTCCTGCAGCGCCCGGTTGCGGGCCGCCGCCACGCCTCGCGGCGGCGTCGACACGACGCGGATCCGCGGATCGGAGGCGGCCAGCAACGTCGCGACCTCGGCCGTGGCGTCCGACGAGCCGTCGTCGACGACGATCAGTTCCCAGTGCGACCAGGACTGCGCCTGCACCGACGCCACCGCTGCCACCAGCTGGGTGGCCTGATCGCGCACCGGCATCAGCACGCTGACCAGCGGGCGGTGGCCGGCCGGCAGGGTGTGAAGCAGCGACGCGTCCCACTCGTCGAGCACCGGGCCGTGGCGGCGGGCGCGCCGGACGTTCTGGTTCTGTTCCCGCCACGTCAATTGCGCGGCCAGCAATGCTGGTCGCACCTCGCGGTAGCGGCGCCGGCGGCCGAGCAGTCGATCGTCGCCGTCGGGACGAGTGAGGAAATGCCCGAGCGCCCGTCCCGGGTGCCGTGCCGCTGCCGGGTATCGGCGCAGGTACGCCGCGTCGTCGAACAGCGGATGGATGCCATGCTTCCCGGCGCCCCGAGCCAGATAGGACAGCAGCGGATCGACCGCGGCGCGACGCCAGCTCTTGGGGGCGAACCACGCGGGTTCGAACAGCGGCGACGGCGAGAGCCCGGCCTCACGGCCCCGGCCGAGGTAGTCCGCGATGGCCTGCGGCTCGTCCGGGAAACGGCGGCCCCGTTGCACCTCGTACCACTCGCGATCGAAGATCCCCGACCGCTGGATCTTCCGGATCGCAGCAGCGTGATCATGTTGCCGCAGCCGGCTTCCCACGACCGGGACCCGGCGGGTGGTCGTGCGGAGCCGGCGGCGCAGGGCGCCCGCGGCGCTCACGCGCGCAGCAGTGCGTAGGCCGCACGAGTACGGTCGATGTACTCCCTCACCCCGTCGAACATCCGTGGGAATGCCTTCTCGCAGCGGGCGATCATCTGCTCGCTGCCGAGGTGGTACGGATCGTCACGGATGGAGTCGAACTTCACGAACGGCAGGCGCCCGTCGGGAATCGCGCGGTCCCACAGCCCCACCATCGGATTGCTGCCGGCGCCGGGGATGCGAGTGGTGTCCCGCCACAGTTCCCATGGCCGGCGCAGCTTGTCCCATCCCTTGTTGCCCACCATGGCCCGTCGGTGGCGAAGGTCGCAGAGGAACTGCTCCCGGGGCGTGGGCTCGAAATAGCCGGCCAACGAGTATCCCTTGACGCGCATCAGCCGGGAGAAGCCCAATTCGTAGCGCTCGATCACGAACATGCGCTTGGAGATCGGCGTCATCGACTCCCAGAACGCCCGGAACGCCGAGTCGGCCACCACCTTCGGATCGCACACCAGGTAGAACGACTGCAGGTGCCGCTCGTACTGGTAGGAAACCGTGGCACCCCAGACGTCGGCGCCCTTGGCGTCCATGCTCGCGATCATGGACCGCAACGGACGCAACGGGCCGATCGTGCTGTCGTTGCCGATCACCAGCCGGGGCGGCGCGGACCAGTCGACCGTGCGCAGGATCCCTTCGCGCCAGCTGGCGAAGTCGTAACCCTCGTTGCGCCGGGTGATCACCTGCCCGTACTGCGCCAATCGCCGGTGGCTGCGTGCGGTCAGCGGTGCGGTCGACACGATCACGACGTGGTCCACGGTGGCGGCGAGTTCGGCGAGGTGCCGGCGAACGTGCGGCGCCACCAGGCCGTCCGGATCGAAGTGGGCGAAGATCGCCTGGCTCTCGCGCGTCACCCGGACGCCCGCCGGGACGAGCCCGACCGTGGCAGTGGCCGCGCGGTCATCACGGGAGCAGCCTAGTCCGCACGGGTTCTCAGCCGGTGGCGCACACGGTAACCGCGGCTGTGCTGGAGTTCCGGAGTTCCGCGGGCGGAACACCGGGCCGGACCGGTGCCACAACGGTGGCGCCGGTCAACGTCACGACCCGTGTCGGCCCGGCCGCCGAACCCACCGGTGCCAGCTGCACGGTGGCGCCGCTGGGTCCGGTGACCAGGTAGCGAATAGACGGGTCGAGCGGGCGGGAACCGCTGGGGGTGACCGATGCGCAGTCGCGCGAGGCGGGATTCGGCGACGGCGCCGGCGACGCAGCCCAGCCAAGGTTGACCCGGGCCTGGGCGCGGGCGTCGTTGCGGACCGGCGCGGTGGACAGGTAACCGGCTGCGACGTAGCGGGCCAGCGCAGTTGCGGTCAGGTCGGGGGCGTACGCCGGTTCCGGCCGACCCGTGCCGGCCGCGACCGCGGTACCCACTTCGGCCGCCGCCGCACGCACGACGTCCTCGGTCGCCGATTTCAGCCGGGCATCCGCCCGCGCCTGCGTCAGCAGCAAGGTCGCGCCGAGCACGGCGAACGTCCCCACCAGCACCGCCGCGCTCCACTTTCCCGGCGTGACCGGGCGCAGGTCCGCCCGGCGCGCCCGGTCCAGTACGCCGGCCAGCAGCAGCGCCCAGACCGGGGCGATCAGGGCCATCGCGATATAGGCGTAGCGACCCGATTCCGCTTGCGCCGGACCGAGTGCGAGCCGGCCGTACCCGGTCACCAGGAAGAACAGGACGATGGCGCCCAGCAGCGTCCAGGCCAGTGACGCGGCCCGCCGCCGGGTGGCCAGCACGAGAACGCCGACCACGGTGACACCGAGGACCACGTAGCCGAGTTCGGGACTGTGCAACGTACTGCGCAGCGGTGCGGAGAAACCGGCCCAGACGTACTGCGGTACGTGCTCGAGGTAGTCCCAGATGTTCTTCGCGCTGTACAGCCGGGCATGGACCGGATCGAAGACGACCCGGGCGATCCCCCACTGCAGCACCGGGATCGCGATCGTCACCGCCGCCGGCCACCACTGCCGGCGCAGCACCATGTACACGGCCAGCGCCACCGCGAGGGGGAGGTAGACCAGCGAACTCAGCGCGCCGACCACGGCGAATCCGGCGGCCAGCAGTGTCCGCGCCAGGACCGAACCGGGCAGCCGGGAACTGTCGGTCAGCGCGATCCAGCCCAGGACCAGCGCGACCGGCAGGATGAACTGCGACTGCCCCGCCCACATGAGGTTCTCGGTGCCGGCACCCATGAACAGGATCGGGACGGCGCACAACGCAGCCAGCCACGGCCGCCTGGTCACTCGCCGCGCGATCACCAGGACGGAGGCGGCCACCACGAGATTCAGTACGACGACTGGGAGCCCGTACAGCACGTAGTGGTTCATCCCGTCGACGTGCAGCACACCCTGGAACCACAGCCTGGTCCACACGATGGTGTGCTCGTTGTGCGGCGTGAACAACCACGTCAGGAACGATCGGCCCGGCGCCTCGACGTCAGGATCCAGGTAGGCCCATTCGTCGTAGAAGAACCACTGCTTCGACAGCAGGACCAGGTGGACCACCGCGGCGACGGCGAACAGCCCGATGACGGTGGGCCGATAGCCGTACGGCGCTCGAACCGATCGGGTGTCGGCGCTGACCGCGGCAGCCACCGGCCGGTCAGATGGTGCCGTCGGCGACGGCCTGCTCGATCCACGGGATGACCTCGTCCAGCATCTGGTCGAGAGTCGTCGTGGCCTCGAAGCCGAGCACGTCGCGTGCCTTGTCCGTGGCCGGGATCCGCTTGGCCACGTCGTAGGTGAACGGCTCGTCGCTGGTGAGCCGCAGCGGCACGTCCGGGCCCTTGATCTTGCGCCAGATCACCTCGGCGAGTTCCCGCACGTCGGTGGCGACCGGGGTCGACAGGTTGAAGTCGTTGTTCTCGGCCGCCGGGTGCTCCATCGCGGTGACGATGCCGCGCGCGAGGTCGCCGCCGTAGGTGTAGCAGCGGATCTGGCTGCCGTCGCCCAGGATGTGCAGCGGGTCCTGACCCTTGAGGACCTTCTGGACCAGGTCCGGCACCACGTGGCTCATCGCGAGTTCGACGTTGCCGGACTTGATCTCGACATCCCCGAGCGCGCGGCGCTCCCCGACACCGACACAGTTGAACGGCCGCACGATGGTGAACGGCAGGTGGTACTGGTCCCACGCCGCGTGCGCGAAGTACTCGACGGCCAGCTTCTGGAAACCGTACGAGGACAGCGGCGGCGGGACCGCCCGCTCGTCGCCTTCGACCGACGGCCAGCGCTCGGTGGACTCGAAGACCATCGAGGAGGACAGGTAGGTGACCTTCTGCAGATTGCCGTCGCGGTGCGCGGCGATGGCGGCGTCGCACGTCGAGGCGATGATGCGCTCGTTGGTGGCCAGCAGGTCGTAGGCGTAGGTGTGGAAGTACGAGATCCCACCGATGAGCGCCGCGCCGGCGATCAGATGGTCGCAGTCGCTGAGCAACTTCGTCATGAGGTCGACGTCGCGTGCGTCGCCCTCGACGAACTGGTAGTCAGGGTGGCTGTCGTAGCTTCGCGCGACCGGCCCGTACTTGCTGTAGTTGTCCACGCCGACGACCTGGTGGCCGCGGTTCAGCAGTTCCTCGACCACGTAACCGCCGATGAAGCCAGCCGAGCCGGTGATGAGTACCTTTGCCATGAGTGAGCTTCTCCAGGGTGACGATCTTCGAGGACGGGGACTGCAGACGGGGGGGTACGAAACGGACTACTCGATCGGGGCGGTCCGCGCCTTCAGTTCGGCCAGCGTGAGCCGCGGTCCGAACGAGAACCGGTACCAGCGCAGGTAGCGCGGGATCCACTCGACGGTCTTGAAGTTCGACTCACCGGCGTGGCGTTCCAGCCAGATCGTGGGAATCTCCGCCACCGGCAGACCCAGCCGCCGGGCCTTCGCGGTCAATTCGATCCCGATCTCGAACCCGTCACGGGAATCGATCCCGACGTCGCGGACGAACTGGGTCGAATAGGCCTTGAACGAGTTCGTCGCGTCCCGGGTCCCGACCCCGGCAAGCAACCGCAGGCTCATTCCCGCGCCCCGCGACAGCAGACTCTTGACGAACGGCCCGCCGACCTGCTGGCCACCGGGCATGTACCGGGACGCGGCGGCGATCACGACGCCGCGCTCGACCAGGCGCACCAGTTCGTCGATCTGGCGAGGATCGTCGGACCCGTCGGCCATGGTGACCACGGCGACCGGCGCGCTGGCCCGGTCGATACCGAACCGGATGGCGTTGGCCGGGCCACGGCCATACGTGTTGACCACGACCTGGAATCGCGGGTCGTCCAGCGACAGCTTCTCCACCACCGGCACCGTCGAGTCCGCCGGATCGTCGACGACGACCAGGCATTCGAACGGCAGTTCCACCGATTCGGCGAACCGCGCCAGGATCGGCTCGACGGCGTCGCCCTCCATGTAGGCGGGCACGACGACGGTGACCCGAGGCGCCCCGCTCATACCCGGACGCCCTCGCCGCGCAGATTCCACACGTCGACGACCGGCACGGACACCGCCAGGTCGCGGTACTCCTCGTGCGGCGTCCCGATGATGAGGACGTCGGACTCGGCCAGCACGCGCTCCAGCGGCACCAACCGGTCGTCGTCGACCAGCGGATCCGTACACAGCACGGCTGCGGCGCGGAAGGCCAGGATCTTGCGGAGCTTGTACGACAGGCTCGCGCGCGGGTCGTCGGTGCCCGGCTTGAACGACATACCGAGAATGCCCACGGTGGTCGACCGCAGATCGACCATCCGTTCCAGCCGCTTCACCAGGTAGAGCGGCAGTCCCTCGTTCACCATCATGGCGGCGTGGCCCAGCGCGAAGCGGTTGTCCTCGAACGCCGCCAACTGCAACGTGTCCTTGAGCAGGCACGGGCCCGCGGCGAAACCGGCCCCCGGCATGTCGGACGCGCGCGGGTAGTCCTGGGCCAGCGCCTGGCGGACCCGGTCGAAGTCGACGCCGACATCGTTGGCCATCATGTAGAACTGGTTGGCAGCGGCAAACTTCACGTACCGCCAGACGTTGGTGAACAGTTTGGCGAGTTCGGCTTCTTCGGGCGACGTGACCACGATGCTCGGTGAAAGAACCTTGAACAGCGCCCCGGCCCGTTCCGCGGTCGCGTCGTCGTCGCTGCCGACGATCTGCGGCAGCGTGAACAACTCGGTCATCGCCCGGCCCTGCGCGATGCGCTCGGGGCAGAACGCGACCTGGATCCCCGGCACTTCCTCGTCGAGGAACTTGATCACCTGGCGCGTCACGCCGGGGTAGACGGTGCTGCGAAGGACCAGTAGCTGGTTCGGCCGCAGCGAGGGGACCAGTTGCCGGACCGCCGCGATGACCGCGTCCGGGTCGGGGTTGAGGTGCTCGTCCACCGGGGTGCCGACGACCACCACGACGGTGTCGGCGTCGGCGATGACCGAGGGATCCGCGGTGATCGAGAACCGGTTGTCGGCCAACACCCGAGCCAGCACCGGTTCGGCACCGTCCTCGCTGAACGGCATCTGCCCCGCGGACACTCGCGCCACCGTGTCCGCGTTGATGTCGTAGGACACGGTGCGCAGCCCGCGATCAGCGAAGGCCAGGGCCAGCGGCAGTCCGACGTGACCACCTCCGCCCACGACGACCACGTCGAGCATGCGGCACCCCTCGTCTGCGCTACGGCTTCGCCGTCCTGTCCCGGCCCCGAACGGGTGCACAGACTACCGGCGAGCGCGCCGCATCCCGACCGCGACGCGGCGGTGTACGGTCCCGTTCGAGCCAGCGACCGAGGGCGGGTCCACACCGGCCACTCTGGAGTCATCCCGCCCCTGGAGTTCCGCACATGCCCCAGTTGAGCGCGCCGGCCGGCACGGCCACCGCGGCCGCTCGCCGTACCGACGTGGCCGCTCGGCGTACCGACGTGGCCGTCGTCGTCGCGATCGTGTCGGGGTTGACCGCCGGGCTGGCCCTGATCCGGTTCGCGCTGACCGCGCCACCCGGCCGCACCGTGTGGGCCGAAGACGGTTCGCTGTTCCTGCACTGCCAGTGGCAGGAGGGCCTGGGCGGCTGTCTTACCGAGCGGGTGCAGGGCTACCTGAACGTGACAGCGCGGCTGCTCGCGGTCCCCGCGAGCTGGGTCGATCCGAGCCGGGCGGGTATCGCGCTGGCCGCGCTGACCGCGGTCGCCGTCGGCCTGGTCGGCGGCTTCGCCGCTCGGCAGGCGCTGCGAGCCGGCCTGCCGACCGCGGTCGCTGTCACGGCCGGACTGCTGCCGGCGGTCATCCCCGGGTTCCGCGGCGAGGTGGCGCTGTCACTGGCCAACATCCAGTGGTTCCTGCCGTACGCCGCGTTCTGGGCGGTCGTCCCGGTCTGGCGGGACGGACCGTCGCGCTCCCGCGCTGCGCTCGACACCGTTGTGGCCGCGCTCGCTGCCGTCGGCAGCCCCCTAACGATCGCGACCGTACCGGTGGCACTGGCGCGGATCGTGCGGGTCCGGCACAGCCCTGCCACCCAGCGGCTGCAGCGCGCCGCTCCCGCGCTCGGGCTGCTGGTCGCGGTGACGATCCAGGCCAGCGTGTTCCTGCTGCATCGCGGCGAACGGACGATCCCCCCGATGCCGCCCGAGGGATGGGGGCTGCTCACCGACTTCCGCGGCGCGCTGGCGGCCGCGGTGGCGTGGACGGATCATCCCGACCCCGTCGGCTGGGTGACCGGGGTGACGATCGTGGCCGCCGTCGCCGTGGTGGCGCTGTCCCTCGCGCCGCTGCTGGTCGCCGGCTGCGATCCGGCGCAGCGGATCGTGGCCGTGTCGGCGCTGCTCACGTCGCTGGCCACGTACGTCGTCACGGTCGCGGCCAACGGCCACGCGTCGCGCTACTTCTACGCCGCGAGCGTGTTCGTGGCACTCGCGGTCGTGATGGGGGTCGCCTGCCTGATACGAGCCGGCGGTGCCCGTCGAGCGCTCGGCGTCGGCGTTGCCACGGTCCTCGTGGTGGCATGGCTCGTGCGGTTCCCCATCGAGCCGTACCGGGTCGCCGGGCCGGCCTGGGTGGCCGAGGTGCGCACGGCCCAGGCGACCTGCGCGGTCGACCAGCGCGGGACCGGGACGATCAACATCGCCCCCGGCGGCAGCTGGTCGGTCACGGTGCCGTGCTGGGTGCTCGCGCGATGACGCCGGTCTACCGGACGAGCGCGCGCAACTAGCCGGCGGCGAGTTCGGCGTAGGCCCGTTCGGACAGTTCCGCCCGGCTGAGATCAGGACCGGGGCCGGCCTTCGACAGCGTCAGGAAGAACTCGAAACCCACGGTGTCGTGGAACGAACGCTCCCGCAGATCGATATAGCCCAGGTGGTAGAGGTCGTCCAACAACAGCCGGGTGTGGTACGGCGTCAGCACCCAGTTGTGGATGTCCACGTACGTCCCCGCACCTGCCACGGCCATCATCGCCCGCACGCCGTCGAGATCGTGAATGCGGCTGAACGGCACGTCGCAGCCGCGCGACCAGGTGATCTGCTGATCCCGGTTCACGGCGTTCATCGCGAAATCCGCAACCGACCCCGGCGAGTGGATCAGCACCTCGCGCTCGTACGTGTCGATGACCCGGCCGAGCGAGGACCGTTCCCGGAAGTGGTCGAAGCAGTATCGCTTGTCCGGCAACGCAAGACTGAGCGAACCACCGGGTTCCAACAGCGACGAGCAGTCCTGCAGGAACGAGATCAGGCAGGGCGTGTGCTCCATCACGTGCGACGCGACGATGTAGTCGAAAGAGGCGTCGATCACGTCGGACAGCCGTTCGCCCTCCACGACGTAGTCGACGTCCTCGACCTTGGCGGTATCGACGCCGAGTTGCTGGTACTTCGCGATCAGCCGGCTGGTTTCCAGGTGGTCGACCACCCGGACGTTGTAGCCGTCCCGCTTGGGCAGGATCGGGTTGTGGCTCGGGCCGATCTCCAAGCCCAGCCCGGCGAGTTCCAGGGACGCGGTGATCAGGTCGATCCGGTTCGGCGCGGGCGGCGCGCCAGCCCCGCCGGCCGTCACTGCGCCGGCCTTGACCGCGGCTGCAGCGGAACGCCGCGGGCCGGTCTGCCGTATCACCCACCGGGCCCACCCGGTCCGGCCGAACCGGCTCCGCCGAAGGCGCTGCCGTGCGCGACCGCGCACCGAGGTGTTCGCCACGGCGTCAACCTAGCTGCGGGATCGGCCGCTGGGCAGTACCGCGGCAGCGGCGCGACAGCCGGCACGACGGCGGCGTACGGCGAACCGACAGCGCCGGCTCCTCAGGACGGACGGTCACAGGGTGCGATGCGGGATCACCCACGTCGCCAGCACCACGACGTCCGCGGCGAGCAGGGCAACCGGCCACAGCCACAGCCCGACGGATCGCCACGGGATCAGCCGCCAGGTGCCCCACACCAGCAGCATCGCCCACGCGCTGACCGCGACCAGCAGGTATCGGCCTTCGGACTGGGTGTACTGCCGGACCAGCAGGGTCCAGCTGATCAGGCTCCCCAGCGCCGCCAGCACGATCGGGAGTCCACCGCGCAGCCGGTACCGCAGCAGCCCGACCAGGCTCACCGCCGCCAGGAGCCACAGCGCGAGGTCGAGCCCGTCGGGCAGGCCCAGTTGGTTCCAGCCGCCGCGGTACCAGGTGCTGTGGTAGAGCACCGGCAGTGCCTGCTGCATCACGGTCACGGACAACTCCGGTGGATTCCGCACCAGACCCGGACCGATCAGGGCGATGAAGTTCTCCGTCGCGGCACGCGTGGCCAGCAGGTCGCCGTACAGCACCACGTTGCGGACGAACCACCAGCCGCACACCGCGACCGCGACACCGGCGGCGAGGACCGGCGGCCACCACTGCCGGGCGCGCAGGCTGCGCCACGCCATCGCGCCCAGCAGCAGGATCGCGATCGGCAGGGCGGTGACCTGGGCCAGGACCGCGCAACCGAGCGCGGCGCCGACTGCCGCAGCGCGGCCCAGCCCGGGTGCGCGTGCCCAGCGGACCCACAGCAGGACGCCGACGGCGACGAGAGCCTCGACCAGCGCGCTGTTGGTCACCGCGGCGTTGACCACCACGAATTTCGGCCACAGTCCGACCGTCAATCCGACGGCGACCGCGGCCGCCGTGCGGCCGGTCAGCAGGAGCGCCGTGCCGAAGGCGGCGAGCACGGCGACCAGCCCGCACGCCACCGAGAGGATCCGCAACTGCCGCAGCCATTCCGCCTGCCGCTGCTGCCGGGCGTTGTAGGTGTGGTCGAGCAGCTGCGGACGGCCTTCCAGCGGGCCCTCGGCGGGACCGGGCCGGGGATCAGGCCGGAACGCCGGAATGCGCAGTGCCGCCTGCCATCCGGCCAGCAGGTAGTAGTAGAGCGGACCCTGCTGTGCCTCCACCCCGTTGCCCGGCGTAATCGTGGCGGGCAGACCGGTCCGCAGCACCTGCTGCGCGTGCACCACGTGGTCGGCCTCGTCGTTGTTCTCCCAGGCCCCGGTGCAGGCCGCGACCGTACCGGTGAGCACCAGATACACCGCAGCCACCAGGGCGGCCGCGCGAACTCGACCGGCGCGAGTTGCCGACACTCGTGACGCCCTCCCCCTGCGAGGCACCCGGTGGGTGACCGGGTCAACGACGAGCAGGTTCGCCCTCAGGTCGGCCGAATCCTGGCAGCACCGTCGGCGCGGCCTCCTGCAGGGCCTCGCGCCAGTCCCGCATCGGCGCGAGCCCCGCCCGGGCCCAGCCGTCGTGACCCAGCACCGAGTACGACGGACGCGGCGCCGGCCGGACGAAAGCGGCACTGGTCGTCGGCCGCACCCGGCCGGGATCGGCGCCCACGAGTGCGAACACTGCCCGCGCCAGGTCGTACCAGGTCGCCTCTCCGGACGCGGTGCCGTGGTACGTCCCCGCCGGTGCGCCGGCGTCGACGAGGCGGACCAGCTGCGCTGCCAGGTCGCGCGACCACGTCGGCTGCCCCCGCTGGTCGTCGACGACGTCGAGGGTGTCCTTCTCCTGCTGCAGCCGGGCCATGGTCGCGGGGAAGTTCGGGCCGTGCTCGCCGTACAGCCAGGCGGTGCGCACCAGGTAGCTGCGGCCGGGATTGGCCGCCTGCACCGCCCACTCGCCGGCGGCCTTCGTCCGGCCGTACGCCGAGCGCGGCGCCGGCGCGGCATCCTCGGCGTACGGCGACGCCGCGTCACCGGCGAACACGTAGTCGGTGGAGATCTGCACCAGACGGGCACCGGTCCGGGCGCACGCGCGTGCCAGATTGGCGGGCCCGACGGCGTTGACCGCGAAGGCAGCGGCCTCCTGCTCCTCCGCGGCGTCCACGGCCGTCCAGGCTGCGCAGTTCACCACGACGTCGTAGCCGTCGACGACGCCGTCGACCGAGCCGGGGTCCACGATGTCGATCTCGTCGCGGTCCACCCCGACGACGTCGCGGCCGGTCAGCACCGCCATCACGTCGTGGCCGAGCATGCCCAGATGGCCGACGACGAGCCAGCGCTGCGCGGGCCCGGGGACCGCTGCCATCAGACCAGCGCCGCGCGGGCCTTGAGCGGCTCCCACCACGACCGGTTCTCGCGGTACCAGGCGACGGTGTCGGCCAGTCCCTGCTCGAACGGGACCGCCGGGGCGTAGCCGAGCTCCTCGCTGATCTTGGTGATGTCGACCGAGTAACGCCGGTCGTGACCCTTGCGGTCGGTCACCGGGACCACCCGCTGCCAGTCGGTGCCGGTGGCGTCCAGCAACAGCCCGGTGAGTTCCCGGTTCGACAGTTCCGTACCGCCGCCGATGTTGTAGACCTCCCCGGCGCGCCCACCGACGAGGACCAGCGCGATCCCCCGGCAATGGTCGTCGACGTGCAACCAGTCCCGGACGTTGCCGCCGTCGCCGTACAACGGCACCGTCGCGCCGTCGATGAGATTGGTGACGAACAGCGGAATGACCTTCTCGGGGAACTGGTACGGCCCGTAGTTGTTGGAGCAGCGGGTGATCACGACGTCGTAGCCGTGGGTCCGGGCGTACGCCCGCGCGATGAGGTCGCTGCCGGCCTTGCTCGCCGAGTACGGCGAGTTCGGCTCCAGCGGGTGCGTTTCGGGCCAGGATCCTTCGTCGATCGAGCCGTAGACCTCGTCGGTCGACACGTGCAGGAACCGCCCGACCCCCGCGTGCAGGCTGGCGTCGAGCATGGTCTGCGTCCCGACCACGTTGGTCACCACGAAATCGGCCGCCCCGGTGATCGACCGGTCGACGTGGGACTCCGCGGCGAAGTGGACCACCGCGTCGGCACCGGGCAGCACGTCGTCCAGCAACGGCCGGTCCAGGATGTCGCCCTGCACGAAGGTCAGGTCCGGGTTGCTGGCCACCGGGTCGAGATTGGCCAGGTTGCCGGCGTACGTGAGCTTGTCCAGCACCACGACCGACGCGCCGGCCAGTGCCGGGTAGCCGCCCTGCAGCACCGTCCGCACGAAATGCGAGCCGATGAAGCCGGCACCTCCGGTGACCACGATGCGCATCGCTGCCCCTTGTCGGCGGTTGGTTGGGTTCGGCGGTAGGCCCGCCGCTGCCGGGCCGGCAGGCCGTCCCCGCGACGGCGGGCGCGAGTCTAGGCGCCTGGGCCCGCCGCAGCCCGACGGTAGGGTCCGCCCATGCGAGGCATCATCCTGGCGGGCGGCTCCGGCACCCGGCTGCACCCGATCACCCGCGGCGTCAGCAAGCAGCTGCTGCCGGTCTACGACAAGCCGATGATCTACTACCCGCTCTCGCTGCTGATGATGGCCGGGATCCGCGAGGTCCTGGTGATCACGACTCCGGACGACCACGACCAGTTCGTCCGGCTGCTCGGCGACGGGTCGCGGATCGGTATCGAGATCTCCTACGCCGTACAACCGCGACCCGAGGGCCTCGCGCAGGCGTTCCTCATCGGCGCGGACTTCATCGGCGACCAGCCCGTCTGCCTTGTGCTGGGCGACAACATCTTCTACGGCGCCGGCCTGGGGACGTCGTTGCGCCGCAACACCGACGTCGTCGGCGGCCACGTCTTCGCCTATCACGTCGCGGATCCGACGGCGTACGGCGTCGTGGAGTTCTCCGACGACGGGCGGGTGCTGTCGATCGAGGAGAAGCCGGCCAAGCCGCGGTCCAGCTACGCGGTCCCCGGACTGTATTTCTACGACAACGATGTGGTCGGGATCGCCCGGACGATCACCCCGTCGGACCGGGGCGAACTGGAGATCACCGCGGTCAACGACGAGTACCTGCGCCGCGGCGCGCTCACCGTCACCGTGCTGGACCGTGGCACCGCGTGGCTGGACACCGGGACCGTCGACACGCTGATGGCGGCCGGCGAGTTCGTGCAGGTCGTCGAGCAGCGCCAGGGGCTGAAGATCGGCTGTATCGAGGAGATCGCCTGGCGCGAGGGCTTCATCGACGACAGTGCGCTCGCGGCAATCGCCGAACCGTTGCGCAAGAGCGGGTACGGCGACTACCTGATCGGCCTGCTCGACGAGGCCCGCCGCTGACACCGGGGGCCGACCGGCCGCGGACTCGGCGTCATCGTCGGGGCCGGAGCGGCCGGAAGGATCTCGGCGGCCACCGAGTTGGACCGGCGTGACCGTAGCTGCCGGCGTACGCCTGCCCGATGTCCCGCTGTCCGCGCTCGACCTCGCCACCGTCGGCGAGGGCTCGTCGACCACCGCGGCGCTGCACGCGACGCTGCAGCTGGCCCGGCTGACCGAGCAGCTCGGCTACCGGCGCTTCTGGGTCGCCGAGCACCACAACATGCCGGGGATCGCCAGCGCCGCGCCGACCGTCCTCATGGCGGCGATCGCCGCGGCGACCGAGACGATCCGGGTGGGCTCCGGCGGGATCATGCTGCCCAACCACGCCCCGCTGGCCGTCGCCGAACAGATCGGGACACTGGCCGGTCTGCACCCGGACCGGATCGATCTGGGCATCGGCCGGGCTCCGGGGACCGACCCGGCCACCGCACTGGCCCTGCGCGGACCGGGCGCGGACCTGGGCGCCGACGACTTCCCGCAGCACCTCGCCGAGACCATGGCGTTCCTCGACGGCGGCTTCCCGCCCGGCCACCCGTACGCCGCGATCCACTGCTCGCCGACACCGTCGCAACCGCCGCCGGTGTGGCTGCTGGGCTCCAGCGGCTTCAGCGCGCAGCTGGCCGGCCAACTCGGATTGCCGTTCGCCTTCGCGCATCACTTCAGCGCCGTGAACACCGTCCCCGCGCTGCAGCTGTACCGCCGGTCGTTCCAGCCGTCCGCGCAGCTGGCGGAGCCGTACGCGATGGTCGCCGTCCAGGTCATCGTGGCCGACGACGACGAGCGGGCGCACTGGCTGGCCGGGCCCGCGGCGCTGTCGTTCCTGCGCCTGCGGCGCGGCCGGCCGGGCCGGCTGCCCACTCCGGAGGAGGCTGCGGCCTATCCGTGGACGACGGCCGAACTCGGCGCGGCCGCGCAACGGCGTGAGGGCCAGGCGATCGGCAGCCCGGCCACGGTCGCGGCTGCGCTGAGCGACCTGATCGCCGCGACCGGTGCCGACGAGATCATGGCCACGACGATGGTGCACGACCCGGCCGACCGGCGACGGTCCTTCGAACTGCTGGCCGGGCTACGGCGACCTGCCACCGACCCTGCCACCGAAGCCCCCGCTGCCGACACTGCCGGTGCTGCGTCGGTCAGCGGTCCCGCTGCGCGAGGTCGGGCGGCGAGGTAAGGAACCCGACGCCCCACGCCCCGTGCATCACCGCGTAGACCACCGGCAGCCGCGCCGCCACCGCCGGCGGCAGGCCGCGTGCATTGAGCGCGGCACCGCCGACCACCAGTGCGACGTACGCCGCCGGCGCCAGCCACCCGGCCCGCAGCAGCCGGGACCCCAGCAGCGCTCCGGTCACTCCCGCCGCGATCCCCGCGCCGACCCCGACGACCGCGACGGGGGCGGCCAGGTACCGCGGGCTGAGGGTGTCCGGATGCCGCCGTGCCACCTCGCGCCGCCACCGGCCGTAGTGGAAGTACTGCCGGGCCAGCGAGCGCACGGTGCCGCGCGGCCGGTACGTCACGCGCATCCGCGGCGTGAACCACACCGTGCCCCCCGCGGCGCGGATGCGGTGGTTCAGCTCCCAGTCCTGTGCGCGCAGCATCGATTCGTCGTACCCGCCGGCCTGCTCGATCGCGCTGCGCCGGAACGCGCCGAGATACACCGTGGGAGCTGGACCCTCCTGGCCGCCGACGTGGAAGGCGACCCCGCCCACGCCGAGGCGGGTCGTCATGGCGCGGGCGACCGCGCGTTCGAACGGGGTGACACCCTCCGCAGCCATCACGCCGCCGACATTGTCCGCACCGGTCCGCGCCAGCGTCTCGACGGCCACCGCGACGTAGTCGTGCGGGATCAGGGCGTGTCCGTCGACGCGGACGACGACGTCGTACGACGCCGCGCGGACCGCGGCGTTCAGGCCGTGCGGCGTCCGGCCGCTGGGGTTGTCGACGGCGCGCACCCGGTGATCGGCCGCAGCGAGCTCGGCGGCGACCTCGTCGGTGCGGTCCCGGGACGGCCCGAGGGCGAGGACGACCTCGAGGGGCCCGGCGTACTGCTGCGCCAGCACCCGCGCCACGGCTTCGGCGAGGTGCCGCTCCTCGTCCAGTACCGGGATGACCACGCTGACCCCCGGCGGCTCCGCCGGGGCGCTGGCGTCGGGCCCCGGCTCTGCGTCGGTCGTCATGGCGTGCCGACGCTACCGCGGGCCAGGCACCGCCCCGACACGCCCGCGATCCGGTCGGACTGGCCGGGTCGCGACCCCGACGGGCCTACCCTCGACGTCACACCCTCGCGGGGGCACCAACCCGGTCCCTGACGCGTCCCACCCCTTCGACGCCTGCTTGCGGCCTACTGCGCTGGAGGACTGCACCCGTGCCCGACCCGATGCCGCCCAGCGGCGCCCGGCCCGGCCCGTCCGGCGCCGGGTCCCCTGGCGGGACGTTGCCGCCGTACTTGAATCCTCGCGGCGGCAGTCGGCGTCGCGTCGGTCGTATCGTCGCGGCGGCGGTCTCCGTCGGCGTCCTGCTCACCAGCACAGTCGGCTGGGCGGCGTCGCAGCGCTACCTCGGCGAGATCAACTCCGCGGACGTCTTCGGCGGCCTGATTCAGGCCGATCGCCCGGCCGAGTCGGCCGAGGGCGTCGATGCGATGAACATCCTCATCGTCGGCTCGGACGACCGCACCGGCATCAGCAACAAGAAGGCCGAAGAACTGCACGTCGGCGTCGAGGACTACGGCCGCCACTCCGACACCATCATGATCATGCACATCGGCGCGGACGCGAACCACGTCACCGTGGTGGGCATCCCCCGCGACTCGCTGGTGACCATCCCGGCGTGCACCGACAGCAAGGGCAAGAAGACCAACCCCACCCGGACCAAGATCAACTCCGCGTACAGCCTCGGCGGTCCGGCCTGCACGGTCGCCACGGTCGAGAAGGCCACCGGCGTGCGCATCGACCACTACGTCGAGGTCAACTTCCAGGGCTTCCTGGCCATGGTCGACGCCGTCGGCGGCGTCGAGGTCTGCCTGCCGAAGGCGGTGAAGGACAGCGACTCCGGCCTGAACCTCAAGGCCGGGCGGCAGGTCGTCGCCGGCGCACAGGCGCTGGCCTTCGTCCGGGTGCGGTACATCGACTCCGACTTCGGCCGCATCCAGCGCCAGCAGAAGTTCCTGACCGCCATGCTGCAGAAGGTCACCAGCAAGGGAACCCTGCTCAACCCCCTCTCGCTCAACGGCTTCATCGACGCCGCGTTGAAGAGCCTGACGGTCGACGAGACACTGGGTCGCGACGAGATCCTCAACCTCGCCGGCCGGCTGTCGTCCATCGACATGAAGAAGGTCGACTTCACCACTGTCCCAGTGGCCGACGGCAACTACACGTTCAACGGACAGAGCACCGTGCTGTGGGACAGCGCGAAGTCCGCCGCGCTGTTCGCCGCGCTGCGCGACGACAAGCCGATCACGAAGCAGAACGACACCGACGTGGCGACGGTCTCGGTGGCGCCCAAGGACATCGGGGTTGCGGTGCTCAACGGGACCACCACCGCCGGGTTCGCCAAGACCGCTGCGGAGGATTTCACCGCCGCGGGTTACGCCGTCTCCGGGCAGCCGAAGAACGCCACGCGGACGGACTACCAGACCACGACGATCCAGTATGACCCGCGCTACGACACCTCATTGAAGACGCTGCAAGCAGCCCTCCCCGGCGCCCAGACCAAGGCGGTCAAGGGTTTGGGTAAGACGTTCCAGGTCATCGTGGGTTCGTCGTACACCGGCGTCTCATCGGTCAAGGTGCAGGCGCCGACCTCGTCGTCCACTCCCACGACGCCAGCACCGAGCCTGGCCAACCCGGCCACCTCGACCGCCGCGGACGACATCTGCGGCTAGCCGGCCCAGCCACAAGCCCAGGGATGCCATCGACCTCCGCAACGCCCGCACTGCAGCCAATCGCGCACCTGTCCCTCAGTCCGACTCGGCGCCGACGCTGTTGCAAGACCTTGTGTCCGAAGCCTTGCCCTTGCGGGCGTCGACCTCTCCGCCTCGCACCAGTCACCAGCCTGGTCAAGCAACCGTCCGAGAATCGGCGAACTGCTCCACTGCATCCCGAGGGTCCGACGACGTCATCAGATGTCGTCGGGGTCGACTCGGATCACCCGGTCAGCGTGCCGCATCACAACTTCGTCGTGCGTCGCGACGACCACGCAGGAACCGCCGAGCGCAGCGTGCCGGAGGGCGTCGGCGACCTCGATCGCATTCGCCTCGTCAAGATTCGCTGTGGGCTCGTCAGCAAGGATCATGGCTGACTGAGCAGCGATCGCTCGAGCAATCGCCACGCGTTGCTGCTCTCCTCCAGACAGGCGGCGGGGTCTTGCTGAGAAATGACCATCAAGGCCAAGCCTGCGCAACGCCTGCCGCGCTGCCGCACGAGCATCGGCCGATCTGCCGCCTCGCAGCTCCAACGGCAAAGCGACATTCTGCTCGGCGGTCAGTTCGTCGATCAGGTCGAAGTCCTGAAAGACCCTGCCGATGCCGTCACGACGAAGGGTGGCCAGGTCGCCCGGCCTCAGGCCTGCGAGGTCACGACCGTTCAACCGAATAGTCCCCGAATCAGGCACGTGCAGCCCGCAGGCGAGGTTGAGCGCCGTGGTCTTGCCGGAGCCTGAGCGCCCGGCGAGCGCGACCACTTCGCCCTGGCACGCTGCGAAGCTCAAGTCTCGCAGAGCAGCAACATGCCGTCCGTCGGAATGGAAGCTCTTCGAGACATTGGAGAATTCGACCCAGACGTCACCAGCAGAATTGGATACGGGCGCACGCTGACCAATCGCTTTCGCCTTGCTTCTCATCCGGAAGCCTCCCGCCTTGTGGCTGTCGTCCAAGTCGCACCTGCGCTGGCCACGGAGACGAGAAGGCAGGCCCCAATGACGTATAGCGCGGGCGCGGGTTCAATCCCGACCCGAAGACCGAGAGGAGCATGGAAGGCAGTCGCGACAACGAGGCCTGCCAACGATCCGATCGCAGCGCGGCTAGCCTGTATTCGCGCCGGCGTCATCACGCTTAGCCTGATCCGCAAAGCCCTTCGGGCACCCATACGGCGCAGTGTTCTGTCTCTGTCAGAGCCCAACAGCGCCGCCGCAGCGGACGCCAGCGCTGCTGTGAGGATGCCGCCCATCGCGATGATGACCAAGATCGTGCGACCACCGTCGCCAATCGCGTCCGCAATGCCCTGCTGAACGCGTAGTCTTTCGGGTGGGATTCCATGAGTAGCCAAGACGTTCCGTAGTCTGGCCAAGGTAGACGAATCGCTCGGACTGCCGGGAGCCGTCAGTATGGTGGCCGGGCTAGCTACGGCTTCGATCCCATGGGCGCCAAGACGTGTGAGGAACTCAGCGCCGATCGCAGCCCCTGACTGCACGCGAGTCGTCTCGCTAGGGGCAACCTTCCTCGCCGGAAGACCGCTAGCAAGCAACACAACTTCTTCGGTCTCGGCATCTTGAAGTACCACGTCGACAGACGTCGTGTCCTGTGGCCCATAGTCGGCCAGAAGAAGAACGCCCCCACCGGCCAGATACGAGCGCTCTTCATCTGTGAGGGGGCGCCCGGTCAACCACTCGAAGTCACGATCACTGTGAATAGCCCGAAATCCTGTACCGGTCTGCGGGCCTCCTCCGGCAGAGCGGATCTGGAAGTTGACGAAGCTGCCAAATGCATTCCGAAGAATGAGTTCGTCACCAGTCGCGACAGGCAATCCTGTAACTTTCGCCATCTCGTCTAGCGTGTCCGGGGAGACGGCCTTCCCGCGGTCCAGCCAAACCCACGACTGGCCAGGTTGCAGCACCGTACGGCTATCTCCGGCTCGCATGGTCTGCGTGGCGATTGCCAACGCGAACGCCATCGTGACCAATGCGGCGGCGGTGACAACGCTCCACGCTCCCGCCCTACCGCTGCTGCCCCGTGCCGCAATGGCTGACCACCGTCTCAGCGCGCGGATTGCCGCCAGCTCGGTCGGCGCTGTCGGCGCTGTCGGCGCTGTCGGCGCTGTCGGCGCTGTCGGCGCTGTCGGCGCTGTCGGCGAGGAAGGATGCCTTCGGCCGCTCCGCGTTGACAGCATCGAGCCCAGTACCAGCGTGCCGACAGTCAAGAGCCATATCACGGCCAGTTGGCTCCACGGGACGTCCAGCGCTGGCGGCACTCGCTCGCCATCCCACCAGACTCGCTGGTGGAAGTACCAACAGGCTGCTGCCACTACAGCGACCGCTAGCACTGTCCCAAACACCACGACAGCAAGAGTTTCTCCCGGGCCCAGAACCATCAGCTGCGCCCGTCGCGCACCAAGTCGAGAAAGCAAGGCTAGGCGGCGAAGAGAGGAATCGCGGTCGATCAATCTAACCATGAGCACTATCAATACCAACAACATGAGACAGCCAGCTACGATGGGCCACGGCATACGACTCAAGTAGCTCGATCCCGACTGCAGGATTTGCTCTCGATCGTTGACGAAGTAGTTGCTGTTGCTCCAGTCGCTAGACGGCAATACGGTCAGAATCCATCTAATGTCCGTGTCCCATGGAGCCAACTCAGCCGCGGCCCCTGGGTCAGTGAAGACGACCGGCAATTGAAGACGCAGCGCGTCAACCATAGTGCCAACAACCGTCCAAGCGACACCCATCGAAGCCACAGTGTCGCCGATGTCTGCACCGAGCTGTCCAGCCAGACTTGGCGACAACGCGACCTCATGAGGCGCTCGCGGAGCTCGGCCGGCCGTCAACGAGTAGGCGCCAAGACCCAACTCTGTGTCGGTCCACGGACGGGCAAGCAGACTAGCTACCACCGTAGAGCTTCCAGCCGACACTGAAACACTCCGAGAGGACATCGACATACGGGCGACCGGATCTATGCTGCGGCCCATCGACGCTGTCTCGGATCGCGCACGCACTGCCTCGTCCAGATTCACCTGTGGGAACTGGCGCTGGACAAGTTCTCCGGCACCGTCACCGAGGCGCGCAGCGACGCGCTGGGGGCCCGATGGGTCCGATTGCCCATCAACGGTGCTCACTGCGGCAGCCAAGCAGATCGGCAAGGCAAAGCAGACCACAATGAGCACCGTCGAGAGGCGTCGCCGACACCTGACTAGGATGCCGGTTCGAGCAATGCAGGCATACGAACTCAGTTGCATGCGGCAGAGTTGCCGTATACGAGGACCGACGAAGCGTCCTCGTTGTTGATCCAGCCCACATACTCAACTTTGCTTACCGAATTCATGCAATCAGAGCTGCCCGTTGCATCAATTTCCCCTCGTTAGGACTGCGGCCGATGCCCCGCTAGCGAGCTGACCGAGTTGAGACCGACCCTAGGCATGTGAGGTTCCGCCGTCAAGGGGGCGGCAACGAGCTCGCTCCAGATGATTGGCGTGTCCCTTGACGGCGGCCACCGTCGAGACCGGCGTCTACGGCCGAACGGTCGGTACGTCTCCTCAGCTAGAGGCCGTATCGAACTAGATTGACGCAGCTTTCCGCGGCGCCTGTTGTCAGCTGGGCGACAATAGAGGCAAGGACCGTGCTAGTTCGGCCACCGAGTTCACCTCGGCCGCACCGTCAAGAGAGTTCCGGTTCGAAACAGTGACGACCTGGCCAGCGACAAGGGCTTCCAGTCCGATTCCTGTTGGCTGTATGAGCACTTGCCCACCAGCCGCAGCGGTTGGCGACGCACCTGAAACCATCAGCCCCCTGTCCCAGTAGTCCTGGACACCCGAAAACTGCCCTGAACCACGAATGGTCTGTTCAGATCCGACGGTCACGAGGACTACTCCGCCTGCCACATCCGCGAAGCTGCAGTAGGCGAAGCCGTTCGACCATTTGGGGACGGGCACGTAAGCGGCGGTGGTCACTCCCGGAAGATTGGAGCGAACGGCATCACAGATGGCATCGAGACTCGTCGCGACGCCGTGTGGAACCGCCAGGTGTTCTGTCGGCTGATTGCTGACTACCCTGACTTCCTCTCCGGCACAGGCGGAGAGGGTACCGCCGAGAGCGGCGACCGCCACGCATCGGAGGGCTGTGCTAGCGGCTATGCCCACAACAAGCTCCCAACGCCTCGCAACATCGCTCGCCTTTCAATGCCGCCAGGCTCACGTAGAACCAGCAGCATCGCTTCCCGCGTCAGCCGCCACGCGGTTACTGGCACCACCGCGGCGGGAATGCAGCCGGGCCGGCGAAGCGTGAATGGCCGATCACCCGCCCGACCGGCCATGGCCGCCCCCATTCAGAACCAACCCCGCCCCGTGCGGGTGGTACCGGACGACCTTAGGCGTTCCTCAGGTTGGCAGCGCAATGCCGACACGCCGTTACCGTCAAAGTCGGCCACGAGCCGCGCGGCGATGCCCACTCGCCCACCGGTACCCCGTTAGGGCAGGCCGACCAGCTGCCGCAGGTGACGAGGTGGCGGCGAACCTTGGCCCAGCACCGTGTCGTGCAGGTGCCGGTCGGACCAGTCCGGATGCAGCACGCGCAGATCGTGCACGATCTCGGAAACTCCGAGCCAGCCGACGTAGTAGGTGGCGAGTTGTCCTGCGGTGAGCTGGGCACGCCGCCACTTGCCCGCCGCCTCGCCCTCCTCCTGGAAGCCGCGGCCCCGCATCAGCCACATCGCCTCGTCTTCGGTCATCCCGCGGGAATGCACGCGGACGTCGAGGATGGCGTTGATGGTCATGCGCAGCGCCATCTTCAACTGCTGCAGCCGAAGCGCGAGCGCACCCCGCCTGCCGCCGTCACCGTCGAAGCCGCGGTCAACCATGAGGTGTTCGGCGTACACCGCCCAACCCTCGATGAACGGCCCGCTGGCGAACGCCGCCCGCACCGGCGTCGGTGCCCGCAGCTGCCGGGCATGAGCGAGCTGGACGACATGCCCGGGCATGGCCTCGTGGACGGTCAGGTCGTGCAGCATGTGGACGTTGTATTCACGGAAGAACGACGCCACCCGGCCCTGATCCCAATCCGCCGGTGGCGGCGCGACCGCGAAACGCATGGCAAGCGAATCGGTCTCGAACGGTCCGGGGGCATCGCAGTAGGCGACCGCGACGCCTCGGTGAATCTCCGGCATCTCGACGATGTCGATGTCGAGTTCCGGCAGCGTCACCAACTGGGTCTCGTTCACGAACTGCGTGGTACGGGCCAATGCCGTGGTGCACCAAGGCAAGACCGTGGCATCGGTCACCGGGCCACTGGCGGCGACCTCGGCCAGCGCCCGGCGTACGGCGTCCGTCCCGCGGCCGCCGGTCAACTCGGCGGCCACCTCCTCGATCTCGGCACTGATCAGCTCGAGATCGGCCTCCGCTCGGCGCAGGACGTCGTCGGGACCGAGTTCGGCATCCAGGGTGTGCCACAGCGCGGCGGCATACCGCTGCGCACCCAACCGGGGACTGCGGGTCGCGTCGGCGAGCCCGGCGGACAGCCACTCCCGGAACGCCGTGATCGCCTCGCACGCCGCGTCGCGCACCGGCGCAACGACGTGGCGTGACCGCGGCGCGGCGTCGAGCGCCCGGTCCACGTCGACGGACAGCAACGCCAGGGTGCCGTCGAGTTGGACCAGCGCCGTCTCGACGTGGACCCTCGGCATCGTGCCCAACGTCTCGCGGGCCGCCTGCAGGTGGTTCGGGATCGCGGCCAGCCGAGCCGCGAGCGACCCGAGCCGGTCCGGCAGCGGCGCGAAATCCCGCACCAGCAGCTGGTGACAGGCCGTCCCCGGATTCCACACCAGCGGATCCCAGGTCGGCCGGGCGAGTTCGTTCAACGCGAACGCCCGTGCGGTCAGCCGGGATCGCAGGATCTCCAGGTCGACGGCGTTGGCCTCACCCAGCGCGAGATCGTCCACCGCGTCCAGGGCACTGAGGGTCCGGTCGAGCCCGACCAGCTCGTCGGCGGCAGCGTCCGGTGTCAGATCGGGCAGCCAATCGTCGAATCGGTGATCGCCGAGATCGGTGGCCAGCACCGGATCCCGGGCCAGCAGGTCGTCCACGGCCGCGGTCGCCAACTCGACGAAGGCGCGGTCCGCCGGCGACGGCACGGCCGAAGCAGGGACGCCGGGAGACGGCATATCGAACGGTACGTCGGACGGCGGGCCGCCGGTCACCGTCGGGCTCCGTCACCGGGCTCGCCGGAATCGGCCCGATCGAGCCCCTCCGCGGATCGGATGGCGGCTCGGTGTCGGCGTACCGCCGCGCGAAGCGCAGCCTCGGCGTCCACCCCGTCGCGACGACTGCGCGCTACCAGCGCCAGCAGGAATTCGCCCCAGGCGTCGGTATCGGCCAGGTCAACCGCGGCGGCGGCATTCCGGGCCGCTGCGGAGCCGGCGACGACGTCCGGCCGGCCCCGGTCGGCCCGGGCCAGCACCTTGCTGGCGAGGACCAGCGCCGGAAGTGCCAGGGGGATCCCGTCGGTGATGGACTCCCGGCCCTTCTCGGCCGCCTTCAGTGCGTGCCAGCCGGCCTCCACCTCGGCGGCGGTACGCGCGTCGGCGTCGCCGAAGACGTGCGGGTGACGGCGGACGAGTTTCGCCACGATGCCGGCCGCGACGTCGTCGATGGTCCAGGGATCGACGGGGTCCTCTTCGGCGATCCGGGCATGGAACACGATCTGCAGGAGCAGATCGCCCAGTTCCTCGCGCAGTCCGTCGCGGTCCCCCAACTCGATCGCCTCGACGACCTCGTAGGTCTCCTCGACCAGATACTCCACCAGCGACTCGTGCGATTGCCGCGCATCCCACGGGCAGCCACCCGGCGAGCGCAGACGGTCGAGTACGGCGACCAGGTCGAGCAGGCGGGCGCCGGGCGGAGCTGCCGGTCCGCCCGGATCGGCCGCGCCGCCCGCCCCGGTCACGACGAGCTGGGACTCGCCGACGGCGATGCGCTGGGCGAGAACGCCTCCGGCGGCGCGGCCAGCTGGGTCGACAACGGTCCGAGGTTCAGCGCTTCCTCGTCCCAGGTGCCGTACCGCGGGTTGACCTCGACACCGACCTCACGCGACAGCGCGATCAGCTCGACGCGGGTCGCGGCGCCCTGTTCCTGCGGCGTACCGGCCGGCAACAGCTGCCCACCGATCGCACTGATCTGCAACTGGCCGCGGGCGATGCTCGGGAACAACGACGGCGGGACGCCGGTCTGCACCAGCCGATCGTTCATCGCCTGCTCGCCGCCGGCTGCCGCGACTGCCTGCGCCACCTGCAGGTCGACCTGGGTCTGGGTGACCACGACGCCCCGTCGCGCGGCCGCGAGGTCCAGCAGCGACAGCACCACGGCGTCGCTGACCGTCGTCGCGGTCGCGGCGAGGTTCGCCGCCCCGGGAGCCGCGCCCGACAACGTGTTCACCTCGGCGACCTGGTCGGCGATGGTCGACTCCGCGACGACCTTGTCGCCGATGATCGCCGCCGACCCGGCCTGCAGCGGACCGCATCCGGCCAGGACGGCCACCGCCAGACCGGCACCGCCGGCGAGGCCGGCCAGGCGGGCGGTACGGCGCTGCTCGCGCAGAGTCCAGATCACGGTCGCTCCGGTTCAGGCGGGTGCGGGGACGGGGGTATCGAGCAGGACGTCGCCGATCAGCGTCCGGATCCAGTCCAGCAGAGCGGCGTCCCGCAACGGCTGGCCTCCGACCCGGGCCGTCGTCGGCGCCGGCACGAGGATGGTACGGACCGCGGGCTTCAGCAGGCTGCCAGGGTAGAGCCGGTTGAGGCGCAGGCTCCGCGACTCCGGCAGTGAGACCGGATGCAACCGCAGCCGGTTCCCCGCGGTCACGATTTCGGTGAGCCCGGCGGCGCGGGCCACCACCCGCAACGACGCGACCGCGAGCAGGTGCTCGACGGGCGTCGGCACGGGACCGTAGCGGTCCTGCAACTCCTCGCGGGCCGCGGCGATCTCCTCGTCGGTCGCGGCGGCCGCCAGCCGGCGGTACGCCTCCAGCCGCAGCCGCTCGTCGGGGATGTAGTCGTGCGGCAGGTGCGCGTCGACGGCGAGCTCCACCTTCATGTCGGCCAGCTCCTCGGCCGGGCCCTCGCCCTTGGCCTGCGCCAGGGCTTCCCCGACCAGCCGGACGTACAGGTCGAACCCGACCTCGGCGATGTGGCCGCTCTGCTCTCCGCCGAGCAGATTGCCGGAGCCACGAATCTCCAGGTCCTTCATCGCCACCTGCATGCCCGACCCGAGATCGGTGTGCGCGGCGATCGTCGCGAGCCGCTCGTGAGCGGTCTCGGACAGCGGTCGTTCGGGCGGGTAGAGGAAGTAGGCGTAGCCCCGTTCCCGGCTTCGGCCGACCCGGCCACGAAGCTGGTGCAGCTGGGACAACCCGAAGGTGTCGGCCCGGTCGACGATGAGGGTGTTCGCGTTGGCGATGTCGATGCCGGACTCGACGATGGTCGTCGACAGCAACACGTCGACCTTCTTCTCCCAGAAGTCGACGATCACCTGCTCCAGCGTGTGTTCGTTCATTTGGCCGTGCGCTACGGCGACCCGCGCCTCCGGTACCAGCTCACGCAAGTGAACCGCCACCCGGTCGATCGACGACACCCGGTTGTGGACGAAGAAGACCTGGCCGTCGCGCAACAGTTCCCGGCGGATCGCGGCAGCGATCTGCTTGTCGTCGTACGGCCCGACGAACGTGAGCACCGGATGGCGCTCCTCCGGCGGGGTCTGGATGGTCGACATCTCGCGGATGCCGGTGACCGCCATTTCCAGTGTTCGCGGGATCGGTGTGGCCGACATGGTGAGGACGTCGACGCTGGCGCGCAACGCCTTCAGGTGCTCCTTATGCTCCACCCCGAAGCGCTGCTCCTCGTCGACCACGACCAGGCCGAGATCCTTGAAGCGCACGCCAGCGGTCAACAGCCGGTGGGTCCCGATGACCACGTCGACCGTGCCGTCGGCGATGCCGGCCACCACCGCCGACGCCTCGGCGTCGGTCTGGAAGCGGGACAACGCGGCAACCCGTACCGGGAACGGGGCATAGCGTTCGGCGAACGTCGAGAAGTGTTGCTGCACCAGCAGTGTCGTCGGTACCAGGACCGCGACCTGCTTGCCGTCCTGGACGGCCTTGAAGGCGGCCCGTACGGCGATCTCGGTCTTGCCGTAGCCCACGTCGCCGCAGATCAGCCGGTCCATCGGCATGGACTTCTCCATGTCGGCCTTGACCTCATCGATACTGGCTAGCTGGTCGGGCGTCTCGATGTAGGGGAACGCATCCTCCAGTTCCCGCTGCCACGGGGTGTCGGCGCCGAAGGCGTGCCCGACCGTGGCGGCCCGAGCGGCGTACAGCCGCACCAGTTCAGCGGCAATCTCGCGAACTGCCTTGCGGGCGCGCCCCTTCGCCTTCTGCCAGTCCGCACCGCCGAGCCGGTGCAGCGCAGGCGCTTCGCCGCCGACGTACCGCGTGACCTGGTCGAGCGCGTCGGACGGGACGAACAATCGGTCAGCGGGCTGCCCGCGCCGGGATGCGGCGTACTCCAGCACGATGTACTCCCGCGTCGCCCCCGCGACGGTGCGCTGCACCATCTCGACGTACCGCCCGACGCCGTGCTGGGTGTGCACCACCAGATCGCCGGGCCGCAGCGCCAACGCCTCGACGGTGTTACGCCGCCGCGACGGCAGCCGGCGCATGTCCTTGGTGGTCGACCGCTGACCGACCAGGTCCGTCTCGGTGAGGACGACCAGATCGACGGCCGGCAGCGCGAATCCGGTGTCCAGCCGGCCGGTCGCGACGTGGACCAGGCCAGGGGTCGGTTCGTCGACGAGGTCCGGATGCAGCCGGGCCGGCAGATCGGCGGCGGCCAGCTGTTCGACGAGCCGTTCCGCCGGACCGTGTCCTTCGGTGACCAGCAGGACCCGGGCACCGCCGCTCACCCAGGCCCGGATGTCGGTCAGGGCCCGCTCGGTGTCCCCGCGGTAGGCGTCGGCGGCGCGCGCCGCGACGATCAGGGAGTCGTCGGGCTCCTCGGCCGACGGCTCACCGGTCCACGACTGACCAGCCGCGGCGTCCGCCGGGAGATCGGCGAACGGCGAGATCGTCCACCACGGCAGGCCGAGTCCGGCGGCATGGTCACGGATCTCCGTGATCGAGCGGTACGCCGCAGCACCCAGATCGATCGGTGTCGCGTTGCCGGCAGCGGCGTTGTGCCAGGAGGCGGCCAGGAACTCCTGGGAGGTACGAACCAGATCACCGGAACGGGTACGGACCCGCTCGGGATCGCAGACGACCACCAGGCTGCGCTCCGGCAGCACGTCCAGCAGCAGTTGCATGCCGTCGGCCAGGACCGGCGACAGCGCCTCCATCCCTTCCACCGCAATGCCTTCGGCGAGTCGCCCCAACAGCTCGGCAAGGTCCGAGTACTGCTGCGCGAGAGCCGCCGCACGGGCGCGGACGGCGTCGGTGAGCAGCAGTTCCCGGCACGGTGCCGCCCAGAGGCCGTGCGGGGCGACTTCGAGCGAGCGCTGGTCGGCGACCTTGAACCAGCGAACCTCCTCGACCGTGTCGCCCCAGAACTCGATGCGGACCGGATGCTCCTCGGTGGGCGGGAAGACGTCGAGGATTCCGCCCCGCACGGCGAATTCGCCGCGCTTCTCGACCAGATCGGTTCGGGTGTACGCCGCCGCCGCGAGCGCCCGGACCACGTCCTCCAGTGGCCGATCGTCGCCGGCCGTCAGCCGGACCGGTTCCAGGTCGCCGAGTCCGGCGACAATCGGTTGCAGCACAGCGCGAATGGGTGCGACCAGCGCCCGGACGGGACCGATCGTCGGATCGTCGGCGCTGGGATGGGCCAGCCGGCGCAGCACGGCCAGCCGAGTGCCGACCGCGTCCGAGGACGGGGACAGCCGCTCGTGCGGCAGGGTCTCCCAGGACGGGAAGAGTGCGACCTCGTCCGGCGGGAGCAGGCAGCTGAGTGCCGCCGCGAGATCCTCGGCCTCCCGACTGGTCGCCGTGACCGCCAGGACGGGCCGGTCCCCGGTCGCCGGACCCGCGGCCGCCAGCGCGGCGACCAGCAACGGGCGCAATGCAGCCGGGGCGGTGATCGCCGTAGCACCACCGACCGCCGTGCTGCCGCCGGTCGCACGGGCGCGCTGCACCGCACGGGCCACGACCGGGTCGACGACGACGGCGCCGAGGAGGCCGTGCAGGGTCATTTCGGTGGTGCACCTTCCGTCGGGCGCGGGCGGACCCACCCTACGGCGGCCCGCGCCGACCGGCGTCCGCCGTACCCCGGGGCGCCCAGGCACCCCGGCACCCCGGCGTACCTCCACCCGGCACCCGGCACCCGCGGCGTACCTCGTTCGCTTCGCGTGCCCGTCTGGGCCGCCGTGCCACCGCAAGGGCGGCCAACCCGGCTTCGTTCCCCGCCCTTGCGGTGGCACCGGGGCGAAAGAGCCCGCAAGGGGCAGGCCGATGGGCCGGCCGAGGGGTGAAAGGGGCCGGCCGAGGGGCCGGCGTCGAGCGGTACCGCGGCCGTGCGCGCGGCACGATGGGCGACATGAGCGATGTGCTGTGCCGGTTCCGGGACCTCTGCCTCGACGCAAACGACGCCGCCGCGCTCGCCGCGTTCTGGGGCCGCGTACTCGACCGGCCCGTCGAGGCGGCCGACGACGCCGGTGGCTACCGGGTCGGGCTGCTCGGCGGCGTCACGCTGTGGGTCGATCCGGTCCCGGAGCCACGAACGGTGCGAACTCGTGTCCACCTCGACCTCCGGCTTGCGGCGGCCGACCCCGGGCCGTTGCTGGCCGCCGGCGCGCGCGTCGTCCGCGAACCGACAGCAGAACTCCCTTGGTGGGTGCTGGCCGACCCGGAGGGCAACGAGTTCTGCGCGACCCCGCCGATGACGCGGGCCTCGTCGCCGCAGCCTGCCTCGTCGCCGCAGCCGGCCTCATCCGAACGGCCCGAGTCCGCACTGCCCGTCTCGCCCGAATGGCCCGTCTCGCCGGACTGGCCTGCGCGGCCGCAGGGTGCGAACCCTGTTGCCCTCCCGCCGGCCCCCATCGACCTCGTCGTCGACGCGGTGGACCCCGCGGCGATCGCCAGTTGGTGGGCCAGCGTCACCGGTGGCGATTTCGGTCAGGACCCGGGGATGGCGGCCGCCGGCGTGAGCGACGTGCCCGGCCTGCCCTTTCCGCTGTGGGTGTTCAACCCCGTTCGGGAGCCGAAGACGGTCAAGAACAGGTGCCACTGGGACGTGACGATGGTCGACGCCACTCCGATGCGGTTGGTGTCCGCCGGCGCACGCATCGTTCGGGACCCGGACGCGGACATCGACTGGTGGGTCATGCTCGACCCGGAAGGCAACGAGTTCTGCGCCTTCCCTCCGGACTCGGCCTGAGCAGACGGGGCGTCCGACCACAACGGCGCAATGCCCTGGGCAAGAACCGCACTCCACTGCACTGCACCGCGCTGCACTTCACCGCACCGGCTGGCGGTCCGGGGCACCGGCCCGGAACGGCGACGCGGTGCCTCCCGGTGACATGTCCGAGTCAGGACAGCGCGACGACCTGCAACAGGTCGGTGGCGATCGCCGGGTGCGCGACGACGAGGCTCGTCACGTACGGCGAGGGCCGATTGAACCGGATGTCCGCGCCGTCGGTGTGAGTCCCGTGGTAGCCGTACCGGTGCACGACGGCCAGCGGAGCGGCCACGTCCCATTCGTAGAAACCCGTGTCGTGCACGTACGCCTCGGCGTTGCCGCGCAGGATCTCCGCGACCTTCGCCCCGACCGATCCCACCCCGACGATCTCGACCTCGCGGTCGAGCCGCTCGCCGAGTCGATCGGCGGTGGCACTCAACGTCTTCGGGGCGCGACTGCGGGAGGCGACGAGGCGCAGCGGCCGGTCGGTGGGAAGCTCCGGCGCCGGACGTCGCGGATCCACGGAGGCGAGCGTGGCGCCCTGCGCGGGCAGTTCGACCGTCGAGGCCGAGAGGGTCCCGGCGCCGTCCGGCCCGGACCTGGTCCACAGCACGATATGGACCGCGAAATCCGCCCGGCCCGAGCCGTACTCCCAGGTACCGTCCAGCGGATCGACGATCCAGACCCGTTCGGCGCCAAGGCGAGCCGGGTCGTCGACGCCCTCTTCGCTCAGCACGATGTCGCCGGGCCGCTGCTCGGCGAAGCGCGAGACGATGAGCCGGTGCGAGGCCGCGTCGGCCTCGTCCCGCAACCGCCCGGCGCGCGCGCGGTCCTCCGGGTCGACCGGACCGAAGGAGTCCCGCAGGTCCAGCAACAACTGGCCGGCTTCGGCGGCTATCGCCTGCGACACCACGGCATCGGCGGTCTCCTGCTCCGATGCGGCGGCTGAGTCGGCCGCAGACCGCGCGGCTGGGGATGGCAACGGATCGCTGGGTGACATCGACATCCTTACGCCGGATCGGAGTGCACGGAGTTCTGGGTCACCGCGAGACCGTCGCGCAGCAGCTGGTCCACAGCATCCGCAGCGCGGTCGAGTATCAGCGGGAGTTCGCGGCGCTCCACCGCCGAGAACGGCTTGAGGACGAACTCGGCGGGATCCTGCCGGCCGGGCGGACGCCCCACCCCGACGCGGAGCCGATGGAAGTCACCGCTGCCCAACGACGATCGCACACTGCGCAACCCGTTGTGCCCGTTGTCGCCCCCGCCCAGCTTCAGGCGGAGCGCGCCGTACGGGATGTCCAGTTCGTCGTGGATGACCAGCAGCCGGTGCGCCGGTACGCCGTAGAAGTCGCCGAGCGCGCGCACCGGACCACCGGATTCGTTCATGTACGACCGAGGCCGGGCCAGGATCAGCCGCCGGCCGGCAAGCCGCTCCTCGGCGACGTCGGCACGACCGCGGCGATGCGCGGACAGCTTGCCGCCACAACGCGCGACGAGGACATCGACGACCATCGCCCCCACGTTGTGTCGGGTCGCGGCGTACTCGGCGCCGGGGTTGCCCAGGCCCACCACCAGCCAGGGGCCGTCGTCGGCGACGGCCACGGCTCAGGCCTCCCCGGCGGACTCCTCCGAGGTGGCCGCCGAAACCTCGGCCGCCGCTTCGGCGGCGTTGGCCTCCGTGCGCGCCTCGGCGATGTCCTCGAGGTCCGAAACAGCGTGTGCTGCAGCGTCTTCAGCGCTCTCGCCCGCCGCGATCGCCTCTTCGACAGCAGCGGCGGCGGCCACCGGGTCCTGCCCGGCCTCGACTGCGGCGGCCTCGGCCGCGGCGATCGCCTCCCCCTCCTGCGCCCGCGCCTTGGCCTCGGCCGCGGTCAGGGCGATCAGGTCGACGTGCTCCAGGAACAGTTTCACCGGGTCGCGCTGCACGTCGCGCGGCGCGGTGAGCGTCGTCGTACCGCCCAGGTCGATCTCCAGCACGACCCGAGGCTTGCGGAGGGCCTGCGCGAGTTCGTGTCCCGGCAGCGCGACGTGCCGGAGCTCGGCACCCTGGCCGTAGATGACCGCGGGCACCTTCCCGGTGCGGCGGAGCCGGCGAGCGGCACCCTTGCCGAATTCGTCGCGCGGCTCGGCGGTCAGACGTACCTGGGTCACGGGGACAGCTCCTCTGGCGTGGTCGGCGGATCGGACCCCGGCTCAGGCGCAGGCGACCGACGCGACCGCGTCGATCACGGCTTGCCCGACCCGGCGTACGGCGACGTACGACGGTCCGGGTGCCCTCGCCGAGGAAACCTTCGGGACTCTACCGGCCGACGGCCGCCGCGCCCAAACCCCCACGCAGGTCCGGCCGGCCCGTGGCTGCGACCATCGGCCGCAGGCGGCGACCACCGGCGACAGGCCCCCGCGAACCGGTCCCGTCCGATCGCGTCCGGTCGGTCGCGTCGGCGGCGGTCAGCTGGTGGTGTCAGCCCTGCTCGATCGGCGGATCGTCGAACATGCTGGTCACCGAACCATCGGTGAAGACCTCGGTGATGGCCTGGGCCAGCAGCGGGGCGATCGACAGCACGGTCAGCTTGTCGAACCGGCGTTCGGCCGGGATCGGCAACGTGTTGGTGACCACGACCTCGGAGATGCGCGAGTTCTTCAGCCGGTCGGCGGCCGGGTCGCTGAGGATGCCGTGCGTCGCCGTGACGATGACCTCGGCCGCGCCGTTGTCGAACAGGACGTCCGACGCCTTCACGATCGTGCCGCCGGTGTCGATCATGTCGTCGACCACGACGCAGATCCGGTCGCGTACGTCGCCGACGACCTCGAGGACCCGGACCTCGTTGGGGACGTCGGGATCCCGCCGCTTGTGGATGATCGCCAACGGCGAACCGAGGACGTCGGTCCACCGCTCGGCCACCCGCACCCGGCCCGCATCCGGGGAGACGACGGTGATCCGGCTGCGGTCGACCCGAGAGGCGACGTGGCGAGCCAGCAACGGCAGGGCGAAGAGGTGGTCGACCGGCCCGTCGAAGAAGCCCTGGATCTGCGACGTGTGCAGGTCCACCGACATCAGCCGGTCGGCGCCGGCGGCCTTGAACAGATCCGCCATCAGCCGCGCCGAGATCGGCTCCCGGCCGCGGTGCTTCTTGTCCTGCCGGGCGTAGCCGTAGAACGGCGCGATCACCGTGATCCGCTTGGCCGACGCCCGCTTCAGCGCGTCGACCATGATCAGCTGTTCCATGATCCAGGTGTTGATCGGATCGGTGTGGCTCTGGATCACGAAGGCGTCGCAACCACGCACCGACTCCTCGAAACGCACGAAGATCTCGCCGTTGGCGAAGTCGCGCAGGACCGTCGGGGTCGGCTCCACACCGAGCGCGTCGGCCACCTCGGTCGTCAGATCAGGATGGGAGCGGCCGGCGAAGAACATCAGCTTCTTCTGCGGGTCGGTCTTCCTACCGGTCACCGGTCCTCGCTCTCCTCGTGTGCCGCAGCGTCTCGCGCGGCCGCTCGTTCGGCCGCTGCAGCGGCGGGACTGCCCGCCCGCCGACGGCTCACCCACCCCCGGATGATCCGCTGCCGGCCCCGGGCGACGGCCATCGACCCGGCCGGAACGTCCTCGGTGATGACCGAGCCGGCGGCGGTGTACGCGCCGTCGCCGACCGTCACCGGAGCCACCAGCATCGTGTCGCTCCCGATCCGCACGTGGTCGCCGATCACCGTCTTGTGCTTGGCGACACCGTCGTAGTTGACCACCACGGTGGCGGCACCGATGTTGGAACCGGCGCCGATCTGCGCGTCACCGACGTACGACAGATGCGGCACCTTCGATCCGGGGCCGACCAGCGACGCCTTGATCTCGACGTACGCGCCGGCCTTGGCCCCCTCGGCCAGGATGGCTCCCGGACGAAGGTAGGTGAAGGGCCCGACCTCGCAGCCGGGACCGATGATGGCGCCGGTCGCCTGAGTGCGAACGACGTTGCTGCCGGCACCCACCGTCGTATCGGTCAGCGTGCAGTCCGGCCCGACGGTCGCCCCGGCGGCGACCGCCGTACGCCCGCGCAACCAGACACCTGGCAGCAGCGTCGCGTCCGGCTCGATGACGGCGTCCGCGTCGATCCACGTCGTCGACGGGTCCATCACGGTCACCCCGGACACCATCCAGTCCGTGACGATCCGGTCGCGCAGGATCCGGCCGGCCGCGGCCAGTTGGACCCGGTCGTTGACGCCGAGGATCTCCGCGCCGTCCTCGACGGCCAGCGCGGCGACCTGGTCCCCCCCGTCGTGCAGCAGCGCGACGACGTCGGTCAGGTACTGCTCGCCTTGGGCGTTGGCGGTGCCCAGTTTCGGCAGCGCCCGCAGCAGCGGCCCGGGCGCGAAGGCGTAGATGCCGGCGTTCACCTCGGTGATCGCGCGCTGCCCGGCGTCGGCGTCGCGCTGCTCGACGATGGCGACGACCGCGCCGGCGGCGTCCCGGACGACCCGGCCGTAGCCGGTGGGATCGGGCAGGTCGGCGCTCAGCAGCACGGCGGCGGGAGTGCCGGCCTCGTACGCCGCGAGCAGCCCGGTGAGGGTGGCCGGACGCAGCAGGGGCGTGTCACCGCAGACGACGACGACCGGCCCGGCGGTCTCGGCCGACCAGCCGTACTCGGCCAGGCCGGCCAGCGCGACGGCGAGGGCATGGCCGGTGCCGCCGCGTTCCGCTTGCACCACGGTCCGGGCCGAAGGCGACACCCGCTCGAGGTGGGCGGCCACCTCGTCGGCGCCGTGACCGACGACGACTGCGACGGTGTCGGCTTCCAGCGGTGCCACCGCCGCCAGGACGTGGCCGAGCAGGCTGCGGCCGGCGATCTCGTGCAGCACCTTGGGGGTCGCCGACCGCATGCGCGTACCTTCGCCGGCGGCCAGGATGACCACGGCGGACGGCCGGAGAGCGCTCACGAGACAGGGTCTCCTGGGGGACGGGCTCGCGCGCCGGGGCGGGCGCGGCTGGCGGTCGGCCGGGAAGGCAGGGCCACGATAGCCGCGCCCGCCAGGGCTCCGCCGCCTGGTCTCGATCCAGGACCTACAGCTTCAAAGGCTGGCGGGCTGCCATTACCCCACGGCGGACTGCGCCCGGAACGACGCGGGCGGCGGCCAGTGTGCCACCGGTCCGTGGTGGCGAGAGTCCCGCAATGTTCATCGCCATGCCGGTTCGCCGGGTAGCGAGGTTACGGCACCGTAGGTTACGGTTACGTAGGCGTCGCAAGGCCGGCCCCGATCGAGGTGCCGTACCCCGCTCGACCGGCACTCTGACCGCCCCGTTCCACCGCTTCGACCAGCACTGTGCTCGGCCCGCCCGTCATCCGACCGGCAACACCCGCCAGACGACGAGGAGCCCCGCGAATGACCATGACGCCCGAGATGAACGACGACGTGACCGCGGAGGACCTGGCGCTGACCGGCCACGCCTACGCAGCCGCAGGCACCATTCCGGAGCGGGCGTCGAACTCCGACGAAGTTCAGTCGGTGTCCGAACGCATCCTCGTCGGGGTCTTCATCGGCGTCCCCCTGCTGGCGCTCGTCCTCGCCGTCCCGTTCGCGTGGGGTTGGGGCATCGGCTGGTCCGATGTGGCGCTGTTCGCCGTCTTCTACCTGATCGCCGGTCTCGGCATCACCGTCGGATTCCACCGCTACTTCACCCACGGCTCGTTCCGGGCCAACCGCGGCCTGCGCATCGCCCTCGCCGTGGCAGGGTCGACGGCGATTCAGGGTCCGGTCGTGCGGTGGGTCGCCGACCACCGCAAGCACCACGCGTTCAGCGACGACGACGGCGATCCCCACTCGCCGTGGCGATACGGCAGCTCGCCGTGGGCGCTGACGAAGGGTCTTCTCTACTCCCACATGGGCTGGCTGTTCGACGTCGAGCAGACGCCGCAGCGCAAGTACGCCCCGGACCTGCTGCGCGATCCCGACCTGGTGAAGATCTCCCGGCTGTTCCCGTACCTGGTCGCCGCGACGCTGCTGCTGCCGGCGGTCCTGGGCGGTTTGATCACCTGGTCGTGGCAGGGCGCCTTGACCGGGTTCTTCTGGGCCGGCCTGGTCCGGATCGCGCTGCTGCACCACGTCACCTGGTCGATCAACTCGATCTGCCACGTCTGGGGCAAGCACCCCTTCCGGTCCCGTGACCATTCCGGCAACGTCGCGTGGCTGGCGATCCCGTCGTTCGGCGAGTCGTGGCACAACCTGCACCACGCGCTGCCGACCTCGGCCCGGCACGGGGCCCTACGCGGTCAGCTCGACATCTCCGCCCGGACGATCGCCCTGTTCGAGAAGGCGGGTTGGGCCACCGACGTCAAGTGGCCGCAGCCGGAGCGGCTCGAGGCGAAGCGGGTACCCGGATGAGCAGTTCGTATCCCCACCTGCACGGCGTACCGGCGCAGCCGCGATCCGTCGACGACGACCACCCTGCCGACGACGGGCCGGCCGCCGACGACAGCGAGTCCAAGGCTGGTGAAGCACGGACCGAACGCGTGCGCATGACCGGTCCGCAACGCCGCCAGCAGCTGCTGGACGTCGGACGGAAGCTGTTCGCCCAGAAGGGCTTCGAGGTCGTCACCGTCGAGGAGATCGCCAACAAGGCCGGGGTTTCGAAGCCCGTGGTGTACGAACACTTCGGCGGCAAGGAAGGCCTGTACGCGGTCGTGGTCGACCGCGAGATCAACCGTCTGCTGCAGATGGTGACCGACGCGCTGTCAGCCTCCGAAGGCCGCCCCCGGCAGATGCTCGAACAGGCCGGCCTGGCCCTGTTCGACTACATCGAGCGGTACGGCGAGGGCTTCCGGGTCCTGGTCCGCGATTCGCCGGTGTCGTTGAGCACCGGCAACTTCGCGAGCCTTCTCGGTGAGGTCGCCTCGCAGGTCGAGCACCTGCTGGCCAAGGAATTCGACGCCCGCAAACTCAACGCCAAGATGGCGCCGATGTACGCCCAGATGCTGGTCGGCATGGTCGCGCTGACCGGACAGTGGTGGCTGGACGCCCGCAAGCCGAAGAAGCACGAGGTCGTCGCCCACATGGTCAACCTGGCCTGGAACGGCCTGGCGCACCTGGAGCAGAAGCCGCGACTGTCGGTCAAGGACTGACCGCTCCTACCCGGCAACGGCCGACGGCACGAGCCTCGGCATCTTGATGTCGAGAATCTTGACGCCTTCCTAGGATGGGCCGGTGACCTCATCGGAGCCGGCGGCCGGGGAAGCTCGTACCGTCGTCGCCGCTGGGTCCGGAGTCGACGCCGCGCCGGCGGGATCGCCGTACGACGAGGTCGATCGCCTCGTCGCGGCCTGGCAGCGGGAACGTCCGGACCTCGACGTCGCGCCGCTGGAGATCCTCTCCCGCGTCACGCGGCTGGCCCGCCACCTCGACCGGGCACGCAACGAGGCATTCGCCGCGCACGGGCTCGACGGATGGGAGTTCGACGTCCTCGCCGCGTTGCGCCGGGCCGGCCCGCCGTACGCCTTGTCGCCCGGTCAACTGGTCACCGAAACCCTCGTCACCAGCGGCACGATGACCAACCGGCTCGACCGGCTCGAACGGCGCGGCCTGGTGGCCCGCACCCCCGACCCCCGCGACCGCCGGGGCGTGCGGGTGCGGCTGACCGGCAACGGGCGGATCCGGGTGGACGGTGCGCTGGCCGATCTCCTTGCCGTGCAACGGCGGATCCTCGCGGCAATCCCGCCGGAGCAGCACGGGCAGCTTGCCGACGCGCTCCGGACCCTCAACGGCCCGTTCGACCGTTCCTAGCCGACGCGATCAGATCCGGGCCGTTCGAACGTTCCCAGCCGACGCGGTCAGATCCCGGCCGTCCGACGTTCCCAGCCGACGCGGTCCGATCGGCGCGATCGTCGGCTAGCCGGCAACCTCGGACAGGGCGAACCAGCGAGCTTCCAGCGCGGCTGTCTCGGCTTCGGCTTCCCGCAGTTGCTCGTGCAACTCGGCGAGGCCCTGGTAGTCGGACTGGTCGTGCTCAGCCATCCGGGTGTGGATCGCGGCGATCCGTTGACCGACCCGGTCGAGTTTCCGTTCGGTCGCGCTGAGTTCCTTGCGCGCGGCCCGCTCCGCTGCCCCTGACGGACGGGTGACCGCTATTGCGGTCCCGCTATCCGGCTCGCGCGGCGAACCTGGGGCAATCCCCCCACCGAGCTGCTGCGCCGCAGCGCGAAGCGTCAGATACTCGTCCACGCCGCCGGGCAGATGCCGCAGCCGGCCGTCGACGATGGCGTACTGCTGGTCGGTGACGCGTTCGACCAGGTAGCGGTCGTGCGAGACGACGATGAGCGTCCCGGGCCAGCTGTCGAGCAGGTCCTCCATCGCGGCGAGCATGTCGGTGTCGACGTCGTTGGAGGGTTCGTCGAGGATGAGGACGTTGGGTTCGGACAGCAGGACCAACAACAGTTGCAGTCGCCGCTGCTGGCCGCCGGACAGTTCCCCGACGCGCGCCGAGAGATGTTCACGGGCGAAGCCCAACCGCTCCAGCAGTTGTGCCGGGGTGAGTTCCCGGCCGTCGACGACGTAGCTGGTGCGGGTGCGGGCCAGTACGTCGCGGACCCGATCACCGGTCAGCTGCGCCAGTTCCCGGAACTGCTGGTCCAGCACCGCGATTCGGACGGTCTTACCGCGGTTGACCTGACCCGCCGTGGGCGTCACCGTGCCGGCGACGAGGCCGAGCAGCGTGGACTTGCCGGCCCCGTTGGCGCCGAGGATCGCCGTCCGCTCCCCCGGCGCGATCCGCCATTCGATGTCGCGCAACACCTCCCGGCCGTCGAAACTGACGCCGGCGTCGAGCAGGTCGACCACGTCCTTGCCCAGGCGCGCCGTGGCCAACCGCGCCAGTTCCACCCGGTCACGAGGCGGTGGCACGTCGGCGATCAGCTGATTCGCCGCGTCGATGCGGAACTTCGGCTTCGAGGTCCGCGCCGGAGCGCCCCGCCGCAGCCAGGCGAGCTCCTTGCGCATCAGGTTCTGGCGCTTGGCTTCGCTGGCCGCGGCCTGCCGGTCCCGCTCGACGCGCTGCAGGATGTAGGCGGCGTACCCGCCGTCGAACGGTTCGACCGTCCGGTCGTGCACCTCCCAGGTCGTCGTGGCGACCTCGTCGAGGAACCAGCGATCGTGGGTGACGACCAGCAGTCCGCCGGAGTTTCTCGCCCAACGTGCCCGCAGGTGCGCCGCCAGCCACGTGATGCCCTCGACGTCGAGGTGGTTGGTCGGCTCGTCGAGCGCGATCACGTCCCAGTCGCCGACGAGCAGGACCGCCAACGCCACCCGGCGCCGCTGGCCGCCGCTGAGCGAACCGATCCGCGCATCCCAGGCCAGTTCCGGCACCAGGCCGGCGATGACGTCGCGCGTTTTCGGGTCGCCGGCCCACTCGTGCTCGGGGCGGTCACCGACGATCGCGGCACCGACCGTTGTGGCGCCGTCGAGGGTGTCTGACTGATCGAGCACACCCATCCGTACGCCGCCGCGTCGGGTCACCCGCCCGGCGTCCGGTGCGATCGTGCCGGCCAGCATTCCCAGCAGCGACGACTTGCCGTCCCCGTTGCGACCCACGATGCCGATCCGGTCACCGTCGTTGACCCCGAGGGTCACCGCGTCGAAGACCACGCGGGTCGGATATTGCAGGTGCAGGGCTTCGGCCCCGAGCAGATGTGCCATGGCCGGATCAGGGTAGGCGGTCGAGGTACGGCGCCTCTCCGGTCACCGTCCCCGCCCAGCGGCTCACCTGGTACGGCGTCAGTGCGGTACGGCGGTATGCCCGCCGTCGATGATCCGCGCTCCAGGGACCGGACCGTGGGCGCGTTTCACGGTGCGGCAGACACCGGCGGCCGACAACGTGACGGCCAGATCGAGTGCCGCTGCGTCGTCGCGGACCAGGAAGGCGCAGGTCGGGCCGCTGCCGGACACCACGCCGCCGAGTGCGCCGTAGTCCATGCCGACTTCGAGGGCCTGCCGCAACGACGGGCGCAGCGACAGGGCGGCCGGCTGCAGGTCGTTGCGCAGCGACCGGCCGAGTGCCTCGGCGTCCCCGGATCGCAGGGCGTGCATGAGTTCTTCGGACACCTCCGGACCAGCCGCAGGGCGGTTGTCGCAGAGCCGGTCGTGTTCGTCGTACACCGCCGGGGTCGATAGGCCACCGGCGGCCAGCGCGAACACCCAATGGAAGTCCCCCCGAGCCAAGGCCGGGGTCAACCGGTCGCCGCGGCCGGTGCCGACTGCGGTGCCGCCGTGCAACGCGAACGGGACGTCGGAGCCGAGCGCGGCTGCCATCGTGTGCAGCTGGCTGCGGGGCATTCCCAGCTGCCACAGGGCATCACAGGCGACCAGTGCGGCTGCGGCGTCAGCGCTGCCGCCGGCCATGCCGCCCGCGACAGGGATGGCCTTGCGCAGGTGCAGGTGAACTCCCGGCGAGGTACTGGAACGCCGGGACAGCGTGTCGGCGAGCAACCGGGCGGCCACGACGGCCAGGTTGCCGTCGTCGGCCGGGAGTTCTCCGGCGCCCTCGCCCTCCACGGTCACGCTGATCCCGGCCCCGTCCGGCGCCGCCGTAGCGGTGATCTCGTCGTACAGCGAGACGGCGTGGAACACGGTGACCAGGTCGTGATAGCCGTCCGGCCCGGCCGGCCCGACGGACAGCTGCAGGTTGACCTTGGCGGGCACCCGCACCGTGATGGAGGCCGGTGGTCTCACGCCGTTGAGCCTAGGGCGTCGGCGACTGCCGCGAAGTCCGTCACCGACAGCTGTTCGCCCCTCGAGGAGGGGTCCACCCCGGCCGTTCGCAAGGCCCGCTCGGCCCGGTCGGCGCCTCCGGCCAGCCCGGCCAGCGCCGCCCGCAGTGTCTTGCGGCGCTGCGCGAATGCCGCGTCGACGACGGCGAAGACCGCCTCCCGGCCGGCGCGCGAGGCCGGCGGCGGGCGCCGTTCCCACCGGACCAGGCCGGAGTCGACCCGTGGCTGCGGCCAGAACACCGTCCGGCCGACGGCGCCGGCGCGAGTGACCTCGCCGTACCAGCGGGCCTTCACGCTGGGGACGCCGTACACCCGCGAGCCGGGAGGGGCGGCGAGCCGGTCGGCCACCTCGGCCTGCACCATCACCAGTCCGCGACGCAACGTCGGGAACGTGGCGAGCAGGTGCAACAGCACGGGCACCGCGACGTTGTAGGGCAGGTTCGCCACGACCGCGGTCGGTTCGACCGGCAGTCCTCGCAGCCGCAGGGCGTCCGCGACGATCACCTCAAGCCGTTCGGCGTACGACGGGATCCGCTCGGCGACAGTGCCGGCGAGTGCTTCGCCCAGCACGGGGTCGATCTCGACCGCGACGACGCGGCGCGCCGCCGGCAGCAGCCCGAGGGTCAGCGAACCCAGTCCCGGACCGACTTCGACCACGACGTCGTCGGCGCCGATCCCGGCGGCCCGCACGATCCGCCGGACCGTGTTGCCGTCGACGACGAAGTTCTGCCCGAGGGTCTTCGTCGGCCGTACGCCGAGGCGCTCGGCGATGCGGCGGATGTCGGCAGCCCCCAGCAGGCCGTCCTCACTCACGCCCGGTGCATCCTCACCACGGCCCGAAGACCCGTTGGGCGTTGTCCCACAACGCAGTCGCCATGTCCTCTTCCGACAGGCCGCGGACGGTGGCCATGGTGCGCACGGTGAGCGGGACCAGGTACGAGGCGTTGGGTTTGCCGCGGAACGGCGTCGGGGTGAGGAACGGTGCGTCGGTCTCGACCAGGACCCGATCCAGCGGTACGGCGGCCAGCGCGTCACGCAGACCCTGGGCGTTCTTGAAGGTCACCACGCCCGCGAACGACAGGTACCACCCATTGTCCGCGACGATCCGGGCCAGCTCCGCGTCCCCGCTGAAGCAGTGGAACACCACCGTCGGTGGCGCCGCGGCGTCGCCCAGCACCCGCAGGATCTCCGCGTGGGCATCCCGGTCGTGGACGACCAGCGGCTTGCCGACCGAGCGGGCCAACTCCGCATGGGCCCGTAGCGATTCCTCCTGAGCCGCCAGGCCCTCCGGCGGGGTGCGGTAGAGGTCCAGACCGGTCTCGCCGACCGCCGCGACCTGCGGCAGCGCAGCGAGTGCGGCGATCTGCTGCAACGCGGCATCGAGTTGCCCGTCGGCCACCAACCCGGGCGTTTCGTTGGGGTGCAAGGCGACCGCGGCACGGACCGCCGGGTGATCGGCCGCCACCTGCGCCGACCACCGCGAACTGGCCACGTCGCATCCGACCTGTACCACCCGCGTGACCCCGACCGCGGCTGCGGCCGCCAGCGCGTCGGGCACCGGCAACCAGTCCTCACCGACGCGGATGTCCAAGTGGCAGTGGGTATCCACCACGGGCCGGCGCAATGGTTCCGGCGGCGCCGGGCGCACCTGGTCCCGCAGGACCGCTGACCGCTGCCCAGCCGGCTGCTGCGCTGCCGGCTCGTGCACCGCCGGCTGCTGTGCTGCCCGTGGGGCAGCGCGGCCGGCGTGCTCGGTCACGCGCGGCTCTCCAGCCGGGCGAGCTCGTCGTCGACGATGTCGGGGTCCAGCTTGCGGAAGACCAGGCTCGGCGCCGCCAATGGAGTGCCGGCCGTCAGCGGCCTGGACGCCCACGTGGCGCCGGTGGCGTAGTCGCCGGTGATGACCGGGTAGCCCGGGCCGCCGTCGAGGTCGTCCACCTCGACGATCTGCGGCGCAGCGGAAAAGACCCCGTCGCCACCGAGTTGTTCGTGCACTGCCTGCGCCGCCTTGGGCAGGAACGGCGCCAGCAGGGTGTTGCAGTCGCTGACCGCCTGCAGCGCCACGTGCAGCACCGTCGCCATACGCTGCGGATCGGCTGCCTTCAACCGCCACGGCGCCTGGTCCGACAGATACTTGTTGGCCTCCCCCACTACCCGCATCGCCTCGTTGATCGCGGCCTTCTGCCGCGCCTTGGCGATCAGCTCGCCGACGGTGCCGAACGCGGCGCGGGTCGTGTGCAGCAGCCCGTGGTCGGCGTCGGTCAGCTCCCCGGCCGCCGGGATGGCCCCGATGTTCTTGGCCGCCATGGACAACGAGCGGTTGACCAGATTCCCCCAGCCGGCCACCAGTTCGTCGTTGTTGCGGCGGACGAACTCCGCCCAGGTGAAATCGGTGTCCTGACTCTCGGGGCCGGCCACGGCGATGAAGTAGCGCAGCGCGTCGGCGTCGTAGCGGGACAGGAAGTCCCGCACGTAGATGACGACGCCACGCGACGACGAGAACTTCCGGCCTTCCATGGTGAGGAACTCGCTGGAGACGACCTCGGTGGGCAGGCTGAGCGTGCCGAGGCTGCCGGGATCGCCGCCTCGCGCGCCGCTTCCGTTGTAGCCCAGCAGGATCGACGGCCAGATCACCGAATGGAAGACGATGTTGTCCTTGCCCATGAAGTAGTACGCGCCACCCGCGGGGTCCTGCCACCAGCGTCGCCAGGCGTCCGGGTCGCCGCTGCGCCTGGCCCATTCCACCGACGCCGACAGATACCCGATGACGGCGTCGAACCACACGTAGATCCGCTTGTCCGGCCGATCCTGCCAGCCCTCCAGCGGGACCGGGACGCCCCAGTCCAGGTCGCGGGTGATCGCGCGCGGCTGCAGGTCGTCCAGCAGGTTCATCGAGAACTTGAGCACGTTGGGACGCCAGTCCTGCCGCGACTGCAGCCACGAACCGAGCGCCTCGGAGAAGGCCGGCAGGTCGAGGAAGAAGTGCTCGGCCTCCACGAACGCCGGCACTTCACCGTTGATCCGGCTGCGCGGATTGATCAGATCGGTCGGGTCGAGCTGATTGCCGCAGTTGTCACACTGGTCGCCGCGGGCGCCGTCGTACCCGCAGATCGGGCACGTGCCTTCGATGTAGCGGTCCGGCAGGGTCCGTCCGGTGGACGGCGAGATCGCGCCGAGCGTGGTGCGCGGGACGACATATCCGTTGCGGTGCAAGGTACGGAACATCTCCTGCACCACTGCCCGGTGGTTCACCGTCGACGTCCGGGTGAACAGGTCGTACGACAGCCCGAGGCCCTGCAGGTCCTCGACGATCACCCGGTTGTAGCGGTCGACCAGCTCCCGGGCGGTGACGCCCTCGGCGTCGGCCTGCACCTGGATCGGGGTGCCGTGCTCGTCGGTACCGCTGACCATGAGCACGTCGTGTCCGACCATCCGCTGGTAGCGGCTGAACACGTCCGACGGCACGCCGAAACCGGACACGTGGCCGATGTGCCGCGGGCCGTTGGCATACGGCCATGCGACAGCGGTGAGAACCGGGGCGGGCATGCGGTGATCCTACGGTCGGCCGGGTTCCGGTTCTCGCGCATGCTTGGCGGCCACCACCGCGTCGAAGACCTGCCGCTTGGGTACGCCGGTTTCCGCCGCGACGGCCGCGGTCGCGGCCTTCCGGTCCTCCCCGGCCGCCACGCGCTCCTCGACGGCCGCGGCGAGCTCTGCCGGCGTGCGGGAGGCAGCGTCGGACGACGCCCCGGCGACCACGACGGTGATCTCACCGCGTACGCCGGTCGCCGCCCAGGCCGCGAGCTCGCCGAGCGGGCCGCGTCGTACCTCTTCGTAGGTCTTGGTCAGTTCGCGACAGACCGCGGCGGACCGATCCGCGCCGAGCACCGCGGCGGCGTCACCGAGCATCGCGGCCAGCCGATGCGGGGCCTCGAAGTACACGACCGTGCGCCGCTCAGTGACCAGTTCGGCCAGCCGGGCGCGCCGCGGCCCGCTGGTGCGTGGCAGGAATCCTTCGAAGCAGAAGCGGTCGGTCGGCAGGCCGGACACGGCCAAGGCGGTCAGGACCGCGGACGGCCCGGGCACCGCGGTCACCCGTACACCGGCGGCGATGCACGCGGTCACCAGCCGGTATCCCGGGTCGGACACGCCCGGCGTGCCGGCGTCGCTGACCAGCAGCACCGTGGCTCCGGCGGCGGCCTGCGCCACCAGCCCGGCGGTCCGCTCTCGTTCCACCGCGTCGTAGAACGACACGACCCGGCCGCCGACACTCACCCCGAGCGCATCGGCGAGCCGGCGCAGCCGCCGGGTGTCTTCGGCCGCGACGACGTCGGCCGTCCGCAGCAGCGTGACCAGTCGGGCCGGCGCGTCCGCAGGGTCGCCGATGGGCGTCGCGGCGAGCACGACAACCCCGGTCACGCCGGCCATCTTCGCGCGCCCGCCCCACCTACCATGTGCCGGTGTCCGCCGCGCCCGACGTCGCCGTCCCGGTGCCGGTGCCCGCCACGTCGGCCGCCCCGCAGCGCACGTTGGCCACCATCCGGGCCCGGCTGGTGCCCCCGATGCCGTCGCGGTGGTGGATCGGCTGGCTCGGGCCGCTGGTCGTCACGCTGATCGGGGGCATCCTGCGGTGGGTCGATCTCGGCCGACCGCACGCCCTGGTTTTCGACGAGACCTACTACGCCAAGGACGCGCTGTCGTTGCTGCGCTTCGGCTACGAGCGCAACCTCGTCGACGGCGCCAACGACATCCTGCTGGGCAGCAACGGCAACATCGCCTCGCTGGACATCTTCCAGACCACGCCCGAGTACGTCGTCCATCCGCCGCTGGGCAAGTGGACGATCGCGGTGGGCGAGTGGCTGTTCGGAGCGACCCCGTTCGGTTGGCGATGGGCTGTCGCGGTGCTCGGCACGCTGACGGTCCTGATGACGGCGCGGATCGTCCGGCGGCTGACCCGGTCGGACCTGCTCGGCACCGTCGCCGGGTTGCTGCTGGCCGTCGAGGGCCTGTCGATCGTGATGAGCCGCACCGCAATCCTGGACATGGTCCTGACGTTCTGGGTGCTCGCCGCCTTCGGCTGCCTGCTGCTGGACCGCGACCGTACCCGGTCCCGGCTGGCGGATCTGGTCGAACGTCGCGGGGCCGCCATCGGTGCCGGCCTCGGACCGCACCTGGGCTGGCGGCCGTGGCGCATCGCCGCGGGAGCGTGCCTGGGCGCGGCCTGCGCCGTGAAATGGAGCGGGCTGTGGTTCCTCGCGGCGTTCGCCCTGCTGAGCCTGTGTTGGGACATCGGTTCCCGTAAGGCGGTCGGCGTACGGAATCCCTGGTGGGCCACCGCGTTACGCGACGTCGTGCCGGCGGCGGTGTCGTTCGTGGCGGTCGCGGTCGCGGTGTATCTGGTGTCGTGGACGGGGTGGTTCCTGTCCGATGACGCCTACAGCCGGCAGTGGGGGGACGACTCGTCGGTCATCCCGGCCGCCTTGCGCTCGCTGTGGCACTACCACGCCGAGGCGTGGCGCTTCCACACCACGTTGAGCTCGGCCCACTCGTACCAGTCCAGCGCGTTCAGCTGGCCGTTCCAGAGCCGGCCGACGTCGTTCTACTACGAAGGCTTCGACCGCGGACAGGGCGGCTGCACCGACGACAAGTGCTCCGCGGAGGTCCTTGCCCTGGGGAACCCGGTCATCTGGTGGGCGGGCCTGCTAGCCCTGCTGCACCAGGTCTGGCGCTGGTTCGCGCACCGGGACTGGCGCTCCGGCGCGATCGTGCTGGCCGTCCTCGCCGGCTGGGTGCCGTGGCTCATCTTTCCCGACCGGACGATCTTCACGTTCTACGCGGTCGTCTACGTCCCGTTCGTCGTGGCCGCCCTGACCATGTCGCTCGGCTCGGTGCTGGGCCGGGCCGACGGCACGCCGCGGCGGCGGACCTGGGGTGCGCTCGTGGCCGGGATCGTGGTGCTGGCCGCGGTCGCTGCCGGCTGGTGGTTCTATCCGATCTGGACCGGCGAGCTGCTGCCCTACGCGCAGTGGAACCTGCGGATGTGGCTGCCCACCTGGGTCTGACCGGCGACCAGGGCGTACGGCGGGCCGACGTACCCTGGCCGGCATGCGGGCAACGGTGGTCGGTGGCGTCGCGCTGGCCGGCGTGACAGGCCTGCTGACGGTGCTCGCCGCGGCACCGGCGGCGGCCCATACCCAGCTGCTCGATTCCCGGCCCGGCGACGGCGCCGTCCTCGCCACCGCGCCGGAAACGCTGACCCTCTCCTTCACCGACAGACTCATCGCGGAAGGCAGTTCGCTGGTGGCCGCCGGGCCGACCGGGGCGGTCCCGGTGACGGCGGTCGGCGTCACCGACCACGACCTCACCGCGCAGTGGCCGGCGACGGCCGGGACGGGCACCTTCCAGATCACCTACCGGGTGGTGTCGGCCGACGGGCATCCGGTGACCGGGGCCATCAGCTTCACGGTGGGAGGCCCGTCGGATCCGGGCGGCACGCTGCGCGCGGACACCGGCGGGGTCGTCGTCACGGTGGCCGCGGTCGTGGTGGCGGTCGCCGTCGTCGTGGCGCTGCTGTGGACCCGGCGCCGTACTGCGAGCCGGCCGGACCGCCCGTGACCAGCGCGAGTTCCGGAGCGACCGCAAACTCCGGCCAGAGCGGGACGGTGCCACGGGACGGAACTCCCGCCTCGGGGGGAACGCCCCCGTCGGGAGCGCGGCTCGCGCTCGGCCTGGGCGCGGTCGCGCTGCTGGCCCTGGTCGCGGCGCTGCTGGTCGGCGGCGGTCGCTACACCCCATTACCGGGCGGACTGCCGGACGCCGGCGCGGCGGTCGGCTGGGCGCTGCCGGTGGTCGACGCGATCGCACTGCTGGCGGCGGTGCTCTGCGTCGGCTGGTTGGTGTCGGCCGCGGTCCTGACCCCGCAGGGCCGGCACGGCGTGGTTTCCCCGCAGGGGCGCGCCGACCTGGTGCGCGCGGCGGTGGCCGCCGGCGTCTGGGCACTGGCCGCGGTGATCAGCATCCCGCTCACCCTCGCCGACGCCCTCGGCGTCGGGTTGTCCGACGCGTTGGCGCGCGACACCTTCGCCACCTACGGCTGGTCGGTGACCGAGAACGTCGCCAGCGCCGCCGGAGCCGTCATCGCGCTGATCGTCCTCGTCGGCGCGGTCACCACGTCGACGGTCGGCCTGGCCGGTGTCTGGGCGGTGTTGGCGCTCCTCGGTGTGGCCGGGACGGGCCTGGCCGGTCACGCCGCCAGCTACGGGTCGCACGACCTGGCGCTGACGTCCGGGGTGGTCCACGCCGCGGCCGCGGCCGTGTGGGTCGGGGGGCTCGCGGCGATGCTGCTGCACGGGTGGCGAGGCGATCCGGGCCTGCCCGCGTCGGTACGCCGCTTCGGCCGGCTCGCCACCGGGTGCGTGCTGGCCCTGGCACTGAGCGGGCTCGGGAACGCCTGGACCCGGCTGGACGATCCCGGTCAACTGCTGAGCACCGGCTACGGCCGGCTGGTCGTGGTGAAGACGGCCCTGCTGCTCTGTCTCGTCCTGGTGGCAGCCACGGTACGAACCCGGATCGCCCCGACGCTGGCGACGGGCGCCCCACGGCGCGACTTCCTGCGCTGGGCGACGTTGGAGATCGTCCTGCTGGCGACGGCGGTCGGCGTCGGTGAAGCGTTGACCCGCACTGCTTTCCCCCGGATCGAGGAGCCGCTGGCCACACCGGCGGAGAACCTTCTCGGCTTCGCCATGCCCGGCCCGCCGACCATCGGGTCGGTGACACTGGGCTGGTCGCCGCAGGTCCTCTGGCTGGCCGTGGCCGCGGTGTTGCTGGCCGGGTACGGCTGGGGCTGGCTGCGGCTGCGGCTGCGTGGCGACCACTGGCCGGTCGGCCGGCTGGTCTCGTGGCTGCTGGGGGCGGGCCTGCTGCTGTGGGCCACCAACTCTGGGCTGGCGACGTACGCCGAGGTGTCGCTCGGCTACCACATGTTGCAGCACATGGTGCTGTCGATGGCCGTCCCGATCCTGCTGGTCCTGGCTGCGCCGATCTCTCTGGCGCTGCGCGCGATAGCGCCCTCACCGGAGGGTGATCGCGGTCCCCGGGAGTGGATCGTGTGGGCGGTGCACACTCCGGTGGCCAAGGCGCTGGCGCATCCGGTGGTGGCGCTGTTGCTGTTCACCGCCGGCCTGTACGCGCTGTATTTCTCGCCGCTGTTCGCCCAGCTGATGCAGGGCCATGTCACCCACGTCCTCATGCAGGGCCATTTCCTGCTGGTGGGCCTGCTGTTCTACTGGATCGTCCTCGGCGTGGACCCCGGGCCCCGGGATATCCCTTACTGGGGCAGGCTGATCCTGGTCCTGGTGGCGATGGTGTTCCACGGGTTCTTCGCCATCGCGATCATGATGTCCAGTACCCCGCTGGGCGATACCTGGTTCGCCCAGGTACGGCCGGACTGGCTCGTCGATCCGTTGGCCGACACGTACCTCGGCGGCGGGATCGCGTGGGGTTTCGGCGAGATTCCCACCATGATCGTGCTGGTGACGATCGCCGTGCAGTGGGCTCGCAGCGAGGAACGACTGGCACGACGGCTGGATCGGGCGGCCGACCGGGACGGGGACGCGGAGTTGGCGGCGTACAACGAACGGCTGGCGCGCCTGGGGGCCCGCCACCAGCGGGCGCTCGACGAGCGCTGACGAACTGCGCCGACCGGGCCGGTCGGTTGCCGGCAGGTGTCGTCGGCAGCAGGCCCGGGCGGTGGCCGGGGTCGCGACGGACCCCCGTACCGCCGCGGCCGCGGCCGCCGACGTACGTACCGGAGGCTACCTTCCTTACCGGCCGGGGTCACCTGATCGCCGCGGTTCGTTCCCTGGAATGCCCGATCGCACGAGTCGGAAGAACGCGCGGACCTCCGCGACGAACAGGTCCGGCTCCTCCATCGCGGCGAAATGACCGCCGCGGTCCAGCTGCGACCACCGCACGATGTTGGCGGTGCGCTCGGCCACCCGCCGCAGCGGCTGTACGACATCGGCCGGGAAGACCGCGACACCGGTGGGGACGGTCGTCGGCGGATGGGCCCGGAACCCGCCCGCACCGCGCACCTCGTGGTAGAGCCGCGCCGACGACGCGACCGTCCCGGTCAGCCAGTAGAGCATCACGTTGGTCAGCATGAGGTCCCGGTCGACGGCCTCCTCCGGGACTTCGGCGGCGTCGGTCCACTCGCGGAACTGGTCGACGATCCACGCCAACTGGCCCACCGGGGAATCGGCCAGGCCGTAGGCCAGCGTCTGCGGCCGGGTCGCCTGCACCTTGAGGTAGCCGGACAGCTCCCGGCGGAAGTGGGCAGCACGCTGCATCGCCGCGCGTTCGGCCGGCGTCGGGACCTCCCCGGGCTCCAGCGGCCCGGTGGCCAGCATGTTGACGTGGACGCCGACGACGTGACCGGGGTCGGTGAGACCGAGTTCCCAGGAGATCCACGATCCCCAGTCGCCACCCTGCGCGCCGTACGCCGGATAGCCGAGCCGCTGCATCAGGACGGCCCACGCCGCGGCGATTCGCCGTACGTCCCAGCCGATCTCGTGAGTCGGACCGGATAGGCCGTAGCCCGGGATCGACGGGATCACCAGGTGGAACGCGTCGCGCGGGTCGCCACCGTGGGCGCGGGGATCTCGCAACGGTTCGACGACGTCGAGGAACTCCACGACGGAGCCGGGCCACCCGTGGGTCAGGATCAACGGCAGCGCATCCGGTTCCGGCGAGCGGTGATGCAGGAAATGAACCCGCGCGCCGTCGATCGTCGTCGTGTGCTGGCCGAGTTCGTTGAGGCGTGACTCGAACCGGCGCCAGTCGTATCCGTCGCGCCAGTAGTCGGCCAGCTCGCGCAAGTAGGCACCCGGGACGCCGTAGCGCCATCCGACGCCGGGGATCTCGTCGGGCCAGCGCGTGGCGGCGATGCGGGCGCGCAGCTCGGCCAGTTCCGCCTCGGGGACCTCGAGGCGGAACGGCTCGATCCCGGACGTCCCGCGGGCAGGTTCGGTCACCTCGGCTGGGTGTACCACTCCGGCAGCAACTCCGGCATCTTCGCCTGTGGCATGTCGACGATTTCGACGAATCCGAACGAGAACTCGTGGAAGGCCGCTCGTACCGTCGCGATGTCGTCGGTCTCGTCGTCGGCACCCCGCAGCAGGGCCCAGTCCGACCCGGCGATCTCGGCGGACCGCCGGCCGAGGTGATCCACCCAGTAGCCGAGGTGGTGGAAACGCGGACGGTCGCCGGCCTCGAGCAGGGTCCCCGGGGCGCCTTCGAACAACTCGATGGCCGGCGCCGGACCGGACGAGTAGGCAACCCGCTGCGTCACGGTGGTGACGACGCCGTCCAGGTCCGGGAACCGGAAGCTCGCGTTCACGATCGGCCGCCACTGCACGCCGAGCGCCGTGGTGAGTTCGGCCATCGACTCCTCCAACGACGGCACGCTGAAACCGACGTGGTACGGGCCGTAGGCCCGGGCATCATGCTCGCTCACTGGTCTCCCTCAATAGATTTGCGCGGCTGTACGTCCGTGCCACCGGCACGACCCCGGTCGTCCGTGTCACCGGCACGACCCCAGTCGTGTGCGCCATCGGGACGAGCCCCCGGGACCGGCCCGCCGATGTCATGTCACGGCGGGAAGGACGCTGTCAAGCCGGGCGCTCGGCGTTGCCGCCTACCCGCGACCGACCCGGGCGCCGCGGGCCCGACCGCTGCGGGGGTCAGGAGCTACGCCGCAGTACCCGCTGCCGCGGCGGATCGGGTAGCGGCGGATGGCTGCCGGCACGAAATGCCTGCAGCATCAGGGCAACCAGTCGGCCCGAAGCGGCGGCAGCGTCATCCGGCGCTGCCCTGTCGACCACGGCGGCATTGCTGACCAGCAGCAGTTCGAGGTCCTGCAGCACGAAGTCGCGTCGCAGCGATCCGTCGGCCTGCGCCCTGCCGACGAGCTGCAGGAACGCCTCGGTCGATCGGGACCGGGCCTCGTCCAGTCCGCTCGCGTGTTCGAAGGACATCCGGAATACGTCGCGCAACCCGCGATCATCGCGCTGCATCTGACAGACCAGGCTGATGTACGAGGCAAGTCCCTGCCAGGGATCCGGCTCGGCCGCAGCGGCTTGCGCGGCATCGGCCATGGCCGCGATCGCCGGTTCGTAGCAGGCGGCGACCAGATCGGCCCGGGTGGGAAACCGCCGGTAGAGCGTCCCGATCCCGACACCGGCACGCGCCGCGAGGTCCTCCAGGGAGATCTGTACGCCACGGTCGCGGAAGTCCGCTCGGGCGATCGTGAGAATGCGGTCACGATTGGCGAGCGCCTCTGGCCGCATCCGGCACCTTCCGGGACGTGGGCGGGCCCCAGGTCTTGACACCGGGGCCGGCAGGGCGGACACAATACCAACCAGTCGCCGGAGGCTGCCTCCGCCGACCGGGGGGACGTCAACCGTTCCCGACCTCGCCGAGTCCGGGACCTGCCTGCGAGGAGGACCCGTGGCCACCCTCACGTCCACGCCCGGCGTCGCGACGACCCCGCGACGGCTCGTCCTGCCTGACGCGATCCCGTCGGACGAGGTACGGCGGTGGCGCGCCGCGGTCACGGTCGCTGCCGACACCGGCGCGGGATTTCGTCCCGTGGCCGGTGGGCCGGCCGAACCGGACCTGCGCGGCCTGCTGGCGCTGGGAGCGCCGTTCGGCACAGTGGCTGGACATCCGCTCGCGCTGGATGCGGTGCGGCAGTTACTGATCCGGCCATCGAGCTGGGACGGCGGACACGGCGGCCACGACGACCTGCGGCTGGCCGAGCTGTGCGCGTTCACCGCCACGCGTTCCGACGCCGACCAGGCCTTCTGGAGCCTGCAGGCCGCGACCAATCCGGCACCGTGGACGCAGTGCACCACCGTCGTCGTCCACTGGGCCCTGACCGACCTGGACCTCGACGCCGGCGCGGTCGAGATCGTCGGCGACACCGATTCGGGGCCCGACGCGCCACCGGCAGACAAGCAACCCACCGAGCGGCTACGCGTGGCCGCCGGTTCGATGATCGCGCTCGACGGCCGACTGTGGCACCGGATCGGCGCCGGCATGCCCACCGATGCGGTCCTCAGCGCCTGGTACACCGCGCCGTACCTGCGAGCCGCGGTGAACTGGAACACCGTCATTCCCGAGGTCGTCGCGCGGACGATCGATCCCGACGTGCTGCGGCTCATCGGGTATGTCTACGGGAACTCCGGCGACATGGTCGTCGTACCGCACCGCTCGCCGGCGTTGCGCGCGCTCGGCCAGACACCTGCCGGTAGCGAGGTGTCGGGGGCCGAAACTGGCCGAAACGCAGTCGCCGGTGCGTCCGACGACTCTGGCATGCCCGATCGCGGCACCGTCACCGTCGGAATTGCGGCCGCCGATGATGCGTCGGATCGCGCTGCTGCCGTGCCGTTCCGGCGTCGCCGGATCGACCACGTCGACACGGCGACGGCAGTAGGACAGTTCGAGGCCGAGGGCTGGTGCGCGGTTCCCGGCGCCTTGTCGGCCGAGGACGTCCGTCGCTGTCGACAGGCACTGGACCGAGCAATCGGACAGCAGGAACGAGAAGGCGCGGACAGCCACTGGCGGTTGGATCCGAACGAGGCCAATGTCCGCGTCGCCTATCTGCTGAACTGGGACTCGTGCTTCCGGGAACTGGTCCTGCACCCTCTCGCCGCGGTCTTCGCTGGTCTGCTCGGTGAGGGCTTCGTCCTGATGAGCAGCGCGTCGAACACCGCACGGCCCGGGGCCGGTTCCATGTCGCTGCATTGCGACCAGGTCTCCACGGCGACTCCGTGGGACACCATGGTGACGATGAACGTCGCCTGGCTGCTGGACGACACGTACGCCGACAACGGCGCGACGCGGATCATCCCGGGCAGTCACCGCTGGCGCTCCGCCGAGGTGGCGGATGTCGCCGAACGCTTCTCCTACGACGACCTGCTGCCGCTCGAGGGACCGGCCGGCACGATGCTCGCCTGGGACGGCCGGCTGTGGCACACCGCCGGCAAGAACGTCACTGCCGGACGACCCGACGAGAGCGAGCGCGCCGTCGTCCTGAACTACTACGGCGCCCGGTCCATGCGCAGTGCAGTCAACTGGAACTCCGTGCTGCTGCCCGAGGTGCAGCCGGTGGTCGACGACGAACTGGCCGAGCTCCTCGGGTTCCGCTGGGGCACAGCAGGTCCGCTTCGGCGCGCGCCGCGCAGACCATAGCGATAACCCATCCGGGGGGTCTGTGCCGACCGACCATAGGTCGTCGTGCGGAGCTCAGCTAGGCGCCGTACTCCTCATCGGCGACCTGGCCGAACCAGACGACGACCTGGCCGCTTTCGTCGGCCTCCTGCATGGCGACGTGCGCCATGAAGCGATCCGGTGTCGCGCCATGCCAATGCTCCTCACCGGGCTCGATGTACACGACGTCCCCAGGGCGAATCTGCTGGACGCCGCCACCTCGGGTACCGACCAGGCCGATCCCGTCGGTGACGTACAAGGTCTGACCCTTGGGGTGCAGATGCCAGGCGGTGCGTGAGCCGGGTGCGAACCGGACATGGGCACAACCGATCGCCGACTGCTCGTCCGGGGTACGAATGCTGTCGATCTGCACGGTGCCGGTGAACTGCGACGATGCGCCGGGCGCTGTCCGGCCGCCGCTGACGGTGAATTTCATGGCTACCAGCCTTCCACTGTGCTCGCTTTGTCAGACAGGGCGCGTGTTACGGTGCTGCCGATCGTGAACCGTCGATGGGAGGTGAGACCCATGAACGCAGCCGTTGGTGGGCGCTCCCCGCACCCCACGATCGCGCGACTGCACTAGTCGCCGAGGGAGCGCTCGCCAGGACATCACCTGGAAGGACCTCCCATGAAGACAACAGCGTCGTCCATCTCCTCCCCCGGCACGACCTGGACCGCATCGTCGAGTTCGTCGTACGACAAGCCCCAGCATCGCCCCATCACTTCTCAGCACGGCCATGCCGGCGGACGTGCCCTGGTCCTCGGCGGCGGCGGCTCGACCGGCAATGCCTGGCTGATCGGCGTCGTTGCCGGCCTCATGGACGGCGGACTGGACGTCACGGCGGCCGACCTGCTCGTCGGTACCTCGGCCGGCGCGACAGCCGCGGCGCAGCTATCCGGCAGTAACCCCACTGAGCTGTTTGCCGACATTCTCCGCACGGCGCCCGCGTCGCTCACTGCACCGGCCGGATCGCTTGCGGGACAAGCCCCGTCACGGTCGGTGTCGGAGCATCTGCAACGGCTGACCGCCACCATCGCGGCGGCCAGCGACGCAGCGGACATGCGCCGGCGGATGGGTGCTACGGCCCTCGGTCAGGCCACGACAGCCGACGACGCACTGCAGTCACGATGGCGCACGACGGTCGCCGCGCGGCTGCCGAACCAGGACTGGCTCGACCGGAGAATGCTCGTCACGGCGGTCGATGCCCGGACAGGAGAGCCGATCGTCTTCGATCGCCACGGCGGCGTCGCCCTGGTCGATGCAGTAGCCGCCAGCTGTGCCGGCGGTTTCGCCTACCGCATCGATGCGCGCCACTACATCGACGGCGGCTATCGCCGCAACGAGAACGCTGACCTGGCAAGGGGATACGAACGGGTCCTGGTCTTGGCGCCGTTGAGCGGCAGGTCCCTGCATCCAGCGCACTGGCGCATGGACTTGGCCGCGCAGGTCGCAGATCTACGCCGCGACGGCAGCGTGGTCGAGACCATCGTCCCCGAGCGCGACACGACGCAGCTGTTCGGGGTGAATGCCATGAACATCACGCTGCGTCCGTCCGCGGCGCAGGTCGGACACGACCATGGTCGCGCCCTGGCCATGCAGCTCAGCGACTTCTGGTGCTAGGTCTCGCGACCCATTCGGACGTCGGCAGTGCGATGTCGTACTGAATCCCGCGGCTTACAGCACGAACGCGTTCGGGATTGACGAGCCGGGCAACGAGATGCAAAGCCATGTCGATGCCGGCGGAGATGCGTGGTTGTGGGTGGTGTTCATGGCAGGAGGAGGGTTTTCCCGATCGTGCGACGGGACTCGATGGCGGCGTGGGCGTCTGCAGCGCGGTCGAGCGGGAATGTCTGCCCGATGGTGGGTCGGATGATGCCGTGGGCGGCGAGGTCGAGCGCACGTTCAGTGAGGTCGTACATGTCTGATGCACCGACGGCCGAGAGGCCGATCAGCCCGACCCCGCGTCCGGCTGCCGCGGTCTCGTCGATCACGCCCCAGCGTCCGCCGGCCGCGCCATGGGACACATAGCGGCCGCCGCTGCGGACGAGGGGGAAGAGGACGCTAGTGATGTCAGCTCCCACGCCATCAAAGACGACGTCGATCCCGTCGTCCGCTGCCTCGCGGATGCGGGAGGTCCAGTCGGGGTCGCGGTAGTTCACGATCACGTCGGCGCCCAGAGCGCTGGCGTAATCGACTTTCGCGCGGCTACCCACCAACGCGATGACTCGTGCGCCGGATGCGTTGGCGAGTTGGACGAGGATGCTTCCCACACCGCCGGCTGCGGCGGTGACGACCACCGTCTCGCCTGGCTGAATTCCTGCGGCTTGATGTAGGCCGATGGCGGTACGACCGTCCGCCAGTAGGGCGCTGGCCTCGCCGACAGTGAGCCGGTCGGGCACCCGATGAAGGCTGTCGGTGGCGACGACGACGAGGCTCGCGTAGCCACCGGTACCTCCGGTCGTGGTGACAACGCGGGTGCCGATCAACGCCGGGTCGACGCCTGGCCCAATGCGATCGATGGTGCCGCCAATGCCGTTTCCGAGGACGACCGGAAACCTCGCCGGCGGCGCGATCGGGCTGCCGGCGCGGATGAGGGTGTCGACGAAGGTGACCGCTGCCACCTCGACGGCAACTCGCGCCTGCCCGGCATGCGGCTCGGGGTCAGACAAGGTGACCGCACGCAGCACATCCGGGGTCCCGGCATGGTCGGCCACTACGGCTCGCATACGGCGATCCTGGCCAGCGGCAGCATCGACTGCAGCGCGCCGCCGGTGCAGCAGTCGGCGGTCCTACTATTTGTTGGCATGCCAACAGAGTACGCACATTGCTGGCACACCAACAATCTCACTACGGTGTGACCTGTGGCGCGCTCACCGGACGGCCTCTCGGCTGCTCAAGCGGTGCGGCCGCACGTCGGTACCACCATCGAGGGCGCCCCCATCGGATCCCTTTTGCTTCAGGTCATCCGTGCCCACGCACGGGTAGGCACCGAGCTGCTCAACCAGGCCGGAGTCGCCCCGCCGCACGAGATCGTGTTGCTGTACCTGGATGCCCACGGCCCTGTCCCCCAGACCGACCTGGTCCACTACCTGGGCCGCGACCGCTCCACCGTTACCGCCACCCTGCAGGCAATGGAGCGCGCTGGGCTCGTTACCCGCGTTTCGTCTCCCGCTGACAAGCGCACCATGATCGTTCGGCTCTCCCGAAAGGGCCGCGACGCCGTCCCGCCGGCCAGTGCGGCATGGCAGGAGCTGGAACGCCGCACCACCAGCACGCTCACGCGACAACAACAGGCCGACGTGATAGCCGCGCTATCCGCCATCCGCGACGCACTCAACGACCCCACGACCTAGGTCGACAAGACTGCGCGGACGCCTGTCACCGAGGCGCGCGGAGGCTACCGACCCGCAGATCCCCGGTGCCCCGGTCGGGATGGTTCTGCTGTAACAGTGCAAGCGACCTGCGCCGGTGTTGCAGCGTCTGCCTGTGGCGTCGGGCTATGGGGTTCGCGGCGGGGTGACGGAATGGACGCCGAGGTAGTGGGCAAGGGCCTGCTCCACCTCGGCCAGCTGATTGCGGGAGAGATAGTCCACCGGGTCGCCGATCAGGTAGTCAGTATCGATCGAGCGGATCTGATCGACTAGCAGCCGAGTACGCCGGCCGGCTATCTCCAACTCGGGCCGGTGAATCGCCGGCTGCGCCGCGGTCGAGGTGGGGATGACGGTGACCACCGACAGCGGCGACTCCGACGGGGAGACCACCAGTCCGAGTCGTCGCCCTCGTTGCTCGTGGCCGCGTGCCTGCCCGAGGTCGATGCGGTAGACGGCGCCGCGGATCACCAGGCTTCCGGCTCCGCGTTGACGTCCTCGTCCTTGATCTGCTCGGCGTCGGCGTGGAACTGCCCGAGCCAGCGTTCGTGGTCCAGCAGCCGCAGCGCACGGCGCAGCGTGTCGGACGTGCTCTCCCCGGGCCGGGCGGCCTCGCGGAGGATGCGCTCGTCCTCCTCCGTGGGACGGAAACCGATCGTCGACGACATGGCAACGAGTCTACGTTCGTGTTCAACATTTGTTCAACACGGTTGGCGGGTCGCACTGGATGTGACCGGTTCAGTCAGGCGGGGTTCTCCGGATGTACATCGGTGCAGTCGACCCGGATCCACTCCCCCGAACTGATCGTCGTGCCGGAGCGGTCCCCGGATCGCGGCCGCCCTCGGCGGCAGCCGACGCCTCGTTGAGGCGGCACCACCCCGAAACGAAGAAACGGACCCCAAAGGGTCCGTTTCCGTGTCACTGCCCGGCCATTCTCATTCCCGGGTTTCCAGTAAGAACCCTTTTTGGTGGAGCTGAGGGGATTTGAACCCCTGACCCCCTCGATGCGAACGAGGTGCGCTACCGGTCTGCGCCACAGCCCCTGGAACCGGGGGGACACGCTACCAAGGCCGCCGCCACGACCCCAACCGCCCCACATCGCCGGCCCGTCGGCGACAACCGACGAGATCGAACCGGGCAGCGGGCAGCGGGACCGGCTACTCGTTGACGGCCCGGCGTACGACGCCGTCCCGGGAGCGACCCGGCGGGTCGACGAAGCTGGCCAGGTCGTCCTCGTCGTCCAGGAAGTCCAGCGCCGCGGTGTCCGCCACGAAGCGCTCCTGGAAGGACACCTGCCGCCGCTCCCGTTCGGCTTCTTCCAGCATCGCCGCCGAGGTCCATTGACCCGGCCGTTTGAGGTCGATGGTCCGGGGAACCGGGGTCGCCCGCGGCGCGGTGACGTAGGTGGGCAGCGTCGTGGGGACCGCCTCCCAGCCGTTCTCGGTCCACGCCGGCTGCACCCACGCTTCGTCGTCGGTGCCCGTCGCCTGCCCGGTCGCGGCGGCGGTGCCTGCGGCGGTCGTCGCGATCCCGGAACGGACGCCTCGGGCGACGTCCTCCATCGCGCGGTACGTCGCTGCCCGGCCCCGCCGCGACGACTCCTCGAGACGGGCCCGCCGCTTCGCCCGCTCCCGGGCGGACCGGACCTGCCGGACACCGAGGGCGAGCACCACGATCACCAGCACGACTGGGACGGCCGGCGTCCACACCGGGGCGCGGCCCTGCACGGCGAGTACGCCGAGCACGGCAGCGGCTGCCAGCAGCAACGCCACCACCCGGCGTCGCCGGCGAGCGGCGCTCGCGGTCGCGCGGACGGACCGGTCTGATCGGGCCGGCTGCGGACGCTGCGCGGTTGCGCGACGATCAGCCGGGTCCGCGACCCGCGAGCCGGTCCCGCTCACCGCAACCCGGACCTCGCGGCTGCGTTGCGGGACGACGACCTCGCGTGGTTCGCCGTACGGCGAGGAGGAACGCCGCGACAGCGACCGCATCGCGTGGTTGAAACGGTCGGCGGTCCGGACCACGTCGGCCTCGTCGTGCCGGCGCAACCACATGGGGACGAGGACCACCAGCCAGAGGGCGAAGATCGCCACGTAGATGACGCCGGTCACGGGCGAAACGCTACGGGCCGCAAGCGGCTACGGCGGTGAGGCAGACCTCTGGCGTCCGGCGTGTCGCACCAGTCACACGCCTGGAGCAGTCGCCGCAACGAGAATCGACCGGCCGCGAAGGGAAATCAGCCGGGCGCACCGGAGGCCTGCGACGACCGCCACCGCGACAGCAAACCCATCGGGAGTTCTTCGGCCGTCACGGCGTACACGAGGTGATCGCGCCAGGCACCGTCGATGTGCAGGTAGCGGGGCCGCACGCCCTCACTGCGCAGCCCGAGCTTCTCCACCACGCGCCGGCTCGCGACATTCTCCGGGCGAATGTTGATCTCGATGCGGTGCAACTCCAACTGGCGGAAGCAGTGATCGACGGCCAAGGCGACCGCGGTCGGCATCACCCCGCGACCGGCCACCTCCCGGTCGACCCAGTACCCGATGTGTGCCGAGCGCAGTGAACCCCAGGTGATGCCGCCGACGGTGAGCTGGCCGACCAGGCGATCGTCGTACGTCACCACGAACGGCAACGTCCGCAGGTCGCGGGCCTCCGCCCGCAGCCGCCGCACCATCATCGCGAACGTCGGCGCCGGCTCGCCGTCCTCGGCCGGCACGGTCGCCTCCCACGGCCGCAGCCAGTCGGTGTTGCGGCGCCGGACCTCCCGCCACGCTGCCGCGTCACGCTGCCGGATCGGGCGCAGCCCCACCCGGCCCTCGCCCAGCACGACCGGCCAGCCACGGTTCACAGCGGCGCGTCCTCGTGCCCCCCGCCGGCGCGCGCCTGTTCCAGGGCGTGCGGCAGCACCGGCTGCAGGACGGCCAACCCGTCGCGCACCCCACCGGTCGATCCAGGCAGATTCACCACCAGGCAGCGGCCGGCCAGGCCCGCGATGCCGCGGGACAGCACGGCGGTCGGTACGCCGTGCTCCGCGCCGTACCGCCGCAACGCCTCAGCCAACCCGGGGATCTCCCGATCGATCACCGCACGGGTGCACTCCGGTGTCACGTCGGTCGGCGACAGCCCCGTCCCGCCGCTGGTCACCACGACGTCGTACGCCGCGACCGCGTCGCGCAACGCGTCGGTGACCGCCGGCCCGTCCGGCACCACCACCGGCCCGTCCACCTGCAAACCCATGGCGCGCAAGCCTTCGGCGAGCAGCGGCCCGGAGCGGTCGGCGTACGCCCCGGCCGCCGCGCGGGTCGAGGCGACCACGACCAGCGCCCGTCCCGTCGCGGCGGGCACGGCCCGGGCCGTGTCACTCATCGTTCGCGCCGCCAGTCGCCGGACCGCCCGCCGGTCTTCTGCTGCACCATCACCGCGTCGATCGTCGCGGTGGGATCGAGCGCCTTCACCATGTCCACCAACGCCAACGCCGCGACACTCACGCAGGTCAGCGCCTCCATCTCCACGCCGGTGCGGTCGGCGGTACGGACCGTCGCGCTGATCGCGACGTGGTCGTCGGCGACGTCGAGGTCCACTGCCACACCGTGAATCGCGATCGGGTGGCACAACGGCACCAGGTCCGGGGTGCGTTTGGCCGCCTGGATCCCCGCGATCCGGGCCACGGCCAGGGCGTCCCCCTTCGGTACGCCGCTGCCCCGCAGCGCAGCGATCACCGCAGCATTCACCAGCACCCGGCCGGTGGCCGTCGCGGTCCGCACGGTGACGTCCTTGCCGGACACGTCGACCATCCGCGCCTGGCCCCGCGCGTCGACGTGGGTCAGGCCGGGTCGTTCGTCCGCTGCGGGCACCGCGCTCACCCGTCGACGTCCAGCCGCAGCACGGTCACCGCCGAGCCGGCCTTCACCGTGGTCACCGCCGGCGGGATCGCGATGAGGGCGTCGGACCGCGCCAGCCCGCCCAGCACGTGAGACCCCTGCCCCCCGACCGGCCGGACAACGTAGCGCCCGTCGGCGACCCCGAGCGTCCCGCGCGCGAACTGCATCTTGCCCTCCGGTGAGGTGAAGCCCTCCAGGCAGCGTGCCCGCACCGCGGGCCGGTGCACCTGCCGGAAGCCGAGCATGCGCCGGATCACCGGCCGTACGAAGATCTCGAACGACACGTACGCGCTCACCGGATTGCCCGGCAGCGTGAAGATCGGCGTCTCGTCCGGCCCGAGCCGGCCGTGCCCCTGCGGCATCCCCGGCTGCATCGCCACCCGCACGAACTCGACGGTCCCGAGCCGGGACAGGACGGCCTTCACCGTGTCGTACGCACCCGCGCTGACCCCGCCGGTGGTGATCACGAGATCGGCGCGGACCAGTTGATCCTCCAGGGTGTCCAGCAACGTCTCCTCGTCGTCGCGGACCGGCCCGACCCGGTACGGGACCGCGCCGGCCTCGAACGCCGCGGCCGCGAGCATCAGGCTGTTGGAATCGGGGATCAGGCCCGGCGCGAGCGGCTGCCCGGCCGGGACCAGCTCACTGCCGGTGGACAGCACCACGATCCGGGGCCGGGGCCGGATCACCGCACTGCCCCGGCCGACCGCGGCCAGCAGGGCGACCTGCCGCGGCCCCAACGGCTGCCCGGCCCGCATCACGGTCTCCTCGGCCGCCACGTCGTCACCGGCCCGCCGGATGAAGGCACCCGGTTCGACCTGGCGAGTGACCTTGACCGCGTGGACGCCGGCGTCGGTGCCCTCGACCGGCACCACGGCGTCGGCGCCCTCGGGCAGCGGGGCGCCGGTCATGATGCGGACCGCGGTCCCGGCGGTGACCGCCCGGGTCGGACGGTGCCCGGCCGGCAGGTCCTCGATGACGTCGAGCAGCACGGGAGCGTCGTCGGCGGCGTCGGCGAGATCCGCCGTGCGCACGGCGTACCCGTCCATCGAACTGTTGTCGAACGGCGGCAACGGCCACGGCGCGGTGATGTCCTCGGCCAGCACGCAGCCGCGGACGTCGCCGAGCCCGACGTCGATCGGCTCGAGCGGCTCCACCCCGTCGAGCACCGCCGCGAGGTGCTCCTCGACCGTCCTCACCGTCGCACCACCCTCGTCCCCGCGCGGGCGATGCCCGCGATCGTCACCAGGCGCTACCGGCCCGGTGGCCGGGACGGTCAGTCGGTCGCCGGCAGCGTCGCTACGAAGTCTCGCAGCCAGGCCGTCAGTGCGGGACCAAGGTCGTCCCGCTCGCTGGCCAGCCGGATCACCGCCTGCAGGTACGAGATCTTGTCACCGGTGTCGTACCGGCGCCCCTGGAAGACCACGCCGTGCACGCCGCCGCCCTCGGCCGCCGGCGTACCGGCCAGCGTGCGCAGCGCGTCGGTCAGCTGGATCTCACCGCCACGGCCCGGCTCGGTCTTGTGCAGGACGCCGAACACCGCGGGATCCAGCACGTACCGGCCGATGATGGCGAGGTTGCTCGGCGCGTCGGCGGGGTCGGGCTTCTCGACCAGGTCGGTGACCGTCACGACGCCGTCGACGTCGGTGGAATCGACTGCGGCGCAACCGTAGAGGCCGATGCTGGGCGCCGGCACCTCCATCAGCGCGATGACCGATCCGCCGTAACGGGCTCGTACGTCGAGCATCGCGGGCAGGATCGCGTCACGCGGGTCGATCAGGTCGTCTCCCAGCAACACCGCGAACGGCTCGTCGCCGACGTGCTGTTCGGCCACCAGCACCGCATGACCGAGGCCCAGCGGGTCGCCTTGCCGCACATAGTGGATCCGGGCGAGTTCCGTGGACGCATTGACCAGCGCCAGCTTGGCCGCGTCACCCTTGGCCGACAGCGCCACCTCGAGTTCGAGGTTGCGATCGAAGTGGTCCTCCAGCGCCCGCTTGCTGCGGCCGGTGATGAACAGGATGTCGTCCAGCCCGGCGGCGACCGCTTCTTCGACGACGTATTCGATGGCCGGCTTGTCGACGACCGGGAGCATCTCCTTCGGCGTGGCCTTCGTCGCCGGCAGGAAACGGGTGCCGAGTCCAGCGGCGGGAACGACGGCCTTGGTCACTGCCCTGCGATCCATGCTGGAACCCTAGGGGTCCACGCGCGAGGATGCCCGGGTGACCGCGACGCCCGTCCCCGCAGGGAGTAGTAGCGCCAAGGATGCGGTGCGGGCCGCGGTACGGGCGCGGCGACGAGCCCGGCCCACCGATCAGCGTGGCCGCTGCGCGCTGCTGTTGGCCGAACGAGTTCTCGCCCTGCCGGAACTGGGCCGGGACCACCATCGTCGCCGCGAGCACGCGGTGGCCTGTTACGCGTCGTACGGCGGCGAGCCGGGCACCGGGCCGCTGATCGAACGTCTCCACGAGGCCGGGCTGCCGGTGGTGCTGCCGGTCGTCGGTCCCGGCCGCGACCTGCACTGGGCGAGCTACGACGGACCCGCGGCCCTGGCGCCGGGCCCGCGGGGGATGCCCGAACCGACCGGCCCGGTGATCGGGGCTGGTCCGGAAGCCCTGACCACGCTGGGCGTCGACCTGCTGGTCATCCCGGCGCTGGCGTGCGATCCGTCCGGCGCTCGGCTCGGCCAGGGCGGCGGCTTCTACGACACGCTGCTGGCGGCGCTGCCGCGATCGGGTCCCGGTCGCATCCTCGTGCTCGCCTTGGTCCACGACGACGAGGTCCTGGCACCCGGTGCGATCCCGGTCGACGCCCACGACCGCCCGGTCGATCTGGTCGTCACCCCAACCCGCGTGCTGCGCATCTCCGGATAGCACCGGCGCGCTCAGGGGTCAGTTGGCGATGGCCACAGCGGCCCATACCGCCAGCACGCACACCACGACATTGGCCACGACGTTGGCGACGGCGAGCGCGGTCGCCCGCAGCGACAGCAACCGCTCGGTGGCCAGCGCGAAGCCGGAATACGTCGTCAGCGCCCCGCAGAAGCCGGTACCGACCAGCAGCCGGACCGACGGCGAGGCAGCCAGCACCAGGCCGAGCACGAACGAGCCGGCCACGTTGACCAGCAGTGTCCCGGCGGGAAACGCACCGCCACGGCGCGCGGCGGCGTGTTCGACGAGGTACCGCAAGGGCGCGCCGACCGCGGCGCCGAGCACGACCAGCAGCAGCTCGGACACGTCAGCTGCTGCCTCGTGGACCGGCGAGGAGCCGGCCGCACAGCAGCCCGAGCCGGACGGCGACCACCCCGGCGACCAGCGTGGCCACGACGTAGCCGGCGGCGGTCGGCGCCGCCGCTCCGTCGAGTTGGCCGTACACCTGCGCGGCGAAGGTGGAGAACGTGGTGTAGCCGCCGAGGACACCCACCGCGAGGAACGGCCGCACCAACCGGTGCGGCGGCCAGACCTCTACCAGGAACCACGTCACCAGGCCGATCAGCAGGCAGCCGGAGACGTTCACGGTCAGGGTGCCCCACGGGAATCCCGTGGGTCCCTGCTGCGGCCACGCCACGTCGATGCCCCAACGTGCGGTCGCCCCGGCAGCGCCTCCCACCGCCACGACCGCCAGCACGTCGAGGTCCCGGCCGGCCCGCGGCACCTCAGGCGTCCCGGGTCTGCAGGCTGGCCACCCAGCCGGCCAACGCGACCACCGTCCAGCCGGCGAAGACGGCCAGCGACCGCCACCCGCCCGCGCCGTCTGAGGCCGCCGCGGCTCCGTTGCTGAACGGCAGCACGTCGGCGAGCCAGTCCCAGGTCAGCAACGACGTGAGCAACGGCTCGACGACGTACCCCAGCAGCAGCGGGACGACGACGCCGACCGGCAGGCTGCGGGTGATCCCGGCGATCGCGAGCGCGACGAGGGCATAGAGGACGACGTACAGCAGGGCGCGAACCGCCTGCGCGGCAACCGCATCGCTGGCGGCCACCCGGTCCGGCCCGCCGACCAGGGCGCCGGCCCATCCCAGGGCTGAACCGGACACGGCCAGCACGGCCGCAGCGACCGTCACGGCCACGATCTTCGCGATGGCGACCTGTCCGCGGCGCGGGAATGCGGTGAGGGTCAACCGGATCATGCCGTACCGGTACTCGTGCCCGATCGCCTGCGCCGCAAGGACCGAGGCGAACACCACCCCGAGCGCGGTGTAGATGGTGAGCACGCCGCCGGTGGTGGTCGACGTCCCGACCGTCTCGGCACCCAGCCGGGTCAGCAGAAAACCCAGCACCGCAGCGCAGCCGCCGGACAGCACGAGTACCACCCAGGTCGACCGCAGCGACGTCGCCCGGCGCCACTCGTACTGCAGGATCCCGCTCACGACGCACTCCCGCCGGTCGCGAAGTCCTGCCCATCGGCGGTGAGTTCGAGGAAGGCGTCCTCCAGGCTGGCTCGCCGATAGGTCAACTCCCGCAACGGTATGCCGCTTTCGAAGGCGATCACTCCGACGTCCTCGGTCGTGGTCCCCGCGACGGCGAGACCATCCGCCCCGTCCGGTACGGCGACGATCCCGCGCCCGGCCAACCGCTGCCGCAGCGCGTCGCGGTCCGGCGTGCGCACCAGGACGTCGTTGAGCGAGCTGCGCGCGGTGAACTCCGCCATCGACGAGTCCGCCACGAGCCGGCCCCGCACGATCACCACCAGGCGGTCGGCCATCAGCTGCATCTCACTGAGCAGATGACTGGACACCAGCACGACGCGGCCTTCGGCGGCGTAGTAGCGCAGGAAGTCCCGCAACCAGTGGATCGACTGCGGGTCCAGGCCGTTCGCCGGTTCGTCCAGCAGCAGGACCGACGGCTCGGCGAGCACGGCGCCGGCCAGGCCGAGCCGCTGCGCCATGCCGAGCGAGTACCCGCTCGGGCGGCGCCGGGCGACTGCGGTGAGGCCGACCAGGTCCAGCACCTCGTCGACCCGGGCGTCGTCGATGCCGGCCTCGGTTGCCAACAGCCGCAGGTGATTCCGGGCGGTCCGGCTTGGGTGGTAGAACTTCGCGTCCAGGTGGGCGCCGACGACCCGGCTCGCCTGCGGGTGGTCCAGCAGCGGGGCGCCGTCGTACAACGTGTGACCGCCCCCGTGATCCAGGCCCAGCATCAGCCGCATCGTCGTGGACTTGCCCGATCCGTTGGGCCCCAGGAATCCCGTCACGGCGCCCGGTTCGAGGGTGAAGGTGAGGCCGTCGACGGCGACGGTCGAGCCGTAGGACTTCCGCAGTCCCACCACCTCGACGCTCACCGCAAGCCTCCCGGGCGGTCCGACAAGACCCGGGCGACCCTAGCCGGTCAGCCGGCCGCGGCTGCGTCCTCGTCCACCGCCTGCAGCCCGCTGCGGCCGCGGCTCTCCTTGGCCTGGTAGAGGGCGCGGTCGGCGTGCCACAGCAGATCGGACAGCCGGCTGCTGCCGTCCCACTCGGCGATACCCGCGGACCAGCGGGCCGCGTGACCGTCGCGGAGCCGGTCCAGCAACGCCTGCGCCTCGACCGCCGTGGTGTCGGGCAACAGCAGGACGAACTCGTCGCCGCCGTACCGCGCCAGCAGGTCGCCGTCACGTACCCGGTCCCGCCAGGAGGCCGCCAGGTCGATGAGCACCCGGTCGCCGGCGGCGTGACCGAGATCGTCGTTGATCCGCTTGAAGCCGTCCAGGTCGATCACCACCGCGGCGACAGGCCGGCTGGACCGGGCCGCCAGGGCCAGCAGCCGGGGCGCCTCCTGCTCGAAGCCGCCCCGGTTGAGCAGCCCGGTCAGGTGGTCGTGACGGGCCTGCCGGCGCAGCTGCGAGACCAGGTGACCTTGCACCTCGGCGATCGCGGCGATCGTGGTGGTCACGATGAACCAGACGGTGACCGGCGCCGGCCGGTCACCGACGAGCAGCGCCGCAAGCAGGCACACCGACATGAAGGCGACGTGGCAGCGCGTCTGCGCCCGGCCGAAGAAGTACGCGCAGTACGCCGCCAGCGCGGCGTACTCGAACGTCGGCAGCAACGCCCCGGCGTCGTCGGGGACGGCCGCAGAGAAGTAGGCGATGACGACGACCGCGACGACGACCAGCGTCTGGGGCAGCCACCCCGGCATCCGCGACCCGAGCAGGACCAGACCGACACCGAGCACCGCGCAGCACAGGCTGGTCAGCGCGTAGACCCATACGTCGGCGGCCGCACTGCTGGGCAGCGCCGCGCCGAGGGCGGCGAACACCGATCCGGAGAACGCCAGCGCGACCAGCGGCCAACCCGCCGCCGGCAGCTCGCGGCGGCGGCACCAGGCCAGGATCCGTGCCACGTGGACCGCCTCCTGCGCCTGGTCGAGCGACCTGTACCTCTCAGATCGGCACGCGCGGGCCACTCCTGCAGCCCGGTCGACCCGCGGATCTCCCCCGTGCCCCGGTCGCCGCGGCGGGCCGGATGGACTGGGCGTGTCGCGTTGTTGCACACTTGGCACTCGCCAGCCGCGAGTGCCAGCCCGGGGAGGTCCCCGGCCGTCCGACCCGTCCCGCCGGGGACACCTGGAGGATCGTCGTGCCGACGTACGAGTACGTGTGCAACGCGTGCCAGGAGCGCCTTGAGGTCGTCCAGTCCTTCAGTGACGACGCGCTGACGGTGTGCCCGGCCTGCGGTGGCCCGCTGCGCAAGCTGTTCGGCAACGTCGGCGTGGTGTTCAAGGGATCCGGCTTCTACCGCAACGACTCCCGCGCGGCGGACGGCAAGAAGAAGGCCACCACGTCGGCGAGCACGTCGAGCGATTCGGCGGGTTCCGGGACGTCGAGCACCGCGGCGGCGGCGACGCCGGCTGCCTCCGGCAGCACCACGAACAGCGGCTCGTCGTCGAGCAGCACGTCGTCCAAGGACAGCGCCGCCTGATCTCCGGCTCGCGCGGCGGCGCCTGCTGACCGCTGTGGACGAGCTCCGCGCGACGGGGCTGGCGGCCACTACCGTCTCGCGCTGCGGCTTCTCGGCTGCCGCGGGACGGGGGCGGGGATGGCACTGCGGACCGACGGCCGCGGCCCGGTCGGGGGACGCGATAGGAGCGACAGCCGTGGCCCGGCTGCTCGCCGGACACCGTCGGCTGCCGTGCGGCCCTGGCGCGAACCTGTCGTCCGGCGGCATCGCCGGCTGATCGCGGTCGTGCTGTTCGTCCTGGCCGCCGGGCTCGTCCTGGTCGCGGTCCGGCCGCCGAGCCCGGTGACCACCAGCGTCCTGGTGACCACGACTGCCTTGCCTGGCGGCGCGACGGTACGGGCAGCCGACGTGCAACGCCGAGATGTGCCGGCGGAGTTCGTCCCGGCCGGCGCGGTGTCCGACCCTGCGACCGTCGACGGTGCGGTGCTGGCCGGCCCGGTGGCCGTCGGCGAGATCCTCACGCTGTCACGGTTCGCCGGAGCACCAGGCGCCACGGGTGCCGTCGGCAGCGGCCTGGTTGCAGCGCCGGTCCGCATCGCCGATGCGGCGGCCGTCGCCCTGGTCTCCGCCGGCGACGTCGTCGACGTTCTGCATGCCAGATCGGCTGCGGCACAAGAGGTATCCGCAGCGGAGGTGGTCGCCAGAGCAGTCCGAGTGGTCTCGGTCCCCTCGGGCCGGTCGTCGGGAGGCGGCGGCGTCTTCGGCCGCGACGACGACCGGATCAGCAGCAACGACGCCGCCGGTGCCACCGGCGCCCTGGTCGTGCTGGCCGTCGACCCGGCCACGTCGATCGCGCTGGCTGCGGCGGCGGCCAACGGCCGACTGTCGCTCGTCCTGCGACCACCAGGGGCATGAGACCCCTACGGTGAGCATCGACTCGGGGCGCGGGCCTCGGCGGGCGATCCGGAGGACACATGATCAAGGGATTCCGCGACTTCATCATGCGCGGCAACGTCGTGGATCTGGCAGTTGCGTTCGTCATCGGCGTCGCATTCACGGCCGTGATTCAGGCGATCGTCAACGGCCTCATCAACCCGCTCATCGCAGCGATCTTCGGCAAGCCGGACCTGAGCAGCGCCATGACCTTCACCATCAACAACGCGCAGTTCTCCATCGGGCTGATCCTGCAGGCGCTCATCTACTTCGTCGCGGTCGCCGCCGTCGTGTACTTCGTCGTGGTGGAACCGATGAACCGGATCAAGGCGCGGTACTCCCGGCCGGGCGAGGCGCCCGTCGAGCCCGACGACGTCGTGCTGCTGCGCGAGATCCGCGACGAGCTGCGGTCGCGCAACGGCGCGTAGCCGGATCAGCCGGGCGAAGGCGGCCACCCACCCGGCAGCCAGCGACGGGGCCGGCGTCAGTCGCCGTGGTGGGGCGGTCGCTCCGCGAGGTACCGAGCGGTGCCGTCGTCACCACCGCGGCGCGGCTCGGCGTCGTCCCGGTCGTCCCGGGTCTGCTCGGGTACGAGGTCGAGGCGGCCCAGTGCGAGCGGTTGCGGCTCCCGCTGCGGCCCCGGATCCGGCTGTGCATCGGCACCGGTGCTGGCATCGCGGTGCGGCGGGAACGGGATCACAGCGGTGAACCATCCCATCCATCGCGGTCGTACGCCGCCCCACCAGCGCATCGCCGTCCGCCACGGGTGGTGGCCGTGGTCCTGCCACGCGGCCTGCGCGTAGTAGACCGCGCCCATCACGTACTCGGCGACGATCACCAGGGTGACCAGGTCGTCGTCGTTGCGGACGCGCAGGTCGAGCTGGCGGGTGATCTCGTCGAACCGCTGCCGGTCGAACCAGCCCCCTTCGGGATCGATCAGCACGCCCCGCAGCAAGAGGAAGCCGACCAAGGCCCAAGGCAACGTCTTCGCCAGTTCGTGCGCGGCACGCTGGTTCACCACCACGAGCACCCGGCTGGCCAGCACGACGCTGCACGCGGTGAGCATCAACCAGTCCGGCGAGATCGCCGTCCCCGCCAGGATCAACACGACGAACAAGGTGCCGATCCACAAGGCGACCACGATGGGCGTTCCGAGCAGCCACCAGATCAAGGAGTGCACTCGCACTCGAGGCCACTGACCGGCCGCGTGGACCAGCCGCGGGCGCGGGTTGCGCAGCGTGATGTAGAGCGCGTACAGCACCAGCGCGAGGACCGCGACTTTGGCCGCGAGCCACGCCAGATCGACCACTCCGTAGTCCTGTGGCGCGGGCACGTGCGCAGGCTAGCGATCCGTCGCCACGGCGGGTCCCAGCAACGCAGCGGCACGGACACGGCATCCGTGCGCCCGACGGCGCCGCGCTCGATGCGTGATGCGCGACGATGCGGTCCGTGACGATCCTGGCCGAGCCGGAGTGGCAGGCGGCGCGTGCCGCCCACGAGGCCCGCGTCGAGCCATGGATCAGCCCTCGGCTGCACCGGCGGGCCCACGGCGAACGTCACCCGGTCGACGATTTCCTGTTCGAGTACTACGACTTCCGGCCCGCCCGGTTGCGCCGCTGGCACCCGGGCCACGGCGTAGTCCTGGCCGGTGACAGCGGCGACTGGCTCGACCTGTCCGGCTACGTGACCGTCGACGGCGGCGCGGGTGTCGGCGACGAACTCCTGCTCGACCGCGGCCGCCGGCTGCGCGACACGCGCGCAGTCCTGGCCGCGACCGCGATGCGCCCACCCGCGTTCGGCTGTTTCGGGCTGCACGAGTGGGCGATGGTCTACCGCCAGTCCGCTGCGGCGCGCCGGCATTCCGCCGTACCGCTCCGGCTGTCCCCGCGCGAGATCGACGCGACCGTCGAGAGCGTGGGCCTGCGGTGCACGCACGCCGACGCGTTCCGCTTCTTCACCGCCGACGCGCGTCCCCGCAACGCAACGACGCCGTTGACCGGCACGCGGATTCGGGATGAACAACCGGGGTGCCTGCACGCCACGATGGACCTCTACCGGTACGCCTACCGGTTGAGCCCGCTGATCGGCAGCGACCTGATCGCAGACTGCTTCGCGCTCGCTCGGCAGGGACGCGAGATCGACATGCGGATGTCGCCGTACGACCTGTCCGCGTGGGGCTACCAGCCGATCCGGATCGAGACACCCGCCGGCCGCGCCGAGTTCGCCACGGCGCAACGCCGGCTGGCGAGCCTGGGCGCGGGGTTGCGGACCCGTCTGCTCACCGAGGTCGACCTGCTGTGCCGCAAGGAGACTGCGCTCGTCAACGGCCAATCCCGCCAGCCGCTGGCCCTCGATCCCCGTGGCCGCGACAGCGTTCGACGCTGCACGGTGTCATCGGACGATGGCCACCATGCCGACCACCGCCAGGACGACGACGAGCGCCGCGGTCGACCGCATCACGCCGACGCGGACGCGGGATTGCCTCTGCTGCAGTAGATCACGCTGGCGGACCAGAGCCACACCGAGCGCGGCCAACGGCACCAGGACGGCTCCCAGCACCACCCACGACTGGGTTGCGGTCCACCCCCGGTAGATCAGCAGGACGGTTACCGCGGAGAAGGTCAGCAGGGTGCGTGACCAGGACAGCGACGTCCGCTGTGTCGCGGCGCCGGGGTCGGCGCCGGCCCCCGAGGGCGCCGCATCGACTGCCCCGGCCATCGCTGTCAGACGTTCGCGTGCAACAGGATGCCGACGACGGCGACCGCGGCGACCACCACGACACCGACCACGAGAAGGCCGACCCCCGGCTGGCCCGGCAACGGCAGGCCGAGCCGCATGGCCCGCTGCACCCGTACCCACTGCAGATAGCCGATGACCGCGACGGCGATGCCGAGCACGATCGCCGCGACGCCCAGCACGGTACTGACACCCTCGGGCCGTAGCCCGGTCGCGAACTGGTCGAGCGCGATCCCGCCCGCGAGCAGGGCGAGCGCGGTGCGGATCCATGCCAGGAACGTGCGCTCGTTGGCCAGCGTGTAGCGGTAGTCGAGCCCGCTGCGCGGGCCACCGTCGGGCATTCGTGGATCCACGGCCGCGACGCTACCGGTCGGCCGCCGCACCGGACCCGTGCCGGGCTGCCGCGGCGGCCACCAGCGCGTCGCTGAGCCGATCGAGTTCGGCGGCCGCCCGCCCGGCTGCGTCCGCTCGTACCGGCGCCGCCCCGTACAGGGCCCGCTCGACGACACGGAACGCTTCCGCCGCACCGGGTTCCGGGCGCAGCCGGCGGGCCAGCTCGGCGACGGTCTCGCTGCCGGCCCGGGGCGTGCCGAGCCGGTCGAGCGTCCGCTCGAGCCGGCCGAACGCCGCGAACGGTTCGGCCGCACTGCCCGCGCCGGCGACCCGCGGCCGGCGGCGTACCCGCAGCACCGCGGCGACGGCCCACGCCAACCCGGTGACGCCCAGCAGCAGCGCTGCCAGGGCGATCCGGCCCCCGGCCGATCCGAAGGTCCGCAACAGCAGGTCCGTCGCCGGGGTCCACCAGCTGCCGGTCGTCGCCAGGGTCGCCCCGGCGGTCGGGTCCGACGACAGCCAGCCGTGTCCGGGGACGAAGACCTGGACCCAGGCGTGCGCATCGGATGCGAGGAAGGTGCGGGTGCCGGCCGGGCCGGGCTCACCGCCGGCGAAACCGGTGACCAGTCGCGCCGGGATTCCCGCGCTGCGCAACAGAATCACTTCGGCGGCGGCGAAATGTTCGCAGAACCCCGAGCGGGAGTTGAACAGGAAGTCGTCCACGGGATCGACGCCGGGCCGCGGCAGCGGTGAGTCCAGCGCGTACGTCGCGTGGTCACGCAGGTAGGTCTCTACCGCCGCCACGGCCGCCACCCGGTCCGGGGCGGCAGCCACGAGCTCGCGACCGAGGGTCCGGGTCCGGGTGGTGACGCTCGCCGGCAGTTCGGTCCAGGTGGCCGCGGCCGGGTCCGGTCCCGACGTCGGGCCGGTGACGCTCGATACGGCACGGACCGGAATGGACCGGACCTCGTACGGCGCCGCCGTGCCGCGATCCGGTTGCAGCTGCAGTCCGTCGCCGTCCATCGCGACCAGCCGGTCCGCGGTCCGCACCTGCCGGACCTGACCGGGTGCGACCAGCAGCCCGGCGAAGGCCGCCTGCGGCTCGGCCTGGTCGTTCCGTTCCGCCTCCGTCTGCCCGCTGCCGGCATCGAGCTGCGAACGACCGGGCCGGCTGCCGACGGTGTAGGTCTGCGGCGCCGTGCGGGCGAGCGTCGGGGCGCTGTCGGCGCCAACGGTCCAGGCACCCCCGGCGTACGTCGACAGCACCAGTCCCTGCCACAGCCGCGGCGAATCGGCGGGGACGGTCAACACGGGATCGTCGGGCAGCGCACCGCGAACCCGCAGGTCCAGCGCGCCCCCGACGTAATACGCGACGTCACGCGAGTACGCCGGGCCGAGCGCCGGCGTGGCACCGCCCAGCAGGGAGCTGCGCCACTGCAACGCGCCGGCCTGTGGCAACAGCAGGAACGCGACGAGGCCGCCGACGGCAGTCACCGCGAGCGGGCGTACCAGCCGCTGCGGGCCCCACGGCCGTTGCCTGCTCGTGGCCGCGCCGCCGCTCGTGGTCGCGACAGCGTCGGCTGTCTCCACCTGCCGCACCCGGTCGATCCGCAGCAGGGTCGCGCAGCCGAGCACCCAGCCGACGACGACCGGGATCGCGATGGCCGGTCCGGGCGCGAGACCGGCTGCGAGGACGAGCATGAACGCGGCCAGCGCCAGCCCGACGAGCAGGTCCCGGCCGGTCTGCTGGACCAGGCCCTGGGCCACGAGCATGCCGCTGAGCACGAGCGCGATCGCCGGACCCAACGAGACCAGCGGCAGGCCTGAGGCCTGCACGGCGCCGGCCAGGCCGACAGCCGCGATGAGCACGAAGCTCACTGTCTTGCGAACAGTGAGACTCCTGCCCTCGAGGGGGAGGCCGAGGCCCAGCGCCGCGGCCAGCACCGAGCCGTTGGCGGCCACCACGGCCAGACCGGGCGCGAGCAGACCGCCTGCGGCCAGGGCGAGGTACCCGGCCAGCACACACCCGAGCAGCAGGAGCCGGGTGGCGCGCTGCTGCGGCGCCGACTCACCCGCCGGTGACATCGCAGAACTCGACCACCGGCAGTGGCGGGGTGCCCGCGCCGACCGACCTGAGCCAGTGCCGCGCTGTCGGGCTGACGACGGCAACCACGCCACCCGGACCGCCGACCCCTCGACGCAGCGCGCGCTGCAGCGCGGCCGGGTCGGGCATGGCGTCCAGTCGGAGGCCGGCGAACCAGTCGAGAACGTCGAGGTCCGTGCCGCCTTCGAGATCGGCGAGGTCGGGCTGCGTGCTGAGCAGGACGACCTCGACCCCGTCTGCCCGCAACCGCAATACCGAGGCAGCGAGGCCGGCGATGGCGTCCTCTGCGCCTGCTGCCGCTGCCGCGTCGGCGTACGCCACCACGAGGACGACCGCGTCGCGAGCTGACGGCCGTTCCGGTTCGACCACGACCAGTTGGCCACGGCGAGCGGTACTGCGCCAGTGCACCCGGCGCATCGGATCGCCGTACCGCCACTCCCGCAACGAGTGTGGCTGAGTGCTCGGCGAGCTCGGAGCGGATCCTGCCGCCGTCCCGGCCCGCTGCTGGCTCTGCAGCGGCACCGATCTGCCGAGCCGGGGATGGACCACCAGCGGGCCCGCCGGCGGCAGTTCGAGCGTGGCACTGAACAGCCCGAACGGCGCCGTGGCCCGCGCGACCAGCTCGCTGTGCCGCTCGATACCGCGTCGCAACGCCGTACGGCTGACCTCGGCACGAGCCCGGCCACCGGGCGGCAGGGCAGGGACGAAGACCGTTGCCACGCCGTACAACCGGCTGCGGTGCACGACCTCGACCGGAGGTGACGTGACAGGTCCGTCGTTGCGGACCTCGACGACGTGAACCACGGTGGCGCCGGCCGCGACACGGCCGGGACCGGTCACGCTGGCGCGTAGGCCCGCAGGCCTCGGCCGCGCCACCCAGCCGGCCAGGATCGACGCGGCCACCAGCACGGCCAGCAGTTGCAGCCAGATGTCGTCGGTGGCGACCGCGAGCAGGGCCAGCAACAGCGAGCCGGCGATCGGCACGGCCAGCCGCCGCGTCGGGCGGATCCGACCCGGTTCGGTCCCGCGGGCAGCCATCGGGTCAGCGGCTGACGGGAACCGGCGTCGCCGCGACGATTCCGGCGACGAGCGCCTCGGCGGAGTCGCCGACATGAGCGAGCCGAAGGCGGTGTGCCAGAACGGGAACGGCCGATCGCTGCACGTCGTCGGGCATCACGTACTCGCGGCCGGCAAGCACAGCGTGCGCCTGGGCGACGCGGACCAGGCAGATGGCGGCCCGGGAACTGGCGCCGAGGACGACCCGCGGCTCGTCGCGGGTGGCGTGCACGAGGGCCAGCGCGTAGCGCAGTACCGGCTCGCCGACGTGCAGACCGCGCACGCCGTGTTGCACGGCCAGCAGATCGCTGGCCGACAGCACCGGCAGCAGGTCCTCGACCGTGGCGCGGACCAGCTGTTCACGCACCACGAGCAGTTCCGCCGCCGGGTCCAGCGGACCGAGCCGGACCCGTACGGCGAACCGGTCGAGTTGTCCTTCCGGCAGCGGGTACGTCCCGTGCTGTTCCACCGGGTTCTGGGTCGCGACGACGAAGAACGGCTCGGGCATCCGATGCCGTACGCCGTCCACCGTCGCCGCACCTTCGTCCATCGCCTCGAACAACGCGGACTGGGTGCGTGGCGGCGTGCGGTTGACCTCGTCCAGCAGCAGGACGTGGGCGAAGACGGGGCCGGCGACGAAGACGAACTCGTGGCGGCCCTGGTCCCAGACCGTCGATCCGGTGATGTCGGTCGGCAGCAGGTCCGGGGTGCCCTGGATCCGCTGGAAGCGGCCGGCCACTGAACGCGCGACCGCCCGGGCGATCGTCGTCTTCCCGCTGCCGGGAGTGTCCTCGATGAGCGCGTGGCCACCGGACAGAACGGCGACCACCACAAGACGCACCGCCTCGTCACGACCACGGACGACGCGCGACACGTTGGTGACCAGCGAGCGTGCCTGCTCGGTGAGCCACGACGTATCCACGACGGACGGCTGCAAGACGGGACTCGTGCTCACCAGGACCCTCTCGCGCGACGACACTGCACGATCGTCATCGGCACGATCCCGGACCACCTGAAGCGGCGTCGTCGCGGCAGCGAGCGGCTCGTCGTGGCGCTCGCCGAGCCTTCGTCGCACGGCCGCCGCCGCGGTCGCTGGTCCGCCCACGTGCGGCTCACGCCCGTCGATGCCCCGGGCTGTGACTGCGGCAGACAGCGCGGGGAGTCCGCCGGCGCTCGCCGCGCCCGGGGCGCGGTAGCCCGTCCGGATTCCCCGAATGGCCTAAGTTTCGCCACCTTCGGCAGTTTCCCGCGAACGCCGGCAGGCAACCCGGACAAGCGATGACCGGGGCACGAAACCCAAGGGAGACCACCGTGCTCAAACGAATCTCAATTGGCGCCGTCGCTGGCGCCCTCCTGTTGTCCGCGGCGACCGTCGCCTCGGCACAGGCAGCCTCGCACGACGGAACGTGCAACGGTCAGTACGGCGGGAACGGCGAACTCTGCCTGTACTACAACTCCAATCAGGCCGGCGCCATCCACGACTTCGCCGCTGACGTCAGCAACTTCGCCGGCTATACCTTCATCGGCCCAGGCGCCGGCGCCGGTACCGGGGTGAAGAACAACGCGGCCAGCGTGACGAACAAGAACGGGCTGCGCAGCGCGACTGTGTACTACAACTCGAACTACGTCGGCGCCTCCGACTACGTCGCGGCCTGGACCTCGATGAACCTGTCGGCGACGTACAACAACAATGCGTCATTTCGATTCAATGTCTGAGTTTCACTAGGTTCGATCAGATGCCTACCCCGCGGAGCGGGCGGCGTCCCGGCACCACCGCATTGCTGCTCGGCCTGGCGGCAGGACTCGCCATGACCGCCGGTTGCGGTGCACCGACCACGACGCGGTCCGTGATCAATCAGCCGGCGGCGTCCGTGGGCGCGGCCGGGACGGGAAACCCCGTGCCGGCCGCGTCTACGCCCCTGCCGGCCCTGCCGTTGCCCTTTGACGACTACGTCTTCTCGCCGCGGCAACGGGACGCGTACGAGGCGGCCGTGTGGGTCCTGGTGGGCCGCTGCCTGACCGGTTTCGGGCTTGCCGCGCCGCCGGCTCGGGTGAGCCCGCACCTCGATGACCAGGACGTCGATTACGACGCCGGGCGTTCTCGGCGCTACGGCGTGCAGGACCCTGCCGAGGTCGCCGTCCGCGGTTACCACCCACCGCCGCAGCAGAAGACCGGCGTGGACGTCGCACTCCCGGCCGACGATCAGTGGCTGCTCGCGCTGACTGGCGGCTCACCGCCGCAGGCCTGGGGCGCACCTCGTCCGTCGACCCCCACCCACCGCAGCATCAACGGGCAGCCGGTACCCCCCGGGGGTTGCCGTACGGCGGCGGAGAGCGCGCTGGCCGGTGACGACACCACGGTCGGGTACGCCGCGCTCCCCCGCACGGTGCAGCTGGCCAGCTACCAGGAATCGACGCAGCAGCCCGCCGTCACGGCAGCCTTCCGGAACTGGTCGGACTGCATGCGGGCGCTGGGCTTCGGCTACGCCGATCCCTTGGCGGCCAACAACGACAGCCGCTGGCAGACCGTCGAAGCGACCGCCGCCGAGATCGCCACGGCAACCGCGGATGTGGCATGCAAGGAGCAGACCGGGCTGGTCGCGATCTGGCACGACGCCGAGGTGTCGCTACAGCGGGCGAGTTTCGCCGGACACGACGCCGAATTGACTGAACTACGCCGGCACAACGACGAGGTCATGACACGGGCGCGTGCCGTCCTCGGGACTGCATCATGACGACGTGCCGCATGACCAGGTCCGGCACGACGACGCGCTGGGGTCCGACGCGCAGCTTTGGTCGCCGGATCTCACGCCGGGCGGGACTCCAGATAGGTGGTCGTCTCGATGAGATCGCCCGGGGCCAAAGCCGGTCGGCCCGCGGCCCCGACGCCCTCGGGAACTCCCTGCGTCTCGGCCACGCTGATCGGCTCCGCGCCGGGGCTCCGGACCGGCTGGAACTCCCGAGTCGCCGTCAGACGAGTTTCCAGGACGGTGCCGGTCGAGACCGAGACCAAGATCGACATCTTGGTGCCGTGCTCCGGGAACGACCTGACGAACCATTCGCCGCCCCGACCCGCCGAGTCGACACCGGGTCCCTCGTCGGTCACCCCGCCAAGCTTCGACGCGGCGAGGAACAGCGCGCGCCGCAACTCCGGGGAGGCCGGCGACTTGGCCAGGACGTAGACCATCTGGACGAGGAGGTCGCCGGCAGTCGAACTGCCGGCCAGCTGCTCGGCCAACGCGGCCGGATCGGTCGGCAGCGCATACAGGGCGGGCCAGGTCACGTCCTGTTCCGCGAGCGTGAACGCCGCGGGGCCGGTGGCCGACTCCACGGCCGGTCCGCCGTCGATCGAGGTGGTGAGCGTGCCCGGGACCTCGTTGCCGAGCACCTGCGTCGAGTCGGTGCGGGTGCCGTCGGCGACGACCCGCCGGAATCGCAGCTGCCAGTGGGCCAGGTCCGGCCACCCTCCGGCAGGTCCGGTCACTCCCCCCGCCGCGTCGGCGAGGCTGCCGACGAGGATCACCGACGGCGAGGAGGACGCGTCGGGCGCCGCCGGGGGGCCGTCCGTGGTGATGAAGACCAGTCCGGCCGCCGCCGCCGCGGCGAGCACGCCCGCGGCTGGCCCGATGACGCGTCGATACCGCGACGGCCCTGGGGTCCGCGCCGGTGTTGCGCGGTCTCGGCGCTCGGCGGCGATGCGGGTGTCGAGATCTGCCCGGACCTGCCGCAGCGCGTGCTCGAGTTCCCGGTCGTCGACAGCGAGGTCACCGACCGATCGCAATTCGTCCCACAGGTCGCCGTCAGCCGGCACTGTGCTTGTCCTGTCGTCGTTCACGCTGGATCCATCCCCGCTTCTGCCAGGAGCTGTGGTTGCAGCCGCGCCCGGGCGCGGTGCAGGCGAGACCTCGCCGTACCGGCCGGAATTCCCAGGGCCTGCGCGGCCTGCGTCGGAGTGCACTCTTCCCACGCGACGAGCAGCACGACTTCCCGCTCCTCCACGGGCAGTTCGTCCAGAGCGATCCGCAACCGATCACTCATCATGGCCGCCGCAAGCCGACCGTCGACCAGGTCCCAGTCGGCGGCGTCGTCCTGCCGAAGACCGGCGATCCGCGCCTCCAGACGCTCGGCGGCCGCCCAGCGCCGGGCCGTTGCCACCAGCAGGGTGCGCGCAATGCCGAACAGCCACGCACCGACCTCCCCCCGCGAAGCGTCATACGTATGGCGCCGATCGAAAGCGACGAGCCAGGCCTCGGACAACACGTCCTCGGCTTCCGCAGGGGGTAGCCGGCGCAGCAGATAGGACCCGATCCGCCGACCGTGCCTGCCGACCAACTGCGCGAACACCTCGGGCTCGGTCAGCGACCGAGCCAGCAATGCCTCGTCGGAGAGCGTGGACAGGTCGGTTGATCGTGGCGCCTGGGCTCGATTGGGGCCCCGTCGCCGAACCATGAGCACACCTCACCAGCACCACGGTCACCCCCGACAGGGAGTGTCGCGCGGCGGGAGAGTCGTTGCAAGGACTGCCCTCGTGCCGAGGGAAGCTCGTGCTCGATGATGTGATGCGGGTCACAGCCATGACGGCGAACGCCTCGTCGGCGCGCCGACAAGTGCAGATGACCGCGCGCAAGCAGGCGCGGCGACGTGTCTCGGCGCCCGCGGGGGTGATGCCGATACCCGTGGGCAGAGCCGATCTCTCCGATCAGCCTGGCGAGCCAACCGCGCTTCGCCACGTCGGACGATCGGCCATTTTGGCGCGCCCCGCCACCGTTGCCGCAACGTTGCCCGGAAGGGACGGTCGGGAATGGACGATCGACAGGCCGAATTTCGCGCCGCGATCAGTGAACTGGTGGCCGCCGAGGAAGCCTTACGCGACCTGGCCGACAAAGGCCACCGGCTCTCGCAGTCCGATCCGGACTCGCAGGTCCGCCTGTCGGAAGCCGAAAGCGATGCCGTACAGCGGTTGCGGGCGGCCCACCGCCGCTACGTCCTGGCAGCCCAAGCCGCCGGCGAGACCTGACCGCAAACGCGGCGTCGAGACCACGATCGCGCCGCGCCGCGCCCGACGCTATGACGCAGGCGACCAGCTCAGCGCCGCGGTGCGGAAGAGTGCCCGGGCATCCTCGTCACCGCTGAGATTGCGGTTGCTCCGGCGCTGAATCCGCCACCCCTGCGAACTGCGGACGAAGTCGAACCGCGTCGCCATCACCCGGATCACGGCGAACTCGGCCGCGTCCTCAGTTGCCTTGAACAGGAAGGTGTATCCGTACGCCACCGCGGTGTCCCCGTCGATCTGCACCTCGCAGTCGCTGGTGACGTGCGCCGCCCCGTGGGCGATCAGGGTCTGGTGAAAGTCCCCGTCGAACAGGGCGGTCAGCGCTGCGCGTCCCGGTGCGAGCCGCAACTCGTCGCCCCCGGGAGCCTTTCCCATGTCGTAGACACCGTCGTCGAGCCACAACGCGGCTGCCGCCGCGCTGGAGCCGCTGTCGACCGAAGGGCCGTACCGGCGGATGACCCGCCGCACTTCCCGCTCGTCTTCGAGCAGTTGTACCCGTGCGAGCAATCCTTCGACATCGGTTTCGACAGTCATGGCGCTCCATCTCGCGAAATGGCGTCCATCCGAAACAGTTCGATCTGCGGCACTGGACTGTAGTGGCGGGCTGGGGCGGACCGTGAAGGCTGGTCCGACTGCCGGAATGGTCGGCCGATCCGCCTACCCCCATCCGTTCGGGAGTGGTCGGATGCGAGGTCTGCTGCGCGGTCCCGCCATACGGCTGTTCACCATGAACCGTCCCAGTCAGATGATCTGATCTACAGCGATGTCCCGAGAGAGACGGAGCGGCTCAGGAAGTGTCAACGACTCACCGGGGTTCGCGTCAAAGAACAGCGAACGCGGTCGGGCCTCCTGCCTCGGCGGCGGATGCCTAGCAGTACCCGAAGTCCAGATTGACGCATCGTCGCAGGGCATCGATCTTGGCGAGGGCCTCGTCGATCTTGCTAGGGCCGACGGGTAGGTCCCGAACGTCGTTCTGTAGAGACCGCACGTCATCCTCAACCTCCGACAACCGCTGTTCCAGAGTGGTGACGGCTCGGAAGGCTCCTGCGGATGATTGCTGCAACAGGGTGCTCACGTCCTGCAAGTGAGCGACGAGGGAGTCATTTTGTGTCGCCAGATCGCTAGCCCGGTTCGACGCATGCATAGAGGTGAGGACGGCGAAGGCTGCCACGGCCACGACGGCGAGGCATCCCAAGGCAGCAAGGGCAACTTTCACTGTTCGTCTTCTTGCTATGCGTCGATCGCTCGACGGCTCCGTTGCGGCAGCTTGCTCCGACGTCTCGCTCATCGGCTCCTCCAGATGGCAGAGATTGCATTGGTTTGCCCAAAACCTTGCGGAAGTCGTCCCGGCCTCTCTATGAGCCCCCGAGCCCCTTCTGCGGATGTGAGACGCGACAGGCGCAGACCTGGCACGAATGAGAAGTTGCGAGAATGCCCGCAAAGCGGGCGAGGGAGAGCCGTCAGGCGACTATGAAGGTGAAGTCCTCGTCCTGCAGGTAAAGCGAAGCGGATGTCGGCGCGATCGCCGTCCCTATCGTGACCTGTCGATGGAATGTAAGGACTGCGAACTGGTCGGACCGGCAGACCCCCGGCCGTCCGGTCTCTGCGATGGGCTGATCGTTCTCTGGCCCCGTTAGCGTGGTGCCGCTTGCACTCGCGACGATAATGGAGTCGTTGGGGTCCAGTCCTGTCACAGCGAAGCAGAATACCCCCGAAGCCGAGTGTTCCATTGATGCGATGTTCCGTTGTTGGGCAAGAACACCGCTTTCGATTCTTCCCCACGCTCGCGCAGTGCCGGGTGCGCCCTCCGGCCCTGCGGGACCCTGCGGACCCCGAGCGCCAGTGGGGCCCTGCGGACCCCCCACTGTCTGATCCGCTACCGTGCCAGCTTGTCCCGGGACGCCCTGCTGGCCAGCCGGTCCCGTCGGTCCTGCAGGACCGACGACGTTTCACCTCACGCGCTGTTCGCTTTTCTTGCACCTGTTCGCGATGCGCAGGGCACCGCCCTTCTTCATCTGGCAGGCAGCAATTTGCACGTTCGAGGACGTGGACGCGGGCGCCGCCGTAACGACTGCGGGCGCGGCGACGGCCTCTCGCTCGGCCGCGTTGACCGCGACGATTGAGGCGCCCATCGCAACGGACGCCACGACGACGTTGACGCTGACGAACAACGTGGTCTTGGACAAGGGTCCCCCTCGGTCATGAAACGCAGACGGGACAGGCTAGAGGCGACCATGACGCGACCGCGTCATACGCTCGCCAACGACGCGACGCGCTACCCGATGATCACCGGTAGTGACACAACAAACAAGGGACCCCTTGCTGCCTTCCCCGTGGTGGGGGTTCCTTTCTGTTTCACTCGGCGGCCTTCGCCGCCTGTTCCTTCTCTCGCTCCGCCGCCCGGCGGGCAAGATCCTCCTTGAGCCACTTCCTGGCCCTCTCCCGCCGCCTGCTCTCAGCCATGACCTCGCGGACGATTTTGCCCATTCGGGGACCAGGCGTCCCCGTCAGGCCGCTACGCCTGACCGCCACGGCCATCATGATGAAGATGGCAGCTGCGATGAACTCGAACCACATGACGTGCCCCCTCCTGTTTGATCTACCTACGAGGCCCTCAGCGCACGCTCGGCAGAAGCCGCGTCGCTGGCTGTGGTGTTGAGTCGCGTCTCGTACATGTCGAATGCATTGGCTAAGCAACTAACGCGCGACGCGCTGGACACGCAGAGCCGTATTGAAGCCAAGTACCACTGCCGGACTGCCACCCACTGGTCTGCCGACTGCAAGAACCTCATCAGAGACGGCGTCCGTAGCTCCGCGTCAGCGGCGACGCCAGCGCGCAGGTCGGCCAGGTCCTGTTGGATCGGATCGAGGGCTGCTCCGAGGGCTGTCGCGAAACGGTTGGGATCATTCTGGGCGCCCGTAGTGGGCACCTGCGAATAGCTTTTCAGGTCCACGAAGAGCCGCTCGTAGCCGTCCACAACACGATTGAGTCTCGACTGCCCCCCTATGGCGCTCAGACCAGCCGTTGCCGCGAGCACCAGCCCGAGGCAGACCAGTGCGACCGGTGCAACCCATGTCTCGGCAGCGGGTGTAGTAGCGGAACCGTCTTCGTTCACTACCGGCCGTCTCCGTCGCACAACACGACGGACCACTCCCGGGATGACGGTTCCGATGAGGAACCCCATCCCGACCGTGACAACCACGTCGAAGGCAGCAAACGCCAGTCCGATTGACCCCATCGGGCGGCTAAACGCCCGGATCGCCGCCCCAATACCTAGGAGCGCCGCCAGGATTAGGCCGGTCCAGAAGATCGGATCGCCCGCGGCCGGGCGATCCACCAGCAGCCCGCGCCGTTGCGTGCTTCTTGCCGGTGTCGCTGCCTGGGCCACGTTCACCGGGTCGGGTATTGCTTCGTGGATGTCCATTGGGTCCCCCTTCGCCGCCAAGATCCAACACCTCCGTGGCATTGCGCGCTAGCCCATTCGGTCAATACGGATCGCAGGTCACTCAACGGCCCGATCGGAACTACGGGGAGTGATCGGATCGCAACAAGGGCGCGCTCTCTGCGGCGAGACGGTGGACTCGTCCGGCCCACGCGAGACCGACAGGTTTCGCCTCTTACGTCTTCCTTCTCTCGTTGCCGTCTTCGCGGCACTGAGCGAGGCGTTGGAAAGGACCACCATGTGCTGCACGACACGGTGCGCGGCGAGCCCAAGCGGCGCAGCCGCCCAACCAACTGCGCCTCGCCATTCTGCCATTTCTCCGTGACCAGCTGATGACGGCTACGGGCGGCCGTGGACGCGCGATGACTTGCTGTTTACAGCACCGCAGGGCGGCCCCCTTCGTGCGGAAAACTTCAGGAGGACGTCTTTGATCGAGCGGTGGGGGTACGGGGCCTGACGGACTGACTCCCCACAGCCTGCGCCACGCGGCAGCATCGCTCGCGATCAGGCGGGTGCGTCAGCGAAGAGGTACAGACGGTGCTGGCCACCAGGATGTCGCGACGACGCTCAACGTCGACGCCGAGCCGTGGAGTGGCGAGCTGGAAGGAGCCGCTGCTACCCAGGATGGATAGTCTGCGGGTGCACCGCTTGCGGATTCTGGAAGGATCGTGGACCTTGATCGAGCGCGGTCGAGCGCCTTGCAGGGGCTCTGACCAGCCAAAACGCACAACTATGGCCCCGTAGCTCAGAGGATAGAGCAGCGGTTTCCTAAACCGCGTGTCGGGTGTTCGAATCACCTCGGGGCCACCGAAGCCGGGGGCAGTCGCGGCAGCCCGTCCGCCGGACAGTGGTCTGTCCGGGACTCACGTGGCCCACAGAGGTAGCTGTACTGCCGAGGGGCGTCCGGACCTTCGTCCCGGCGTAGCTGCCGAGCCGTCCGTCCGGCGCCGCTGAGGCAGCTCCGGGGCACGTCGGGCCCCGGCCGCGGTCCATCCGCCCACACCGCACCCCCCGCCAGGAGGTTTGGCCGGTTCGGTCCGGGGCACCGTTGCGATCAGGCCGGGCTCGGGTGCCCGACTGGTCTCATCTCGGAGGTCATCGTGGAGCAAGGCTGGAACAACGCCTGGGCAGCGGTCGTGGAGTTCACGCCGAAACTCGTCGCGTTTCTCATCATCCTCATCGTCGGCCTCATCGTCGCCAAACTGATCTCGAAAGCACTCGACAAGATCCTGGAGCGGGCCGGCTTCGACCGGGCGGTCGAGCGCGGGGGTATCAAGCGAGCCCTCGAACACTCCAAGTTCGACGCCAGCGACATCGTCTCCAGGCTCCTGTACTACATCCTGGCGCTCTTCGTCCTGCAACTGGCCTTCGGCGTCTTCGGGCCCAACCCGATCAGCGACCTGATCTCGTCGGTCATCGCCTTTCTGCCCAAGCTTGTCGTCGCGATCGTCATTATCGTGGTGGCGGCAGCGATTGCCGCAGCGGTGCGCACTCTGATCGAGGGCGCCCTCGGTGGTATGTCGTACGGCAAGGTCCTGGCGACCATCGCGGCAGTCGCGATCTGGGCCCTGGGCATCATCGCGGCCCTCAACCAGATCGACGTTGCGACCACCGTCACCACGCCGGTCCTCATCGCCGTGCTGGCCGCGATCGTGGGCGTCATCGTCGTCGGAGTCGGCGGCGGGTTGATCAAGCCGATGCAACAGCGCTGGGAAGGCTATCTGACGGCTATGGAGAACGAGATCCCGCAATTGCGAAGCGCCGTGCAATCGGCCCCACCCGCCGACACCCAGCTGCAGAGCCGGATCGAGCAGATCGGCCGGCAAGAGCCACCGTCCGCGCCGTCCGGGATCTGAGGCGCGAGCCGACATGCGTGACCTGGCACCCGATAACCCACGGGCACCGCCGCCTCGCGTCGACCGGTCGACAGCGACCGCCGGCACTGATCGGCGGTCGGCAGTGGTCCACCGGCCGGCACTGGTCGGCGGGTCGGCACTGATCGGCGGGTCGTCGCGGCGGTCGGCGAGCGACGGCAGGCCTCCTCCCCTACTTTCGGCCTCATGACGACGACCGGCAGCCAGGGCACGGCGACTCGAAGCGGGTCGAGGTACCTCACCTTGACCGCCATGCTGTTCGCCGTAGCGATGACGTTCATCGACCAGACGATCGTGGCGATCGCTGCACCGCAGATCCAGGGCGAACTCGGCCTGTCATCCGACGGCGTCCAGTGGATCATCAACGGCTATCTGCTGTCCTTGGCGGCCTTCTTCGCCCTTGGCGGCCGACTCTCGGACATGCTGGGCCACAAGGCCGTCGCGCTGACCGGGGTCGTCATCTTCGCCGCGTCGTCCGCTCTGTGCGGACTAACGCCGGCGACGTCGTACGCCGAGCCGTGGATCATCACCTTCCGCGTGGTCCAGGGCGCCGGGGCCGCCCTGATGTTCCCCGCGGCGCTGGCGATCGTCGTTGCGGCGTTCCCGCCTCGGCAGCGCGGCAGCGCACTGGCGATCTTCTTCGCCGTCAGCGGCGGCTTGACGGCCATCGGCCCGCTGGCCGGTGGCTACCTGACCCAATGGACCTGGCGTGCGATCTTCTGGGTGAATATTCCCGTCGCGATCGTCGCTGTCGTCCTGACGCTACTGGCGACCATCAGCACCGACCGACGCCGCGCCCCGATCGACTGGCTCGGTGCCCTTCTCATCGCCGCCGGAATGGCCTTGAGCGTGTTGGGATTCCAGCAGTCGAACTCGTGGGGCTGGTCGAGCGCATGGACCTGGCTCTGCATCGTCGGCGGCCTGCTCCTTCTCGTCGCTTTCGTGGGCTACGAATTGCGGGCGGCCCACCCGCTCATCCAGGTTCGGATCTTCGCCGACCGGGCGTTCAGCGTCGACAACGGCGTGCTGTTCTTCGCCATGATGGCGTTCGTCCCGGTCTTCTTCTTCATCAGTCTGTATTCGCAGATTTCGCTGGGCTACAGCGCAACCAACACCGGCCTGTTCATGCTCTGGTTCTTCCTCGGGTTCGCCGTCGCCAGCCAGATCGGCGGCCACATCCTCGACCGGTTCGGTGCGCGATGGACCGTCACAGTCGGCACGCTGGTCGGTGCCGCCGGCTTCGCGCTGTGGGCCTGGAAATGCACCGACCTGAACGCAACCGCACAGGTGCCGTACATCGTCACCGCTGGCGCCGGGATCGGACTGCTGCTCGGGCCGGCCAGCACGGACGCGGTGAACCGTGCCATCGACGCCTCGTACGGCGAAGTCACCGGCGTCACGCAAACCATCCGCAACTACGGGTCCGCGGTCGGCCTGGCGGTTCTGGGAACGCTGCTGCTGCACGTGGTGGACGACCGCGTCGTCGCTTCGTTGACCGCGCTCGGCGTCCCGGCAGGGCAAGCACAGCAGGCGGTCGCCGGTTACGGCGCCGGGACCACTGGCGGTACCGACCTCAGTGCCCTGCCCGCCGGTCAGCGCCAAGCCTTCGCCTCGGCCCTACAGCAGGACTTCGCGCAGGCGGTGCAGGTCGTGTTCTACGGCATGGCACTGGCGCTCGTCGTCGCCTTCGTCGTCAGCCTGTGGCATCCCGGCGGGGTGTACGTCGACCCCAACGCACCGGTCACTGACAGCGCCCCGGCCACGGGCCGCGCGGACGTGGTTCGGCGATTGCTGGTCAAGGTCGGAATCGGTGCCGCGATCTTCGTCGTCGTGTACTTCATCTTCGACCTGCTCTAGCGACCCCGGTCACCGCGACCACCGCCGAACCTCGACCGCCGGCGACCACAAACTGCGACAGCAAGCGACCGGCCCTCGAATCCCGCGCCAGGCGGGATCGAGGGCCGGTCAGCAGCGTGCCGGAAGCTGCCTACTTCTTGGCGGCATCCAGGTAGCTCATGTCGACGTTGTTCTCGTACGACCACTTCGGGTCCGTCGTCGACAGGTAGGTCAGGCCGGCACCCTGGTTGAAGGTGACGATCTCGTTCCACTGGCTGCTGGCGATGTTCCCGTCGTTGGGCGCCAGTGCAAACATGATGTTCTGCAGTGCGGCTGCCAGGACATCCTTGGTGTAGGTCTGCCAGTTCGTGTTCTGCAGCAGTAGAGCAGCGATCTGGTCGGGCGGCGTCGTCCGCATGTAGTTGACGGCCTTGTTGATGGCCTTGAAGAAGCGGACCAACGACTCACGCTTGTCCTGGATCGCGCTGGTCAGCGCGTAGTAGGACGTGTCGAGGTTGTTCAACGCCTTGACGTTCGCCGGCAGGCTGTTGGCGTCTCGCGGGTCGACGATGAAGTGCGTCTTGCCCGCCACCACCGATGGGTTCAGCTGTCCGAACGTGTTGTTGGAGCAGTCGAACTGACCCGTCGCCACACCGTTCTGACCCAGCGTCTGGTCAGCCGATCCGGTGATGTCGTAGGTGGCGTTGTACGCCTTCTTGTACGCCGCCGCCCAGCCGTACGCCGAGCCACCCGGCACCGACGTGATCCATGTCTTGCACTGGTTCACGCTGGTAATGCTGGGCTTGGCGATCACGAAACCCGCAGCCCGGTTGCCCAGGCTCCAATACAGCTGCTTGGTCGGCTTACCCTGGTTGGTGATGGCAAAGGCCTGCGAGCCGCCAGAAGCGCCGATATCGGCCTGGCCACTGGTGATACTGGTCGCGATTGCCGAGCCCACGATATTGATCTTGACGTCGACCCCGAACTCCTTGTAGTAGCCCGCCTCCTGAGCGACATACACCAAGGCCTGCGACGAGTCGACGCCGGTCGTGGCGAACACGAGCGGCGCTACTGGTCCCGAGGCACTGGGAGTGCTTCCTCCGGAATTGCTGCCACACGCGGCAACTATCACCGGAATCGCCATGAACGCCGAAACGGCGATCACGCGCTTCCCCCTGCGGCCGCCCCTTCCCCCCGAGTGCTGGGACGAGAACATGGTCGCATTCGTAGTCACTGAGATGGTCTCCCTTTTCGCGAAGTAACAAGGCTCGCCGGGCTAGAACCCGGCACTCTCCCCCTTGTTTTGCACTTCGAACTCGCCACGTCGAAAATCCCTCGTCCGGACGGCTCCGACGGGTACGGCGTCCGACAGGTGGCGTGCTCAGGGGTGGTGCCTCATCGCGGGCACGACCGGGTCAGGCGGTTGCTGCGGCCGCTGGCCGCTCGCCTGACCTGGCAGTGCGCCACGTACCGGACCTTGGGCTGACCACGAACGGCTGTCAAGGTGGGCGAGCCAGCCGTTATCAAGCCGTTGGGACGTCGTGGCCAAACGCATTCACAAGCGTCGCTCGGCCTCAATGCGCCGAGGCCGAGGCCGCTTCGCCGGGATTCGCCACCCAGCGGGTGGGAAGGCGTCGACCGCGCGATTCCCGACCGGGCCGGGGAGCGTGCCGGTGCCGCGCGTGAAAGGTGGAGCGAGCCGTGCAGAGCTTCTGGCGCGCGGCTTCTAGCGCGCCAGCTGTGCCTCCAGATCGGCGATCGCGAGCGTGCCGGGAGCCAGTCGCTGCCGTGCCATCCGGTTGGCCGTCCGCTGCAGCATCGCGTTGACCGGCGTCGAGATGCCGTACTGCGTGCCGAGCAGCACGATTTCACCGTTGAGCCAGTCGGCCTCGATGCTTCCGGTCCCCCGGGCGAGGCTCTGCCAGGACGAACTGCCGGGGTATTGCCGGCCGGACACCGGCAACCGCCCGGAGAGGACTGCCGCCCGCGCTCGGGTGTCCTCAGCCGACACGGGGTGGATTCCGGCCGCGGCGAAGCAGGCCTGCGCCTCCGCCCGGGCCCGGGCGAAAAGCGAGTGTTCGCGCGCTTCGAAGCCGCACGCGGCGTCGAGCGCGTTGCCGACGTTGTCCAGCAACTTCGCGTACTTCCATCGCATGATGTCGGCGCTCGCTTCGGCGCTGAACCCCGCCCGGGTCAGATCCGACGCCACGGCTGCGGCGATCTCGTCCGAACCCGTAGGAAACCTGCCGAGATCGAGGACGCCCCCGACCGGGCTACCGTAGAGCTCGACGACGCCGGCCTCCTGGTACGCCGCGGGCACCACGACATACATTCCGTAGGCAGGCAGGCCGCGCCGCGCCACCACCCGCTCGTTGTCGACGCCATTCTGAGCACAGACGACCGCAGCCGGGGTGACCCCGGTACTGGCCAGGTCGGTCACGACCGCCTCAGTGTCCTGGCTCTTCGTCGCGATGACGACGACGTCGTCACGGCCTACCCGCGCCTCGGCTGCCGATCCCACCGCGACGGCCGGCGGCCGCTGCTCGCCGGCCGGCGTGAGCATGCGCAGCCCGCGCGACTGCATCGCGGCCAGGTGCTCACCGCGGGCCACGAGAACCACCTCGTGGCCGGCGGTGGCCAGCGCGCCGCCGATGCAGCCCCCGATGGCACCGGCGCCATAGATCACGTAGCGGGCAACCATCTCAGCCCCGCCGATCAGTGCAGCGCGAACGCCGCCAGGGCATTGTCGCGGACGATGGCTTGGGCGAGATCGGCATCCAGGTCCTCCCGTTTGGTCACCAGCTCGAGCCCGGTCGGGTCACAACCCACATCATTGTGACCGTAGTCGGTCCCGAAGATCAGCTGGCTGCGACCGGTGATCGACGCGATGCGCGCGATCTCTTCGTCCACCTCGCAGGCGACGTACATCTTCTTCTCCGCCATCAGCTCCGCGGTGTCGAGTGGGTCGATGGTCACCGACGTGCGGTTGCCGGAGTTCACGAAGCTGCCGGGCTTGGACGTGGAGATCAGCCTCTGGTGCTGCTGGAAGATCATCTGAACCCAGGTCGAGCCGCCTTCGAGGAAGACCCAGCGCAACCGCGGGAACCGGGTGTGCAGGTCGGACGCCAGGACCGCGTAGAACCCCTTCATGAGCGCGGCCAGGTTGTCGACGTACGCCGGCGGCGTCGGCAGCAGGTTGCTGATGTCCCGCACATCGGCACGCCGCCAGGCGAACCCGAGATGAACGCCGATGGTCATATCCAGCTCTTGCGCCTTGGCGTACAACGGGTAGAAGTAGGGATCGTTCAGGTACATGCCATGTTCGACGCCTTTGAGCATGACGCCCACCGCGCCGTTGGCCCGCCCGAACTCGATCTCCTGCAGCGCCCGTTCCATCGTCCGGGTGCCGGGCACGACCAGCCAGTTGAGACGGCCGCCGCTGTCCGCGACACGGTCGGCCATCCAGCGATTCCAGCTGCGGGTCAAGGCGGCCTCGGTGATGGGCCGTTCGAGCTCAGCACCGATGAAGAAGGTGGAGATGACGATCTGCTTATCGACGCCCAGCTCGTCCATATCCCGCAGCCGAACCGAAGGATCGGTCAGGAACATCGCCTCGGCCTGATACTCCTTGCCGAAACCGCTCGCTCGGCCATCGCCGGGGTGGCGGCGCGACACGTTGTCGTCGATGATCCACATCTGCTTCGAGCGACCCCCGAACGCGCGCATCTGCTCGTAGCCGGAATGCACTTCGTCCTGGAACTCGATGGTTTTCGGTCGAAGATCCCGCTCGGTGGGATCGAGGTAGTCCCAAGACGCGTCCGTCTCCAGGACATGGGTGTCGGCATCGATGAACCCGCTCATGACCGCTCCTCTGCGTGTCGAACTCGGCCCCCAACCCCCACGTGGCTGTGATCGGACGTCGAGCCGGCAATCACGCTGCGGCTCAGGCGATATCGCTGATGTCAGGACGCTCGATCCGCATCCCGGGTCTTGGCGTCGGCGACGATGTCGTCGGGCGGCAGGTTGGCCAGGGTCGCCAGCGCGAGGCGACAGTGCCGGACCTGCGCGGTCCCCACCGCCCGCTCCAACGCCTCGTCCACCAGCTCGAGCGCGGCTTCCCCCCACTGGACGGCCGCCTTGCCGCGTTCGGTCAGGGAGACCGTGACCCGGCGCCGGTCGTCGGCGTCGATCCGACGCTCGACGTAGCCGCGAGCCGCGAGCGTGTCGACGAGCTGGCCCATCGCCTGCTTGGAGAAACGGAGTTCGTCGATGATCGACCCGAGCGACGTCCGCCCAGCGTGGACCGCGCCCAGCACCTGAATGCCGTGCCGCGGGATGTCGCCGTACCCTTCCTCAGCGAGCCGCCGGTTGATCACGGCTGCGTAGACGGCCTGACCGTGGCGAAGCAGGGCAGGAAAGTAGGTGTCGACCAGGCTATCGGGCACATCCCGGAGGGTACGAGCGCCGCGCCGGACAGTCAAGGTTCCATACTACTTCTTTACCCGACCGGCACCTCAGGTCTGCAACGGAAGCACCTCGGCGGCGAACTCGTCCAACCATGGCAGCAGGTGGGCCCCCGCCTCGACCGGCCGCACGACGAACTTGCTCAGGCCGCCGGCGATGTAGGCGTCGAGCAACTCGCGCAACTGCTGCCAGCCGACCGGGACGCCTCCCGGCGCAGGGCCACCGCCGCGCCGTGCGGCCAGGAACGCGTCGCGCCCGCCAGGGGTTGCTGTCCAGGGAATCGTCATACCGAAGTGCTCGGGGTCGACCACCCGGCCTGCCTCTGCGGCGGCCTGCTGCACGAGGCGAACGGCGGCCTCGGCCTCCGACGGCGGAACGCCGGAGCCCAGCCAGCCGTCAGCGAGCCGACCGGCGCGGCGCAGCGCCGCAGGCGCCCGGCCACCGACCCACAGATCCAGCGGGGGGTCTGGCTGGGGCGCCAGGACGAAGCCGCTCAGCCGAATCCGGCCGGCCTCGATGTCGATGCCGGAGTGCCCGCCGCCGGAACTCTCGGCAGCGTCGGACGCGGCAGCGGAGTCGGTCGCCGAGGCGGTCCGGCCGCCGGCTTCCAGCAGCCGCCGTACCACCACCAACGACTCGTCGAAGTCGTGGCCACGACCGCGGCTGCTCACCGGAAACGCGCCACGGTCCTGCTGGTATGCCGGCCCCAGGCCGAACACCGGCAGGAACCGCCGCGGCGCCAGCACAGCGATGGAGGCCATCGCTTCGGCCATGAGTACCGGATTGGTCCCGGGCAGGACGACGACCGACGTGCCCAGCTTCAGCCGGGTGGTCCTGGCTGCGGCGTAGGAAATCGCGACGAAGGGTGACAGGTAGCGGTCCCGCAGCCGCTGGGACAGCCAGATCGAGTCGATGTTCAGCCGCTCACAGGCGTCGAGGACCGCATCGAACCACGGGCGGGCATCCGCTGGAAACTCCCCGATACCGATACCGACCCGGACCTTCACGGCTCCTGATCCTCACTGCGTGCTCGCCAGCGGGGTAGTGATCAGCCGAGGTGTTGGTGGAGGAACGTCACGGCTCGGCGCCACGCCAACTCGGCGAGATCGGCGTCATAGGTGTTCAGCAGATCTTTGTCGTTGAGAAACGCATGACCGGCCGGGTAGTAGAAGAACTCGACCGGAACGCCGGCCTGGCTTCGGATGTCGCGCTCCTGCTCCTTGGCCTGCTCTACCGGGTAGAAAGTGTCCTGCTCCGCATAGTGGCCTTGGATCGGCGCCCTGATCGACGAATAGTCCTCCGGCACCCCAGGTCCGATCCCGTAGAACGGAACCGCCGCCCCGACGCTGTCGGGTCGCGCCGCAGCCAGCTGCAGGACGAATCCCCCTCCGATACAGAATCCGACCGCACCCACCCGGGTGGACGTCACTGCCGGATCGAACAGCAGGTGGTCGACCGCCCCCGACAGGTCCTGCACGGCACGCTCGACGGGCAACTCCGCCAACAGCTCGGAGGCCCGATCCGAGTCGTGAGTGACCGTCCCGCCGTAGAGGTCGGGCGCCAACGCCACGAAGCCCTCGCCGGCGAACCGGTCCACGAGGTCGGCGACGTGATCGTCCAGCCCCCACCATTCCTGGATGACCAACAGTGCCGGACCCGACCCGGACGGCGGCACCGCGCGATAGCCGTGCGCGTGCCCCCCGTTGCTCCGGAACGTCACGTTCTGGCGCGGCTCATGGGTCACCGGCAGCTCCTGACTTCCGAACCGTGGCGGGCCAAGGGATCGCCGGCACGCTACACCGGCGCGGCGCGCGGCACCGGCGACGGTGCATCACCGGGCCGGGACGACGTTGCTGGCTCAGGCGAGCAGTCGGACGCAGTCGCGCGATCCGGTGCCGGCGAGCGGTCAGGCGCGGGCGCGCGGTCTGGCGCAGTCGCATCGGGCAGCGTGGCGAGTTGCGCCGCAATGTCGACCGCCTGCGACCGCAGCTCCGGAATCGCCGTGCTCTCCCACAGCGTCCCGCGACGCAACGAACCGATCGCGAAGAGCCGCAACTGGACTCGTCCTGCCGCGTCGCGAACCCGCCCGGTGGGATCGGTTTCCAGGCCGATGCCCAGCGGCCCGGGACGGGCATACCCCGCGGTGAGCAGCGACGTCGGCAGCGGGTGACTGTCGTCCACGACGCTGGCCGCCGGGCCGGTGGCGTTGACGACCAGGTCCGCCTGACGCAACTCGCCTACGCCGGCATCGCCGCGCACTCGGTAGGAGATCCGGTCGTCGGCACCGTGGACCAACGAGTGGACGGTGCCAGCGTGGATCTCGATGCGGCCGGCGCGGTGCAACGCCGCCATCCGGTCGGCGACGGCGGGGGCCATACGGTGCCGGTGGACCTCCCAACGACGGCCGGCATGCTCGAGGGCCTGCCGGCGCTGGGCATCCGACCAGCTCCCCCACAGCTGCGCGGTGACCGGTCGCAGGCCGTCGACGACCGCCCGCCAGGCCGCCCCCTCGGCGAGGGCGAGCCTGACCCGGCGGAGCAGCTCCCGCGGATCGACGTCGCCGCGATCGGCCTGCGCGGCTGTCACGATGCTGACCGGCGCGTCCCGTCCCCGGCGGTGCGCCTGCGGGAGCAGGCCGTGCCGCGACACCACGGTGATGCGGGCGGCGGGCGAGACCGCCGTCACCGTGAGGACGACGTCGACCATGGTCAGTCCGGACCCGACGACGAGGACGTCGGCGATGCCGCTCGCTCGGGCCGCGAGGTCGGTTCGCCACGGATCGCCGACGTATCGGCCCGACCGTCCGAGCGCGGCCAGCGCGGCGGGAGCACCGGGCGCGGCATTCCCGGTCGCCAGCACGACGGCGGCCGCCGCGAGGTCGCCTGCCGTCGTGGCAACCGTCCAGCCGCCGGCCGGTCGGGCTCGTAGCGCGACGACGTCCGCTCGACGGACCGAGACGTCGATCCCGCAGGTCGCGGTCAGCTGCTCGTTGAGGTATTGCCCGTACCGCGACCGAGGTACGAAATCGTCGACGCCGTACGAGAATCCCTTTGTCGCACACCACGACACGAAGCCGCCCGGATCCTGCGGATCGGCGCCGAGCGCGTCGGCGCGCACGTTGAGCAGATGCTGCTGCTCGACGGTGGAATAGGCCACGCCGGTCCCGGGCGGCCGCTGACATCGTTCGACGACCACGACCCGCGGGGTGCGGACCCGCTGCTGGGCGCCGATGGCTCGCCGCAGCGCGGCCACGAGCAGCGCCGCGCTTGCGCCGCCCCCGACGACGGCGATATCGGCGTCGACCGCACCGGCAGATGACATGACGATCAAACTACACAATCAACGGGTCTTTTTGATACATTAGGGGTCTACCCGGTGCGCCGCCCTGCTCCGCGCCGAGACCACCCGAGTGCCCAGCCCAGCGACCCCGAGGATGATGATGTCCGTTGTCGACGTAACGACCGTGAGGACGTACGACGTGGATCCGCAGGACTTCCGCCGAGCCTTCCGGCGGCATGCGGCCGGAGTTGCCGTCGTCACGTTCATGACCGCGGAAGGTCCCCGCGGCTTCACCGCGACCTCGGTGACGTCGGTCTCGCTGCAGCCCCCGCTGGTCTCGTTCGCGGTATCGGCGACGTCGTCCACCTTTGCCGCCATGTCCGATGCGGACTCGTGCGTGATTCACCTGCTCGGCCATGAGCAGGACGTCGTCGCCCGACGATTCGCCCAGCGGGGCGTGGATCGCTTCGCTCCCCCGATCGCCTGGTCGACGCTGCCGTCGGGCGAACCACTGCTGGCCGGGGCGACCGCCTGGTTGCGTTGCGCCGTACGCCAACGGATCCCGGTCGGCGACCACACCCTGGTCATCGCCGAAGCACTGGAAGTACACGAGGACGGCGCCGCCCCCGGCTTGGTCTACCACGACGGCCTGTACCACCCCGTCGGCCGCGTCGACGACTAACCCCAACTGCGGCCGCCGGCCGTCGCCGTCCGGGGGCCGGATGTTGCCGGTGTTGCGCGCTTCGTTGTTGCTAACTACGGCCGGGACGGCCGAACGTTCCCCGGTGTTGCGCGCTTCGTTGTTGCTATCTCGCGCCGGTACGGCCGAATTAGCAACAACAAGGCGCGCGAAGCCGGTACGAAACCGGGCCGGAACTGATCGGCGCAGGACCGATCGGCTTATGGACCGGTCGGCGTCAGGGGTGGTCGAGCAGGATCGGCGGGGCTGCTGGGTCGAGCCGGAGGCGTTCGAGCAGCTGGACGATCTCAGCGGCTACCGAGCGGTGAGCGAGGTCGTTCAGGACGTCGTGCCTACCGTCCGCCACGGTGACCGCGCGGGCGGTAGGCCAGGTCCGTGCCAGCGCCACCGCGTCCCGCCACGGCGATATCTGATCCTGTTCGCCGTGCAGGACCAGGATCGGTACGCCGACCGTCACCGCGGATCCCGCCGTACGAAGCGCCTCGGGAACGACCGCCAGCGCGTCGCGGGCCAGCGTCTGGGTGTCGTCCAGCCGCGCGCGATGCACCGGGCACGCCGTCCGAACCTCTAGCTCGGCGTCCCAGTCGAGCCGGTCGTGCGAGGCGCGCAGCGGCAGGCCGACTGCGACGACGCCAGCAACCTGCGAGGTCGCGGCCGCGGCCAGCAACGCCCACCAGGCACCGGTATCCGATCCCACGACCACCACCCGCCCCGGGGTATCCCGCTCCCGGTGCACGGCGGCGACGAGCGCCTCAGTACCCCGGGCAACCTCCTGGGCGGTGTGGCCATCGATGAATCCGGCCGACGCCGGATCTGGTACGGCGACGACGTACCCGTCAGCCGCCAGCCGCTGGCCGAATCGCGGATACACCGCTGGCGACTCGCCCCGGCCCACCACCACAATCACCGTGCCACGTATCGCGACGCCCTCCGGCGGTGAGAACCGCAGGCCGCCCGCAACATCACCGACGGCAAGATCCGGCGAGACAACGGCGCCGGACGACGCCACGAGATCGGTCGCGGCGGTAGCCACAATCGGAGCGGCCGTGATAGCGGCGGTATCCAGCGCGCCGGCGGCCGCGGTACCCACGCTCGGAGCGGCCGTGATATCCGCGGGACCCAGCGCACCGGCTGTCGCCGTATCCAGGGCACCGGCTGCCGGCGTACGGGCGACCGTGCTGCCGTCGGACGAGATCGCGCTCACCACAATAGGTCCGGCTGCTCGTGCACGATCTGCTCCCACAAGCCGGCGAACAGGTACCACCCGAAGTCGCCGGCGCTCTCGCCCTGGTTCCGGGTGTAGGTCGCGACCTCGTGCGAGATCGGCTTGACGTCCCCGGCCGCCTTCGCCAGTAGCTGCACCTGCGCGTTGCGCTCGGCGATCACGAACAACGCCGCGGCTTCCTCGACACTCCCACCGACTGTCAGGAAGCCGTGATTGGCCAACAGTGCCAGCCGATTCGAACCCAGGCCAGCAGCGATTCGGCGGCCTTCCTCAGCGTCCAGCGCTACGCCGCCGAATTCGACCACGGCCTGTCGCTCGTACAGCAGGCAGGCGTCCTGACTGAGCGGCTCGAGCGGCTCCCGCAGTGCGGCCAGCGCCTTGCCGTGAATCGAATGGCTGTGAGCGGCCGACACGACGTCGGGCCGGGCGGCGTGAACCGCCGAGTGGATCGCGAACGCAGCCTGGTTGACCGGCGCCTCGCCGTAGACGACGCGGCCGGCGGGGTCGACCAGGATCAGGTCGGAGACGCTGATCCGGCTGAACGCGCGCCCCAGCGGATTGACCCAGAAGTGGTAGGTCAACTCGGGATCCCGGGCGGTGATGTGACCGGCCAGTCCTTCGTCGTACCCGTACCGTCCGAAGATCCGCAGGGCCGCGGCGAGCCGCTGCTTGCGGTGCAGCCGCTCGTCGGCCGCCGATGTGAACTGCGGCGGGCCCGGCAGCCGGGGAGTGCGAACCGACAACGACCGGGCGAAGTCCGATCGAGCCGGCGGATCGGCGATGAGCGTCATGGCAACTCCAGTTTCGTGGTGGCTGGGGGCTTCTCAGTTGCGCGCCGCGGACGAGGCCGTCGCCGTCGCCGTCGCCGGGGACGACGAGACAGCGGCTGGCGAACCACCGGCCGGCGACCCACTCGCCGGTGACGCGGTGGACACGGCACGAGCCGAAGGTGACGGCAGCGCCGTCAATGCCGCGGTGAAAGCGTCCGACCACAAGCCCGCGACGTCGACCTGCTTGGGCAGCGTGCCGCCGGCACGCAGGACGTCGGCGACGTCCTGTTGTGAGGCGATCGCCTTGTCCGATACGGCGACCAATTGCGTCGGCGTCTGAGTCTCCTGCAGCAGGAACGTGTTCAGTGCTTGGTCGACCGGCTGCTTGGTCAGACCGGCCACGATCGCCGCCCACTCGTCGGCGTGCGCACGTGCCCACTCGTAGCCGCGCTGGACCCGGCCGAACAGATCTGCGAGTGCGGCGGACTTCGCGGCATCCGAGATCACCGCTGGCGTTGTCTCCCACGGGAAGTTGCCCGACAGGACGTCCTTGCCCGTCCCGATCGTCACCGCACCTTTGGCGTGAGCACCGACCACGGCGTTGCCGTAGGTCGCCAGGGCATCGACCTGGCCGGACAACAGCGCGGCCAGGCCGTCCGGCACGGTGAGGTCGACCGCCGTGACATCCGTCCAGCTCAGGCCTGCCTGTCGCAACAACTTGTCCAGGAAGTACTGGGCCGTGGTCGACTTCACGTACGCCACCCGCTTGCCCTTCAGGCCCGCAATGTCGGTGATGGTCGATCCGGCCGGGACCAGGACCTCCTGTTGCAGCGTGCTGCCCCGTTGTACGGCGACAATCTTGAAGTTGCCGCCGCCGGCGGCGAGGCTGGCGAAGATCGGCGGGATCTCGCTGGTGGTCGCCACGTCGAGCGCACCGGCGGCCATCGCTTCCAACTGGAGATTGCCGCCCTGGAAGACGCTGAACTCGACCTTGTACGGGGTGCTGTCGATACCGGCTGCCTTCAACAAGGCGGCCACGTTGCCGTACCCGGTCTGGCCGACCCGAAGCGTGACACCGGCCAGGTCGGCCGATGCCGTCGGCGCGGTGCCCGCCGCTTCAGAACTGCCGCAACCGGAGACGAGCGCGCTGGCGACGGCCACGGCGACGCCTGCCACAGCAGCACGCCGTAACTGCCCGACACCGCCGATCCCACGGAAAGTCTTGGTCTTGCCAGCCACAGGAAGCACAGCCCTTCATGACGAAACGGAAAGAGTCGGTCGCACGACTGAGACGTCGGTTGCCGCTGCGAAGTCGACTACCTCGACAGTTCGGTCGCTGCTCGAGAGTCAATAGCCACGAATCGGATCGACCACGCCCAGCAGCGGCTCGCCTGCCTGGTAGCGGTCGACGTTGTCGACGAAGCGGCCGACGACGTCGCTGACCACGCTGGGGCGCTGGAACGACAGGTGCGGACTGACCCGCACCCGCGGATGCGACAACAGCCAGTGCCCGTCCGGCAGGGGTTCGGGATCAGTCACGTCGAGGGTGGCCGAGCCGACCTGGCCGTCGTCGAGGGCGTCGCGCAGCGCGTCGTGGTCGACGACGCTGCCCCGGGCGACGTTCACCAGGTGCACACCCCGCTTGACTCGCGCGAACGCCTCGGCACCGATCAGGGCGCGGGTCGCCGGAGTGGCCGGCACGGCCACCACGAGATGGTCGACGTGGGGCAGCATCGCCGCGAGCGTCGGCAGTAGCTCGACTCCCGCGACCGCCGCCGGAGCAGTCGTGGCACGCACCGCCACGGTACGAGTCCCGAACGCCTGCAACCGAGTTGCGATGGCCGTACCGATGGCGCCGAGGCCGACCAGCCCGACGGTCGAGTCGCCGAGCATGCGCGGGCCACCGACGGGGAGGTCGGTCTGCCGTACCCAGGCACGGTTCACCCACAGATCTCCCTTGGCGGCCAGCAACAGCGCATGGACGACGTACTCCGCGATCGGGTCGGCCGCGATGCCTCGACCACCGGTGACCAGTCGCCCGTCGAACAGGTCGGCCGCGATTCCGTCGATGCCGGCGGACGGCACGTGCACCCATCGGACGTCGGTCAGCCACGCGGGCGGAAGTCCGTCGCGGCGGAAGCCGGCGAACAACACGGTGGGACGCGCTGAGCCGGGGTCCCGCGCCGGATCGATCTCCACGATGTCCACGCCGGCACGGTCGCCCAAGGCGGCCCGCAGCAGCGCCGTCAACTCGGGACCGGCATCGCTGCCGACGACGAGGGTGGACCGGGCCGCCGCTACCGCGGTCACGACGCCTCGGCCGCGCCGGCCGGCAACGGTGCTGCGTCCCGCCGTGCGATCTCAGCACGCACCGTCGGGATCAGGTCGCGCCCGTAGTCCAGCACATCGTCGTACGGGTCGTAGCCACGGATCAGGAACGTGGTGACACCGATGTCGTAGTAATCCAGCAAAGCGGCCGCCACGGTCTCCGGAGTTCCGACCAGCGCGGTCGAGTTGCCCGCGGCGCCAGTCGCTTTCGCCGGAGCCGTCCACAGTGCCCGGTCGTGCCGATCCTGCTGCGCGGCGGCGGCCAGCAACCGCTGGGAACCGGCGTTCTGAGGGCTGACCGCCGATCCGCTCGGGGAGCGGAAGAAGGACTTGTACTGCTCCTGCAGACCCTTGCCGGTGATGCGGTCCAGGATCTGCTCGGCCCGGGCCCAGGCCAGTTCTTCCGTCGCTCCCAGGATGGGGCGGAACGACACACTGAAGCGGGGAACCGCGCGACCTGCCGCAGCTGCCTCCTGCCGCACGCGATCGATCTGCTCGGCGACCTGCGCCAATGGCTCACCCCAGAACATGTACACGTCCGCGTGCCGTGCTCCCACCCGGTACGCCGCGTCGGACGACCCGCTGAAGTAGATCGGCACGCCGTCGGGCCGAGTGGGCCGGACGTTGGCGATGAAGTCGTCGAAGCGATAGTGCTTGCCGGCGAAGCTGAACGGGGCATCGGCCGTCCACGCCTGACGCAGGATCTGGAGGAACTCGTCGGTCCGGTCGTAGCGGTCGTCCTTGGCCAGGTAGTCACCGTCGCGGCGCTGTTCTGCGTCGCTGCCGCCGGTGATGATGTTGAGGGCGAGCCGCCCACCGGTGAACTGATCCAAGGTGGCGAAGGCACGGGCCGCTACCGTCGGAAAGAGAAAGCCCGGTCGCTGTGCCACCAGATAGGACAGTCTTTCGGTATGTGCCGCAGCGTACGCCGCCACCTGCAGGCCGTCCGGCTGCGTCGAGGCGTAACCGATGAGCACCTGGTCGAAGTCGTTGTCTTCGTGGGCTCGAGCGATCCGGCGGGTGAACTCCAGATCCACCAGCGGCCCGGGCCGGGCAACGATCTCGGAGAATTCCTGCGTGGCCACCAGGCCGATGAACTCGACGGGCATGACACTAACCTTTCGACGACAGAAGGGAACGGCCGATGCCGACGGTCACGGCATCGTCCTGCGGGGTGTGGACGCGGCTGCACAGCACGTCCCGGTAGTGACGCTGCAAAGGATGGCGACGGGACAGGCCGGGATTACCGACCAGCGCCACCGCCTGTTCGACTGCGGCGATGAGTTCCCGGGTGGCGGCGACCTTCGGGCCGCCGGCGGCCGCCCGGGCGATCGCGACCGGATCTGCGGCGTCGATCCCCAGCGCCGCAGCCTCGATCAACTGCTCGGCGGCATCGATCCGCAGGGCGATGTCGCCCACGGCAGCCTGGAAGCGGGGCAGTGTCGACAGCGGCGCACCGAGTGCGGTCGGGGTCCGCGTCGTGACGAAGTCGGCGACCCAGTCCAGCGCGTTGCGGGCGACTCCCACGTACAACGCGGTCGTCACCAGTCCGGCGATCGCGGCGAGTTGTGCCCCGGCCGCGCCGCCCTGCGGGGGCGAGCCGACCTCGGTGAGGTCGAGGTGGTGGTCGATCGGGACAGCCACGTCATCGAAGACGACATCGTGGCTGGCCGACGCTCGCAGCCCGAGGTGGTCCCAGGTGGGTTCGATCGACACTCCCGCAGACGTTGCCGGCACGATGAAGCTCCCGACCCGGGGAATGGGTTCGTCGGTTGCCGCCCACACCAGCATCCACGCAAGCCCGACCGACCCCGTGCTGAAGATCTTGCGGCCGGTGATCCGCCACCCGTCGGACGTGCGCCGTGCCGTCGTCGCCGGCAGCCCACCTCGTGCCGGGGTCCCGAGGTCCGGTTCGACCCGCAACGCATTGAGCAGCACCGGACTGCGGCGGCCGTCCCGCAGCACCTGGGCATACAGCTCGACCGGCCAAGTCGGCTGCACGTCCTGGGCCAGATGGACGAAGTGGGTCATGGCGCTGACCAGGGCGACCGCGGGGTCACCACGGCCGAGTTCGCGCAGCACGCTGACGAGGTCGTACGCCGTCGCCCCGGGTCCGCCGTACCGGCGGCCGACGGTCAAGGTGAGCAGGTGGGCGCGATGAACCGCTGCGATGCCGTCGTACGGAAAGCTTGCCTCACGGTCGTGCTCGTCGGCGGCCGCGGCCAGTTGCGCCACCACGTCCGGCAGGTTCGCCAGCCGCGCCTGCAGTGACGGTTCGGGGGCCGGGTCTTCGGTGTCCGGGAAGTCGTCGACCAGAGTACTCATCGCGATACCTGTCCGCTGGTGAGCACGGGACCGCTCCAGCGCAGTGAATCGAGGTTGACGACGATGGCCTCCTGCGTGGTCCGGGCGATGACCACGATCGCCACATCGTCCGGATCCGGGTTCTCCTCCCGGTGCGGCACATGGGGAGGCACGAACACGTAGTCGCCCGGCGAGGTATGGACTCGTACCTCGGTCGGCACCTCGCCTTCGAGGTCGAGGAACACGAACTCCGGATGGCCGGAGACGACGAAGATCGCGGTCTCGGATTCGCCGTGGTGGTGGTTGGCCGACGCCGTCGAGGGCGCCACGTGGGTCTCCCCCATCCAGAGTCCGCGGGCGTGCACCGTGGCGCCACTGATGGCGGCGAACCGTCGCATCCCTGACGTCTGAGCGGTCTCGGCGTCCAGACCCAGCGGTGTGACGTGGTGCAGCCGGCGGTGGAACGGATCGTCCGGCAGCAGGATGGGCGCGGCCGGAACATGCAGCGACGTCATCGAGTGCTCCGGACGTCGACGCCGAGCCATTCCAGCAGCTCGGTGCGCAGTGCCACGAACTCCGGATCCCCGACCTCACGTGGCCGCGGCAGTTCGACGGGGCGATCGTGCGCGATGACGCCGTCACGCATGACGAGGATCCGGTCGGCCAGCAGCAGTGCTTCCTCGACGTCGTGCGTCACCAGCAGGACCGCGGGACCGTGCCGCTCCCACAACCGGGCGACGAGTGCCTGTGCCTTCAGCCGGGTCAAGGCATCCAGCGCGGCGAACGGTTCGTCCAGCAGCAACAGGTCCGGCTCGCGCACCAGCGCCCGGGCCAGCGCCGCCCGCTGAGACTCGCCGCCGGACAACGTCTTCGGCCAGGCGTCGGCGTGGCTGGCCAGTCCCACCTCCGCCAGCGCCTGCTCCGCGCGGCGTCGATCCGGTTTGCCCGGCAGGCCGAGGACGACGTTGCGCCAGATCTTCTTCCACGGCAGCAGCCGCGGCGCCTGGAACGCCACGGCGCGACGTTCGGCGACGTAGACATCGCCGGCGATCTCGGTGTCGAGTTGCGCCAGGATGCGCAGCAGCGTGCTCTTGCCGCACCCGCTCGCTCCCAGCAATGCGACGAACTCGCCGGCGTGCAGCTGCAGAGACAGGTCATCGATGACGACCCGGTCGCCGAATCGTCGAACGAGGTGGGACACGCTGACAGCGACGTCGACCGGTGCGAGCTGGCCGGCGACGGCTTCGTCGGGCGCCGCTGGCGCGGTCGGGGCAATGTCCGGTGAATAGCTGACGGTCACGAGGACCCCTTCTCCTGGTGCATGGTCGATGTGCGCGGGGATTGCCGAACCAGGCGCTGCCCGGTCAGGAGCCGGTGAAGGCGGGACGCCACGACAGCAACGTCCGCTCGAGCAGCCGAACGATGAGGTCGGCGGTCAGGCCCAGGAAGGCGTAGACGACCAAGCACACGACGATGACGTCGGTGAGGAAGTACTCACGGGCCTGGTTCATCAAGTAACCCAGACCCGCGGTCGCGTTGATCTGTTCGGCGAAGACCAGGGCGAGCCAGGCGATGCCGAGCGAATAGCGCAGACCGACCAGCGCGCTGGGCAGGGCGCCGGGCAGCACCACGTGCCGGATGAGGCCCAGCCGCGACAGGCCCAAGGTACGAGCCGCCTCGACCAGCGTCCCGTCGACATTGCGGATGCCGGCATACACGTTGAGGTACAGCGGGAATCCCACGCCGAGGCAGACCAGGGCGATCTTGGGCGTCTCGCCGATCCCGAACCAGATGATCAGCAGCGGGATCAGGCCGACGAACGGCACCGTCCGCAGCATCTGGACCGGCGCGTCGACCAGGTCCTCGCCCAACCGGAAGAGCCCGGCGATCACCGCGAGGGAAATGCCGATCGTCCCTCCGATGAGCAGTCCGAGGACGACCCGTTGCAGTGACACGACGAGTGCCTTCACCAGCTCGCCGTCGGTCAGCAGGTGCCAGAAGGAACTGAGGACGGTGGCCGGCGACGCGAGCACGTCGGCCGGAATGATGCCGGTGGTCGATCCGAGCTGCCAGAGTGCCAGGAGCAGCAGCGGACCGGTCAGCCGCCGTACCGGCCGGGGGACCCGACTGCGCCGTCCCTTCCCTGCCACGACCCGGATGAGGCCGGGATGCCGATGCGCGGCAGGCTCATCCAGACCGGAGTCCGCCGGGTTAGCCGCTGTCACTGCCACAGTGATGCTCCTCGCGTGTGGTTGCCCGGCCCTACTGACCGGCGCTCATCGGTCGGGGATTCGTGCCGCGGCCAGGTCGCGGCTGGCGGGCTCGAACGGCCCGGCGACTACCGACAACAGCGACAGTGGCAGCGGCTGGCAGGCGCCGCTGCACGACCACCGGGATGCAGCATGCGTATTTTCTAGTGTCTTTATGTTGATTTGTCAAGCACATCGCCGGGCAGCTCCCGGCGACCCGATCTGGCACGGAGCCGACGTGGTGGCTGGGCGTCGATGCGGCGCACTCCAAGCGGACCGACCTCGAGCACGCCGGTGGCCGCTACAGCGCGACGCCGTCTCAGTAGTACGGGTCTACAGTAGGTAATAGGTGATTTGACAGCGGCGCGGTGACGTGGTCACACTCCCCGCCATGGTGCGCCGACGAGACGGGCGGAGCTGTTGTGCTGCAGCAGCATCGGCTCTACCTGCCGCGGCCGTGCTGGCGCGATGTCACGGCGCGGACTGCTGACGCCTCATCTCCCGCGACGCTGATCGGCCTACGACAGGCCGGTCGCGTTGACGGCCCGGTCGGTATTGCCGCCGCCGCTTCGCCCCTTCGTCGTTCATCCTCAGGAGTTTCCCGTGTCTGCTCGATTCCGTGGTCTGACAACCGCTGCCGCCCTGCTCACCGCCACGTTTGCCGCCGTCGGGCTCGCCGGCTGTGGCACCAGTCAGCCGGCGGCAGCGACCGTCGACCTGTCGACCGTGACCGTCCGCGTGGCAGACCAGGTCAAGAGCACGCGCAGCCTGGTGGAAGCCTCCAAGGCGCTCGACGGCGCGCCGTACCACGTGGAGTGGTCGGACTTCCAGGCCGCTGCGCCGCAACTGGAGGCACTGCGCGCCGACGCCGCCGACGTCGCCGGTGCGGGCGGCTCGCCGACTCTCAACGCCATCGCCGCCGGAGCGCCGCTGAAAGCCGTCGCCGCGCTGCAAAGCGCCGGCAAGGCGCTGGCGATCGTGGTACCGAAGGATTCGCCGATCAAGACGCTGGCCGACCTCAAGGGCAAGAACATCTCACCCACGACGAAAGGCAGTGTGGGCCACTGGCTGGTGCTCGAGGCGCTGAAGAAGGCCGGGATCGCCGAGTCGGAGGTGACGCTGTCCTACCTGCTGCCCTCGGACGCGCAGGCAGCGTTCACCTCCGGGCGCATTGATGCCTGGGCGGTCTGGGACCCGTTCGTCGCGCTGACCGAGGCAGCCGGGGCACGGATTCTCGTCGACTCCACTGGACTCGCCGAAGGTTACGGCGTCGTCGTGACGACGAACTCGGCGCTGGCCGATCCCGGGCGACGCGCCGCGGTCGCCGACTTCGTCGGCAGGCTGAAGAAGGCCTACGAGTGGCGGGTTGCCAACCCGGTCGAGGCGGTGGCGTTGTACAGCACGCTGACCAAACTGCCGCAACCGATCAGCCAGGCCGTCTACGACCGCGGACCGTCAGCCGTGGTGCCGATCACCGACGCGGTGGTGAGCAACTGGCAGGGCGTGGCGGACCTCTTCGCGTCCGAAGGGGTCTATCCGCGCACGATCGACGCCGCGGCGTCGGTGGACCGCACCGTCGTCGGGTTCTGACCCTCGCCGTCGCCCGAGTACCGAAAGGACTTTCCATGCCTGTCGAATTCATCGGGTGGATCGACACCCAGGAGCAGTCTGAGATCGTGCGCCGGCCAGGGCCGGTGGTGGACAAGGGTTTTCTGCGCCGGGTCGCCCGCGCGCATGAAGATGCCGGCTTCGACCGGGCCCTCATCGGATACGGGTCCAGCCGTCCCGACGGCCTGCAGGTCGCGGCGTACGCCGCCGCCCATACCGAACGGCTCGGCCTGCTGGTCGCTCACCGACCGGGGTTCGTCTTTCCCACCGTCGCCGCCCGCGCGTTCGCCACGCTCGACCAACTCTCCGACGGCCGCGCCGCGCTGCACACCATCACCGGCGCCTCGGACGCCGAGCAGCGCCGTGACGGTGACCGGTTGACCAAGGACGAGCGTTACGCGCGAACCGACGAGTATCTGGAGATCCTGCGCCTGGCCTGGACCGCGCAGGAACCGGTGACCTACTCCGGCACGTACTACGGCTTCGAGGACAACGTCTCTGATGTGCGGCCGGTGAACCCGGACGGCCTACCGATCTACTTCGGCGGGTCGTCGGAGCCGGCGTACCGTGTGGGCGGCCGTCACGCGGACGTCTTCGCCCTGTGGGGCGAGCCGCTGGCCCAGACCGCCGACCAGATCGCCGCGATTCGGGACGCCGCGACTGCCGCAGGCCGACCGGCTCCGCGCATCAGTGTTTCGTTCCGCCCGATCCTCGGTGCCACCGACGACCTGGCCTGGGACCGAGCGCATCAGATCCTGCGCCGCGTCCAGGACGGTCAGCCGCACTGGGATGCACTGGTCAAGAAGCGGTTCCAGGGCGCCTCGGCGGCCAACGTCGGCAGCCAGCGATTGCTGCAGGCTGCCGAAGCCGGCGAGCGACACGACCGCGCGTTGTGGACGCCGATCGCCAAGGCGACGGGCGCCCCGGGCAACTCGACGGCTCTGGTCGGCTCACCGGAGACGGTGGCCCAAGCGCTGCTGGACTACGTCGACATCGGCGTGAGCACGTTGCTCATCCGCGGCTTCAACCCGCTCGACGACGCGGTGGACTACGGCCGGTTCCTCATCCCCTTGGTACGCGAGGAGATCGCCCGGCGCGACGCGCAACGGCCTGCCGCAGTCTCGGCCTAGCCGGTGCAGCTGCACTGGTTCCTCCCCACCACCGGCGACGGCCACGGCGTGGTTCGAGCCGATGGCGGCGCGCTGACCGGCGGTGCGGCCAGTCCGCGACCGCCCACCCTGGACTACCTCGCCCTGGTCGCCCAGGCCGCGGAGTTCGCCGGCTTCGAGTCGGTCCTGACGCCCGTCGGCACCTGGGCCGAGGATCCTTGGCTGACCACCGCTGCCCTGCTGGGCAGCACCCGTCGGCTGCGGTTCCTCGTCGCGCTGCGTGCCGACGCGATGTCCCCGACCCTGGCCGCGCAGATGGCCGCGACGTACCAACGGCTGTCGGCCGGACGGCTGCTGTTGAACGTCGTCACCGGTGGCGACCGCGGCGAGCAACACCGCTTCGGTGACTGGCTCGACCACGACGAGCGCTATGCCCGTACCGAGGAGTTCCTCGCCGTGTTCCGCGGCGCGAGCACCGGCGTCCCGTTCGACTTGGACGGGCGGTATCTCCGGGTTGCCGGTGCGACCGTGCACACCCGGCCCGAACCGATGCCACCGGTCTTCCTCGGCGGGTCGTCGGATCCGTCGCTGCGGGTGTCCGCCCGGTACGCCGACGTCCACCTGACCTGGGCGGAGCCACTGGACGCCTTGACCGACACCGTGTCACGCCTGCAGCGGTTCGCCGCAGCGGCGCAGCGGCAGGTGGCTGTCGGAGTGCGGGTGCACGTCATCAGCCGGCAGACCGCGGACGAAGCATGGGATCACGCCGAACGGTTGTTGGCCGGGATGGACCGCGAGCAGATCGAGCAGGCGCACCACCGGTTCGCTGCGGCCGACTCGGTCGGTCAGCGGCGGATGGCCGCCCTGCACGGGGGTCAGGGCGACCGGCTCGTCGTCGGCCCGAATCTGTGGGCCGGGATCGGACTGCTCCGCCGCGGCGCGGGCCTGGCGCTCATCGGAAGCCATGACCAGGTCGCCGACCGGCTCGAGGAGTATGCCGCTGTCGGCATTGCTCACGTGATCCTGTCCGCCCAGCCCCACCTCGAGGAGGCCGTGCGCATCGGCGAGGAACTGTTCCCGGTGTTGCGCGCCCGAGGCCTGCTGTCCGTACCGCCCGATCTACCCGCTGGCCAACCGATCTGGCCACACCGCCGAGTCGAAGGAATCCGATGACCAGTATCAGTGTGGTAACCGGCAACCCGCAGCGGGCATCCCGCACGCATCGAGCAGCGGTCGCGCTCGCCGACGCGGTGGCAGCGGTCCTGCCCGCCGCCGTGCAGTCCTCGTTGGACCTCGGCGACCTTCCGCTCGGCGACGTCCCCGCGGTGGCCGCGGCGCAGGGCAGTGCGCTGGCCGACGCCCAGATCGTCGTCGTGGCGAGTCCGACGTACAAGGCGTCCTACACCGGACTGCTCAAGGTCTTCCTCGACTACCTTCCCACGGGAAGCCTGGCGGGCAGGGTTGTTCTCCCCCTGATGACCGTCGGCGGCCCCGGGCACTCACTGGCCGCCGAGGTTCACCTACGCCCGGTCCTGGTCGAACTCGGCGCGCTCGTCCCGTTCCGTTCGCTCGTGCTCACCGCGGCCGAACTGGACGGGGACACAGCGCCGATCGCCGCGTACGTAGACGGCATCCACCCTGTCCTCCGCCGGCTCCTGCCGGACTGAACGCGCCGTCGATGTCCGGCCGCGATCCGGGCTGCCGATCAACGACTTCGCGGCATTCACCAAATCGATATGACTAGAATGTCAATCGCCATAGTGTGCTATCGCGGACGAGCCACCGAGGAGCCGACGTGCCCGAGACAGCCACGAGTGCGAGATCGGTCCGGCCGGCATCGGCAGTGACGGTGCGATGTCGCAGCCGACGCGATCACGGTGTGACCAGTGGTGTCGGCCGGGCACACCGAAGCTGAGCTCATGGGGCAGAGCACGTCGCGACTGACGCCGGCCGCCCGGCTGCGACTCGTCGAACTCGTCCAGGCCGGCCGCCCGGCCAGCGAGGTCGCCGAGACGATGGGGGTCTCGCGATCGACCGTGTACAAGTGGCTGCGCCGCCACCACACCGACGGTGTCGCCGGCCTGCGTGACCGACCCAGCCGTCCACTCAACTCTCCCAACCGCACCGACGGGCCCCTTGAGGCGCGCATCGTGTCGCTTCGCCGGGGGCAGCGACTGGGGCCCGCTCGAATCGCCCGGATCCTGCGAATGAATCCGTCGACAGTCCATCGCGTGCTGACCCGCCACGGACTGAGCCGGCTCGCCGCTGTCGAGGACAGTCGGGGCGACAGTTGATACCGCCTGCGCCACAGATACTCCGTCGCGACCGGCCGCCCAGGGCTGGCCCGTCACGCAGCGCCCAGCTGCATCGCCACCGGAAACTCCTCGGCGCTATCGTGGCGGTGTGATTCCCACGACGACAACAGGACCCCTGCCCGTCCCGCAGGTCGAGGACTGCACCGTCGTCGTCCCCGCGCCAGGGACCGGTCCTGGCTGGTGGGCCGGTGCGCCGAGCGCAGTCCTCGCCGACGGCGCCTTCTGGCTGGCGTACCGGGAGCGATACCCGCTCGATCGCGGTCGGGGGGTCGGGGTGGTCATCGCCCGGTCCGAGGACGGTGTGCACTTCGCTCCGGTGACCACCGTGCACCGGGACACCTTCGGCGCCGAATCGTTGGAACGTCCTGCGCTGGTGCAGCTCCCCGACGGCGGCTGGCGGCTCTACGTATCGGCCGCCACCCCGGCGAGCAAGCACTGGTGGATCGAGGCGGTCGACGCCGAGCGCATCGACGGACTCGGATCGGGTCGCCGCACAGTCGTGCTGCCCGGCGACAGCCGTACGGCGGTCAAGGATCCGGTCGTCCGGCTCGCCGACGGCCGGTGGGACATGTGGGCGTGCGTCCATCCGCTCGACGACCCGGACGCGACCGACCGGATGAGCTCGTTCCACCTCCACAGCGTCGACGGACTGTCGTGGACCTGGGGCAACGAGGTGCTGCGCGGGCGCCCCGGGACCTGGGATGCCCGCGGAGCCCGCATCACCGCCGTCCTGCCCGGCGACCAGCCGGTCGTGTTCTACGACGGCCGCGCCACCGCAGCGGAGAACTGGGCCGAGCGGACGGGTGTAGCCGCATACACCGCCGGGCACGGATTCACGCCGCTGGACGGCGGGCCCGTCGCGCAATCGCCGTACGGCGACGGCGCGCTGCGCTACCTCAGCGTCGTGCCGTTGCCCGAGGGGGGCTGGCGGTTGTACTACGAACTGGCGTCCAGCGACGGGTCACATGCGCTGGTCACCCAGTTCGTCGCCGCTCCCTGAACTCACCGGAGCCGCTGTCTCCCAACCAGTCGGTGACATCCATGCCGGTCAGCTGCTGCAGCTCGGCGATGTCGTCGGCGTAGTAGGTCACCAGTTCTCGTCGCGTCTGCGGCGCCAATTGTGGCCGCGGTGCCCCGGCGCCGGCCGCGTAGCGCAACCGCAACAGCGGCCGGCTGACCTGCCGCCACAGTTGCGGTGGCAGCCGACTGCCGACGGCCGCGCCGGCGCGCAGCGTCGTGCCGAGAGCATTCGTCCAGGCCGTCGCCGGTACATACGGGCGGACATTGTCCGACCCGGTCCGATGGACCACACCCTGTCGTACGCCGAGGAAACCGCAGACCCGGTCCAGGGTGACATCGCTGTCGTCGACCAGATCGCGGTAGCGCAGCACGAGGACCTGGTCGGCAGGCACGAGCGAGAGCAGCCGGCGCAGTTGCTCCCCGTAGCGGCCGACCCGCCGGTAGTGCCAGAACGGTGCGTAGCCAGCCGCGATCCGGGCATCCTCGGCGTCACAGGCGTCGGGGAAGGACAGCGTCTCCAGACCGTCCGACCACAGGTGCATCCAGTTCGAGTACGCCCGGTCGACCGGGTCGCGGATGACCACGACGAAACGCGGGGCCGGTACCGCCGCGACGATCCGCTCGAGCGCGGTGGCGTCGTACAGGTAGAACGGTGTGCTCTCGCCACGTAACGAGGTGCTCGGGGCAGCGGCGAACAGGGCCTCGTAACGATCCTGCTGCCAGATCCACTCCTGCGCACTGTGGGCATCCCCGGGCCCCCGTTGCGTCGACGGTGCGGGCCGCCGGTCGCCGGTCAGGAAGTACTTGGGCTCCTTGACCGCGGACAGGAAGAGGTCGGGATGGGCCGCCAGCGCCCGATGCAGCGCGGTCGTGCCTGCCTTCGGGACGCCGGCGATGAAGAAGTCCGGCAGGGCCATCGCGCGAATGTACAGCTTCAGCACCGGTTGTGTGCTGAAGCTGTCCAGGTCCGAAAGCTCAATACAAAGTCCATGGCTTTTGTGTGTATGCTGCCCCGGCCATCCACCCCGACCTTGGAGTTCTCGTGCCCCGCGTCACCCGAATCCGCTCTGCTGCACTCGCCGTCGTCGCCGGCGGTGCCGCCCTGATCCTGGCCGCCTGCGGGTCGGCGGGCGCTGCACCCGCCGCGTCGGGTCCGGTTGATCTGACCACCGTGACGATCCGGACCGGCGACCAGCTCGGCCAGATCGGCGGGATGCTCGCGGCCAGCGGCCAGGACGTGGGAATGCCCTACCGGGTCGAGTACTCCCGCTTCGACAGTGGTGCACCGTTGCTGGAGGCGATCCGGGCCGGCGCATCGGACTTCGGTGGCGTGGCGTTGTCGACGACGGTGAACGCGATCGGTGCCGGTGCGCCGCTGAAGGTTGCGGGCATCTTCAAGCAGAGCCGCGGCGACGGGCTGGGCCTGTTGGTCCCGCAAGGCTCGCCGATCACCAGCGTGGCGGACCTGCGCGGCAAGACGGTGGCCCCCAACCTGAAAGGCAGCCCGGCGCACCTGATCCTGATCCGCCAGCTCAAACGCGCCGGGGTGGATCCCAAGGACGTCAACATCGTCTTCCTGGCACCGGCGGACGCGCAGGCCGCGCTTGCCTCCGGCCGCATCGACGCCTGGGAGACCTGGGATCCCTATCTCGTCACCGCGCAGCGGGCCGGCGCAAAGGTCATCGAGGACTCGACCGGCCTGAGCGACGGGCTGTTCACCTTCCCTGCCTCGACGGCGGCACTGGCCGATCCGGGCAAACGTGCCGCGATCGCCGACTATCTGCAACGGGTAGACCGCGCCTACAAGTGGCGGATCGACAACCCGGCCGCAGCCGGTGCGTGGTATGCCTCGCTGACCAAACTCCCGGTCGATGTCGCGACCGCGGTGATCGCCAAGCAGGACCAGCGACTGATCCCCCTCTCGGACAAGGTCGTCGCCGACGCGCAGGCCACCATCGACGACTACGTCTCGCTGGGTGTCATGCCGAAACCGGTCGCTGCCAAGGACATCTTCGATTCCGTCGTCGGTTGAGCAGCGTCGCCGTACGGCGGTAGCCCGGCGCCGCCGTACGGCGGGACCAACGACGTCATCGCCGTACGGCGCCGGACACCACAGCCGCGCCTCACCGTGGCGCGGCGCCGCGGACCAACTCGGCCGTCACCGTGCCGCGCGCGTCCACTGCGACCAGCCGGCCATCGGGCGCCAGGCCCAGCCGGGCCGCGCCGGCGAGGTTCGCAGCGACCGGATAGCCGTCGCAGCCGACCGCGGTCTGCGGGCGCAGCACCGCGACCACCCGGCCGCCCTCGCCGACCGTAACGCGGCCGGTTGTCGCGTTGCAGCCGTCCGAACCGGTCAGGTCGCCCACCGCCGAGACCGTGGCGAACGGACGAGTCGAAGTCCGGACAGTCACGGGAGGCAACCAGGTCCCGGTGAGGTCGGCCGTGGTCGCCGGGCGCAGCGGACTCGGCAATGCCGCCGGCCCGGCACTCCTCGTGGCGATGGCGTCAGGCACCGCAGCCAGGTACGGCCACGACGACGGCCATCGAGGGCTTCCCGCGTCCGCCGGTAGCAGCGTGGCGGTCACGCTGCCGTCGGCGGCGAGCAATTGCCAGCCGCGCTCGGTACGCCGGTATTGCCGCGCCGTCTCGAGCCACGGAACCGCCGGCGCGGCAGCCAGATCGACGTGGCAGGCGCCCTGCGCTCCAGTCACGGTGGCGACGAAGCCACCGTCGGGGGCCGCATCCCACGTCGCCCGCTGGGCCCAGCAGCCGCGATGGATCTCCAGCTCCTCGCCGATCCGCACCGCGACCTCGGTCGGCTCACCGACTGCGTCGTGGGCCACCCAGCGGCCCAGCGGTAGCTCGCCGCCAGCGGGCGGCGACGTGCCACTCGGTGACACGTGTGGCCCGGTCGACACGTGTGGCCCGGTCGATCCGGACGTCCCGCAACCGGCTATCGACGCGAGCGCCAGCGCGACGACCCCGACACCGGCCATCCTGGTCCGCTGCATGCTGCCCCCTCGACTCTGCGGCCTCGGACGCCCACGGCAGCGGCGGCGTTCCCGGGCAGTTCCGCCGCGTCACCGTACCGATGGGTCGCTCGGTCGCTCCGGAAACATCGCTCCGTCGCTCCGAAGGCGAGCGGCTCGCCGCTGCGACCACGCATCGAGCCAGGCCGAACCGGACGGACACGCCGCGACAGTCACTCCTCGCCCCTCCCCATTTCATGTATTGTTAGTTGTCTTAGTGGTGGACCGGCGGAGGGGAGAACAGCCATGGCAGGCAGCAGAGTCGACGTCGTCACGATCGACACACCGTCGCTCGGTGACCGCAGCTACGTGGTGATCGACGGCCGCCGCGCGCTGGTGGTGGACCCGCAACGAGACATCGACCGGGTCCAGGCGGTCGTCGCAGCACACGATGCGGAGATCGTGGCCGTCGCCGAAACCCACATTCACAACGACTACCTGACCGGAGGCCATGCGCTCGCGCGCGACAGCGGCGCCGACCACCTGATCAACCGCGACGACCCGGTCGCCTTCCCGCGACGGCCGGTCAGCCACGGCGACGTCGTGCCGCTGGGCACCCGCACCACCGTGCGGGTGGTGGCGACCCCAGGACACACCAGGACTCACCTGTCCTACGTCCTCAATGTCGACGACGCGTCGCACTCGGTCTTCACCGGTGGCTCACTCCTGCTGGGCGCCACCGGGCGGACCGACCTGCTGGGCCCCGACCATGCCCGGGAACTGGCGGGCCAGCAGTGGCGCTCGGCACGAACCCTGGCCATGACGCTTCCGGACGTCGTCGCCGTCCATCCCACCCACGGCTTCGGCAGCCTGTGCGCGACCGGCTCGCCGAGCGACGACCCGGGCGAGGCGACCATCGGCGGCCAGGCCGGCTCGAACCCGGCCCTCCTGCTCGGGCGGGATGCCTTCGTCGTCGCCGCCCTCACCGACCTCGACGAACCGCCCGCGTACTACGCGCGGATCGGTCCAGCCAATCTCGCCGGACCGCCGGCCATCGATCTGTCACCGCCGCCGGTAATCGACGGAGCCGAACTGCGGCAACGGATCGCGGCCGGGGAATGGGTGATCGACCTGCGGTCCCGATCGGCGTTCGCCGTTGCGCACCTCGCGGGCGTCATCAACCTCGGCGCGGACGGCCCGCTGGCGGTCCAGCTCGGCTCGTTGCTGCCGCCGGGGACGCCGGTGACCCTGCTGGGCAGCGACGAGCAGATCGCCACCGCCCAGCGGGAGTTGGCGCGCATCGGCATCGACCGGCCGCGCGCGGTGTCGACGGCCGCCCCGGCGACGCTGTCCGGATCGGCCGAGCCGGGCCGATGGCGTACCGCCACCTTCGACGACCTCGCCGCGGCCCGGCGGGGCCGGCCGGTCGTCGTCCTCGACGTCCGGCGCGACGGCGAGTGGTCCGGCGGGCACCTGGCCGGCGCCGTGCACGTCCCCCTGCCGGAGTTGCCCCGCCGGGTGAACGACGTACCGCCGGGCGAACTGTGGGTCCATTGCGGCGTGGGATACCGGGCGGCTGCGGCGGCCTCGATCCTCGCCCGGCACGGTCGGCAGGCGGTCCTCGTCGACGATCACTTCGACCGGGCCGCGGCGGCCGGGCTCACCGTGCTCACGGGGTCCGGCGATCGGGCCAGTGCCTGACCTGGCAACGACGCCGCGGTGACCTAAGGTTCGGGACATGGCCGACTACGACGTGACCCACGGCAAGCATCCCGACCACCCCGAACTGGCGACGGTCACCCTGAGTTCGCCCAGTGGCCTGCGCGCGACGTTCGTGCCCGGCGCCGGCATGGTCGGGTGTTCGCTGACCGACGACGGCGTGGAGTTGCTGGGCCTTCGCGGCGGGATGTCGGCGTACCTCGATCGAGGCTCGTCATTCGGCATCCCGCTGCTGGCGCCCTGGGCAAACCGCTTGTCCAGCTTGCACTATGAAGCGGCCGGCCAGTCGATCGACCTGTCCCCGACAGCGACCGGCATCCGCATCGACGGCGACACCGGGCAGCCGATCCACGGGCTGTTCGCCGCCCACCCGGATTGGGATCTGGCCACCAGCCGGGCGCCGATCGACGGGCCGGCGTCGGTCACCGCACACCTGGACCACGTGTACGGCAGGCCGCGCTTCGAGTCGTTCCCGTACACCCACCGGCTCACGGTGACCGCGAGCCTGATGGACCGCACGCTGACCATCGCGACGACGCTCGCGGCGACCGGCACGCGACACGTCCCGGTGGCTTTCGGCTGGCACCCGTACCTCGCTCCGGCCGGTGCCGACCGCGCCGACTGGGAACTGGACGTCCCGCTCACCCGCCGCGTCGTCACCGGTGCCGATCACCTGCCGACCGGCGAGGTCGTCGACACTCCCGCGCTGAGTGGGCCGCTCGGCGACGCGACCCACGAGACGCTGTACGCCGAGGTGCCCGAGGGCGCTCGCGCCAGCGTGACCGGCGGTGGCCGCCGCCTGGCGTTGACGATCGAGCAGGGTTACTCGTACGCGCTGCTGTGGGCGCCGGCCGACCCGAAGGCGGTCTGCATCGAGCCGATGACCGCGCCGATCGACCCGTTCTCCGGGCGGTTCCCGCTGCGAACCGTCGCGCCCGGCGGGTGGTACACCGGCATCTTCTCCATCACCGTCGAAGCGGTCTGAGCAGGCCGCCGTGGACGTCGCAGCGCTGCTGCTCGACGGATTCAGCCGCGTCGACGAGGTGGTCGCCGAGGTCCTCGACGACCTGCCCGACGATCACCTGCACCGCCGCGTCACCCCGGACGCCAACCCGATCGGCTGGCTGATCTGGCACCTCTTCCGGGTGCAGGACGACCACATCGCCGACGTCGCCGACCAGCCGCAGCGCTGGGTAGCCGACGGCTGGCAGGAGCGCTTCGCGCTGCCGCTGCCCAGCCACGACACCGGCTATGCGCACGACCGTGGCCAGGTCGACCTGCTCAGTACGGTCACCGCACCGCTGCTGCGCGGGTACGCCGAGGCCGTCAGCGGGTCGAGCCGGGCCTACCTCGCGGGACTGACCGCGGCCGACTTGGACCGCATCGTCGACACCCGGTGGGACCCGCCGGTCACCCTCGGGGTGCGGCTGCTCAGCATCCTGTCCGACGACCTGCAGCACGCCGGGCAGGCGGCGTACGTCCGCGGACTGCTCGGGTGACCGGGCCGCGCCGGCGCGGCTGCCCGGCCGCCGCCACGGCCTCGGCCACGGCGAGGTGAGCGTCGAGGTCACCGCCGACGCCGCCCATCGACGATTCGTGGTCACTGTGGACGGCGCCAGGGCGGGCGAGTTGGGCTACCGCGACCACGACGGCGTCCGCACCCTGATCCATACCGAGGTGGACCCGGCGTACGGCGGCCGCGGCCTCGGCGGCGAGCTGGCCCGGGCCGCCCTGGAGGCGACCCGGGCAGCGGGCCTGACGGCAGATCCGCAGTGTCCCTTCGTGGCTCGCTGGCTGACGACTCATCCCGGCTACGAAGACCTGCTCACCGCCGGCTAGCTCCCGCTGGCCCTGCGGCCCGGCGGCCGTGACCGATCAGGCGGCGCACAGCGTGGCGAGGACGGCCAGATCGGGATCGGCGAACGGGTTCACGCCGACAGCCGACACCAGGCGGGTTACCGTCCCGTCGGGCTCGGCCTCCACCCAGGCAGCTCGGTGCTCCAACCCCAGGTGGGGCACTCCGGGCAGCAGCACACAGCCCGAGGCCGCGCCCAGCACCTCCGGCGTCGACGGAGCGGTCTCCGACGGCGGATGCAGCACCACCAGAGCCGACGGCTGCGGCTCGGCGAACTGACCGGGCTGCGCAGCGCCGTCGCCGACGATCGGGCCCGCCCAGGTGACCCGACCCACCACGTCCCCCGACGGCTCGTCGGGCAGGACGTCGTCAGCGCGGAACACCGCCGTGGTCGCCAGCAGACCGGGCAGCGCCGCGATCCGCACGGCCACAGCGAGGAACTGCGCCCACTCGCGCGTGGATTCCGGCCAGCGGCCCGCCATGACGAATCCCGCCAGGCTCCGATCAGACCGCTGGAAGGCCGACACCTGCACGATCCCGTCCGGCACGACACACCTCCACGACGTCTCGAAGGCCGAGCATGGCACGACAGCCGGCCACATGCGCGCTGAAACCGTTGGCGGACATCGGGTGTCGCCGCCGAGAACGCCACGGGTGTTTCAGCCCGGTTACCGCTGGCGGTCACGGCTGCGACCGCTGCGCGGCGACTGCGGCCGAATTGACTACGGTTCGCCCATGACCACCGAGGCCGTCGCCGAGCCGTGGCGGGCCTACGCCGCCCGGGTCGAGGCATTGCGGCAGCAGTACGACGCGATCCCCGCCGGGACGCCGGTCCGGCTGGCCAAGCGGACCTCGAACCTCTTCCGCGCGCGACAGGCCGCCGCCGGACCGGGGCTGGACGTCGCCGCCTTCGACGGGGTGCTGGCGATCGACCCGGTCGCCCGGACCGCGGACGTCCAGGGGATGACGACGTACGAACACCTCGTCGCGGCCACCCTCCCCCACGGCCTGGTCCCGTTGTGCGTGCCCCAGCTGAAGACCATCACCCTCGGCGGCGCGGTCACCGGGCTCGGGATCGAGTCCGCGAGCTTCCGGGCGGGCCTGCCACACGAGTCCGTGCTCGAGATGGATGTGCTCACCGCGGACGGCGAGGTACGAACGGTCAGCGGCGCCCCCGACGACCCCCACCGCGGCCTGTTCTTCGGGTTCGCCAACTCCTACGGCACCCTCGGATACGCGCTGCGGCTGCGGATCGAGCTGGAGCCGGTCGAGCCGTACGTGCAGCTGCGCCACCTCCGCTTGGGCACCGCAGCCGAACTGGCCGAGGTCGCCGCCCGGATCACCACCGAGCACAGCTGGGACGGCGTCCGGGTGGACTTCATGGACGGCACGGTCTTCGGCCCGCACGAGCAGTACCTCACGCTGGGCACGAAGGTCGCCGTGCCGCCGCCGGCAACCCCAACGCCGTCGGACTACACCGGTGGACAGATCTACTACCGGTCCATCCAGCAACGGTCCGAGGACCTGCTGACCATCAGCGACTACCTGTGGCGGTGGGACACCGACTGGTTCTGGTGCTCGCGTGCCTTCGGTGCGCAGCACCCCGTCGTACGCCGGCTGTGGCCCAAGTCCCGATTGCGCAGCGACACCTACTGGAAGCTCGTCGCGCTCGACCGGCGTTACGGCGTATCCCGCCGGCTGGACGCCGTGCTCGGCCGGCCCGAGCGCGAGTTCGTCGTCCAGGACATCGAGGTCCCGGCGTCACGATTGGCCGAGTTCCTGGAGTTCTTCCACCGGGAGATCGGCATGCGGCCGGTATGGGTGTGCCCGCTGCGGCAGCGCGACCCGTCGGCGCACTGGCCGCTCTACCAGTTCGACCCGCACGAGACGTACGTCAACGTCGGGTTCTGGGGCACCGTGCCGCTGCCGCGCGGCGTCGATCCTGCGTCCGGGCGTCTCAACCGCCGTATCGAGCAGGTCGTCACCGAGCTCGGTGGCCGCAAGTCGCTGTACTCCAGCGCTTTCTACGGTCGCGACGAATTCGCCGCTATCTACGGCGGCGACACCTACGCCTCACTGAAGAAGACGTACGACCCCGATGGAAGGCTGCTCGACCTCTATGGCAAGTGCGTCGAGAGTCGATGACAGGAGTTCACCGTGCAGATCGCTGACATCTTCGCCCTCGTCGCCGGGCCGGACTTCCCGGTCGAGTTCACCGCGTACGACGGCAGCCGTACCGGCCAGCCTGGCGCGCCGGTACGGGTCGAGGTGCGCCGGCCGCGGGCCATGTCGTACTTCGCCGCCTCACCCGGCCAGCTGGGACTCGCCCGCGGCTACGTGGCCGGCGACCTGGAGATCCACGGCGACCTGCATGCCGCGCTGACGCTGTTGTGGGACATCAAGAACCGTCCGGTCTCGGTGCAGGACAAGGCACGCATCGCCCGCGAGCTGGCTCCCTACCTGCTGAAGCGTGAGGCGCCGCCGCCGGAGGAGGCGCACGTGTCCGGCTGGCGCCAGCACACCCGGCGTCGCGATGCGGCGGCCATCCACCACCACTACGACGTCAGCAACCGGTTCTACGCCTGGGTGCTCGGGCCGTCGATGGCCTACACCTGCGCGGTGTACCCCGACGCCGACGCCTCGCTGGAACAGGCCCAGGAGGAGAAGTTCGACCTGGTCTGCCGCAAGCTGGCGCTGCGGCCCGGCATGCGGCTGCTCGACGTCGGCTGCGGCTGGGGCGGCATGGTCATGCACGCGGTGAAGAACTACGGCGTCACCGCGATTGGCGCCACGCTGTCGCAGCAGCAGGCCGAGTGGGCGCAGCAGGGTATCGCCGACGCCGGTTTGCAGGACCGGGCAGAGGTCCGCTTCTGCGACTACCGCGACGTCCCGGAATCCGACTTCGACGCGATCTCGTCGATCGGCCTCACCGAACACATCGGGAAGGCCAACTACCCGTCCTACTTCGCCTCGCTGCACCGCAAGCTGCGGCCGGGCGGCCGGCTGCTCAACCACAGCATCACCCGGGCAGACGACAAGGGAAAGACGCAGTACCGCGGCGGTTTCATCAACCGCTACGTCTTCCCGGACGGCGAACTCACCGGCCCGGCGGCGGTGCTGACGGCCATGACCGGCGAGGGTTTCGAACTGCGGCACTCCGAGAACCTGCGGGAGCACTACGCGCTGACGCTGCGGGCCTGGGGTGACAATCTCGAGGAGAACTGGGCAGCGGCGGTCGACGAGGTCGGGATCCGCCGGGCCAGGATCTGGCGGCTGTATATGGCAGCCTCACGGATGGGCTTCGACCGCAACATGATCCAGCTGCACCAGTTCCTCGCGGTGAAGCCGCACGAGGACGGCCGCTCCGACGTCGAGCTGCGACTGGACTTCGAACGGGCACGCAACCGGCTGAACTGACCGCCGCCGTGTCGGCGGGGCGTTGACCGCCGTACAACCGTCAACGCAGCCGTACGACGATCGACCCGGCGGTGCCGCGGTCAGTGCAGCCGCGTGATGGTTACTGCAGCCGCGTGACCAGGACGCGGTCAGCCGAGCCGGCTGACCAGGACGTGCGACGCGGTGCCGTCGTCGAGTTCGGTGTATTCGCCGGCCGCGCCGACCATGACCGCGCCGGCCGCGGAACGGCTGATACGCACGACCTCGCCAGGCTGCACCCCGACCTTCTTCAACCGCGCCATGAGCGGGTGGTCGGCCTGCAGCGGCTCGCTGATGCTCTGCACCCGTACCCGGGAGCGGTCTTCGCGCGACGCGTCGGCGAGGCTGGTGAGGTCGGCGCCCGTCCCGGTCTGCCGGCTCGCCGGATCGAGTTCGGCCAGCCCGGGGATCGGATTGCCGAACGGCGACTCGGTGGGGTGCCCGAGCAGGTCCAGCAGGTGACGTTCGACGGCGTCACTCATCACGTGTTCCCAGCGACAGGCCTCGTCGTGCACGTCCTCCCACGGCAACCCGATCACCTGGATGAGCAGGCACTCCGCGAGGCGGTGCTTGCGCATGACCCGGGTCGCGAGCAGGTCACCGGCGGGGGTCAACTCCAGGTGCCGGTCGCCCTCGACGGTGAGCAGGCCGTCACGCTCCATCCGCGCCACGGTCTGCGAGACGGTCGGCCCGCTCTGCCCGAGCCGCTGGGCGATCCGGGCGCGCAGCGGCGGGATGCCCTCTTCCTGCAACTCGAAGATCGTCCGGAGGTACATCTCGGTGGTGTCGATGAGTTCGCTCACGCGGCGCCTCACTGCTCCCTGTCGGCCGGCGAGGAGCGCCGGTGCGGTCAACCGCCTCCATTGTGTCCCTTCGCCGCCGCCGGTGGTCAGGGTCCACGCATCCTGGTTCCGCGACGCCGCAGACGCTCGACGCGCGGTCACGCCACGCGGCCGCGCAACCGGCTTTGCGCTGTGGGCAATGGCACACTCGGGCCATGCCGATCGTCGCCGTCACCTCCCTCAAGGGTGGGGTCGGCAAGAGCACGATCACCCTCGGATTGGCCGGCGCCGCCTGGGAACTCGGCTTGCGCGTGCTGGTGGTGGACCTGGACCCGCAGGCCAACTCGACGGCCACCCTGGACCCGGTGGACGCGCGGCTTTCGGTGGGCGACGTGCTGGCCGATGCGCGGCCCGGGATCGCCGCAGACGCGATCGTCGCCTCCGGCTGGGGCCGCGGGGTCGAACTGCTGGCCAGCGAGCAGGCCTTGGAGCATCGCAACGCGCGGGAGACCCACGGCTCGTCGCATCGGCTGCGCGTGGCATTGGACGGTGTCGCCGACCGCTACGACGTCGTGCTCGTCGACTGCCCCCCGTCGTTGGGCGAGTTGACCCGCAACGGCCTGGCGGCGGCCCAGCGCGCCCTCATCGTGACCGAACCCGGGTTCTTTGCCCTGCAGGGGGCAGCGCAGGCGCTGGAGGCCGTCGCCGTCGTCCGCGACACCACCAACCTGGCGCTGCGCGCGGCCGGCATCGTGGTGAACCGGCTGCGGCCCAGCCTCCGTGAGCACGTCTTCCGGCTCGATGAGCTCCGCCGGACCTACGGCGGGCTGGTACTCGACCCGCCGGTCCTCGAACGCGCCGCGGTGGCCCAGGCACAAGGCGCCTGCGTGCCCGTGCAAGCCTGGCGTTCACCGGGGATCGGCGAGGTGATCGACGCGTTCGACGACCTGCTCGACGAACTGCTGGCACCCGCTGACCACGCCGGTCCGGCCCTGGCCGGCGGAGTTCGACCACTGGGTTCGCCGTCACTGGGTTCGCCGTCAGTGGGTTCCCCGTCACTGGGCGCCCAGTCACTCGGGACCCGCGTCGTCGGGGGCGGGTCGGTGGACGCTGTCGCCGTCGGGGGCAGGTCGTCGTGAGCGCGGGCGATCGCAATCCCGCTCCGCGCCCGGCGCTGCGGCGCGCCGCCGACGCCGGCGTGCACCCGGCCGTCCCCCGGCCGCCGCTGCGCGCGGTCCGCGAGTCGCCGTGGGTCAGCGCCCTGCTGCCCCCCGCCCCCACCGATGCCGCTCCGGACGATCCCGGCGCTGCCGGCCCGGCCCGGGCCGACGCCGACGATCCGGACACCACAGCTGATCGACGTACGACGGCTGATCGGCGTACGACAGCAGATCGGAAGCGGCCGGCATCGTTGCCCGAACCGGCCGGGACGCCAGCACCGTCCGGAAAGAAGCACAAGAGCCACCGGAAGAAGCCCGGCCGGCAGCAGTCGACCGACCACGACGCGGACCCGCGCAAGGCCAAGGCCGGCAAGCCGTCGAAGCGGAAGGGCGCCGACGGCCCGGGGGACACCGCTGCGCAGGCCGGTGGTGCTGGCAAGGACCGCAAGGGCAAGAGCGGCAAGAAGAGCAAGCGGCCCAAGGGCTCGCTCTCTTCGCCCGCCGCGCTCGACGTCCCCCGGCCAGCAGACGCCGGGCAGCCGACGGTGCCACCGGCAACTCGCGCCGCCCGGGCCGGAGCCACCACCGCTGACACCGTGCTGACGCCGGAAGCCGACCTGCCGGTCGCGCTCGACGTCAACGTCAGCCGAACCGTCCGCCGCCTGGTGCGCGCGGAGGCACAGGCGCGGCGTACGACACCGGACGAGGTTGTCGCCGCCGCACTGCACCAGTGGTTCAAGAGCTCCTGATCCTGGTAGACCACGCCGGTGGACACCGACCCGCCGCAGGCGCAGGTCCCGCCGGGACTGTCGTTGACCGGACTACGCAGCGCGGCCGCGGACTGCCGCGCCTGTGAACTCGGCGAACCGGCGACGCAGACGGTGTTCTCGGCCGGATCAGCGGCTGCCCGGCTCGCCTTCGTCGGCGAACAACCGGGCGACCAAGAGGATCGCGTCGGGCAGCCGTTCGTCGGCCCAGCCGGCAAGATGCTGGACCGCGCGCTGCTGGACGTGGGACTGGACCGCGACCACGCCTACGTGACGAACGCGGTGAAACACTTCCGTTTCGAACGAACGTCGTCCGGCCGCCGGCTCCACAAGACACCTGGCACAGAACATGTCCGGGCCTGTCGGCCGTGGCTGCTGGCCGAACTCGGGATCGTCGACCCGCAGGTCGTCGTCCTGCTCGGAGCGACGGCAACGGCCTCGTTGCTCGGCCCCTCGGTCCGAGTCACCCGCGACCGCGGACGGCTCATCAGCCGGCAAACCTGGCCGGACGAACCCGCCCACGTCCAGCCCGCCTGGTGGCTGGTCACCGTGCACCCGTCCAGCATTCTGCGCGCCGACGACCGCGAGGCGGCGTACCAGGCGTTCGTGGCCGATCTGCGAGTAGCTGCGCTGGCGCTTCGCTAGTCACCCGGCCGTCGTCCCGCCGACGCCGCGTGTCGGCGCCGTGAGGCCGTGGCCGGCCGCCATCCTGACCTCATGCGCCGGAACCGGACGGGCGAGCCAGCGGATGACGTGCACGCGGTCGTCGCGCCGCTGCTCGGCGTCGCGGCCGGCGCGCTGGTCGCGGCCCGGCTCGGTTGGCCGGTTCCCGCCCTCGTCGGGCTGGCGCTGGCCGTCGGGGCGGGGGTGCAGGTCGCGCGGGTCGTGGCCGCCGTGCTGCTGCGGGCGATGCTGCGCGGCGCGCGCCGGCGTACCGCCGCGGAGTCGTCCCGCCCGCCGGTCGCGCCGCCTGGCCGGCGGCGGTCGCCGCAGCCCGGTTCGACAACGGCGCCCGCTGCCGGATCACCGCCGGCAGCGACAACCCCGGTGGCGACAACCCCGGCAGCGACGACGCCGGCAAGCCCGACCCCGGAACGGCCTGCGGGACAACCGGACACCGACGGCGGGCAGCAAGGCCGGCCAGCGGCCTAAGTGCCGACTGCCATGGTCCACCGCCCGGCCCCCGGTCCGATCCGGTCCGGTCTGGCCCCGGTCGGGTCCGCCGGCCCGGGCCAGCGCAGCGGCGTACGGGGGGCGCGGCGACTACCAGATGCGCACCCGATCCGGCGGGTCGAGCCACATGCCGTCCCCGGGCTCGGTGCGGTAGGCCTCGTGGAACTCGTCGAGGTTCCGTGCGACGTTGGCCCGGAACTCGGCGGGGGCATGCGGATCGACGGCCAGCAACTGAGCGCCGAGTTCGGCCCGCGCCTTCAGCCGCCAGCACAGTGCCCAACTGGTGAAGACCCGCTGGACGCCGGTCAGTCCGGCGATGACGGGCGGCACGCTGCCGTCGCGGCTGATCAGGTATGCCTGCAGGCCGATCTGGAGCCCGCCGAGATCGCCGATGTTCTCGCCGACGGTCAGGCCGCCGTTGACACGGAACCCCGGCTGGTCACGGGGCTCGAACTGGTCGTACTGCGCGATCAGGCGGTCGGCCCGCAGCTGGAAACGCGCTCGGTCGTCGTCGGTCCACCAGTCGGCGAGGTTGCCCGCCCCGTCGTACCGGGATCCCTGATCGTCGAAGGCATGACCGATCTCGTGGCCGATGACAGCGCCGATGCCACCGTAGTTGTAGGCGTCGTCGGCGTCGGGGTGGAAGAACGGCGGGCGAAGGATCGCCGCGGGAAAGCAGATCTCGTGCGTCCCGGGGCTGTAGTAGGCGTTGACCGTCTGCGGAGTCATGAACCACTCATCGGGGTCCACCGGCTGCCCGAGTTTGCCCAGCTCGCGGGCGCTCTCGAACGCCCGTGCCCGCATCACATTGCCGACCAGGTCGTCAGGCCGTATCTCGATCGTCGAATAGTCGCGCCACCGGGTCGGATAGCCGATCTTCGTCCGCAGCTGCCCGAGCTTGTCCAACGCTCGCTGCCGAGTCTGCGGTCCCATCCAGTCCAACGACTCGATGTCACGACGGTACGCCTCGATCAGGTTCCCGACGAGAATCTCCATGCGCGTCTTGGACTCCGGCGGGAAGTGCCGTTCGACGTACAGCTTCCCGACGGCTTCGCCGAGCACCTGGTTGGTGAGCGCCACCGCCCGTTTCCAGCGCGGCTTGAGTTCCGCCGATCCGGTGAGCGTCCTGCCGTAGAACTCGAAGTGCTCGTCGACGAACGGCGCGCTCAGGTAGCCGGCGTACGACCGGACGATGTGGAACCGCAGCCAATCGCGCCACGACGGGAGTTCTGCGTCGCCGAGCAGCTCGCTGAGGCCGGCGGCGAAACTCGGCTGCCGCACCACGATTTCGGGCAGCAGACCCTCGTCGGCGCCGGCACCGCGCAGCCACGCAGTCAGGTCCAGCGCTGGCGCCGTCACGGCGAACTCGTCGGCGTCGAGCAGCGTGTAGCCGCGCACGACATCGCGCACGGCCACCCGGTCCCAATGCACCGCCGCGATCCGGGTTTCCAGGGCCACGACGCGGTCGGCGGCGGCGGTCGCTGCCGCCGGGTCGTCGCCGAGCAAGCGCAACATCGCCGCGATGTGATTGCGGTACGCCGGGAGTACGGCGTTGAACGGTTCCTGCCGGTAGTACGTCTCGTCCGGCAGGCCGAGACCGGCTTGGCTGAGGTAGGCCACGTACCGGTCGGCCTGCCGATCGTCGGTCCGCACCTGCACGTCGAACGCGCCGGGGACCCCGACCGCAGCCAGCCGCCCGAACAGCTCGACGAGCTGTGGCGGTGTCACGACGGCAGCGGCCGCCGCCAGCAGGTCCGTCAGCGGTTCGGCACCGCGCTCCTCGACGTGGTCGGTGGAAAGGAACGACCGGTACAGGTCGCCCACCTGCTGCAACGGGGTGCCCGGGGCGGCGAGCGGCGACGTCCGGGCTGCCGGTGCCGACAGTGACAGTTCGGCTGCCTCGCGCAGGATGGCGTCGATGTCGGCTTCGGTCTGCACGCCCAACCAGACGAAATCGCCGGCCATCGGCAGGTCGGGAGGGATCTCGACGCTGCGCCACCACGAGCCGTTGACGTGCCCAAACAGGTCGTCCTGCGGCCTGACCTCGGGATCGCCGCCGTCCACCGCGGCCGATCCGGTCACCGTCTGCGTCATCGCGATCTCCGTCCGAACGTGCCAGGTCGTCGCATCACCCGATCATGCCCGCCACGGCCGTGCCACCGCGGCAGGTCAGGCCCGGTGGAGGAAGCGCAGCAAGGCGGCGGCAGTGACCGCGGGCGCCTCCTCCGGAATGAAGTGGCCGGACCGCACCGGCCAGCCCTCGACGTCGGTCGCCCACTGCCGCCACAGCTGCAGCGGGTCGTACCAGCTGGCAAGCGGGCCGGAGTCACTCCACAGCACCAGGAGGGGCCACGCGATACCACGTGTCCCGCGGTCGGCCCGATCGTGTTCGACATCGACGGTGGCGGCAGCTCGGTACTGCTCGCAGACTGCATGGATCGCCGACGGCCGCGAGAGTTTCGCGACGTACTCGTTGCGGACCTCGGCGGGAAAGGCAGCCGGATCGTCCGACCACGTCTGCAGCATGTGGTCGACCAGCACAGCGGGGTTCGCCGCGATCAGTTCCTCCGGGACCGGGTACGGCGCCGCAAGGAAGGACCACACCCAGAAGCCGAGGCTGAAGGCCATGTCCGCCCGGTCGAAGGCATCACCGGTGGGCACGATGTCGAGCACGGCCAGCCGTTCGACCGCGTGCGGGTGGTCCAGGGCCATCCGGTAGGCGCAACGCGCGCCACGGTCGTGCCCGGCGACGAAGAATCGCTGGAAGCCCAACTGCTGCATGACATCGAGCTGCTCCTGGGCGAGTCGACGCATCGAGTACGGCGCGTGGTCCGGTGCGCTCGGCGGCGCACCGGAGTCGCCGTATCCGGTCAGGTCGGTCGCCACGACCGTGTGGTGCCGCGCCAGGATTGGCGCCACCCGCCGCCACATCAGATGCGTCTCGGGAATGCCGTGCAGCAGCAACAGCGGCGGCCCGCTGCCACCGCGTCGCCCGTGGATGTGTGACTCCGCTGTGGCGATGTCGAACTCGTCGAAACCGTCGAACCCTGCCCCCATCAGCGACTCCGATCCGGGTTGTCCTCAGCTCGATTCCGCCGGAAGCCGGACCGTGACGACCAGACCGCCGGCTTCGCGGGCGCGAGCGATGACCTCGCCGCCGTGGGCGCGCGCGATCGAGCGGACGATCGACAGGCCGAGCCCGGCTCCCTTCGCCGTGACCAGTCGTTCGGTGCCCAACCGGCGGAACGGTTCGAAGAGCACCGGCACATCGTAGGCGGGGATCACCGGCCCGGAGTTCTCCACCTCCAATTCGACCCGGTCGTCGACCACACCGCTGGTCACGACGACGAAGCCGTCCGGTGTCGCGACGTTGTACTTGATGCCGTTGTCCACGAGGTTCTGGGTCAGTCGCTCCAGCAGCAGCGGGTCACCGGTGGTCGGCGCCGCCTCGGCTCGGGTACGAAGCGTGACGCCAGCGGCTTGAGCGTCGCCGGAGGACTGCGCGACGACGTGGTGCAGGACATCGGCGAGATCCACCGGCGACCTGCTGAGTACCTCGCTGTCGGAGCGGGCGAGCAGCAGCAGTCCGGCGATCAGGCGCTCGTGGCGAGTGTTGATCTGCAGCAACGCCTCGCCGAGTTGCTGGACGTCGGCTGAGGCGGTCTTGCGATGCATCGCCAGCTCGACCAACGCACGGTTGAGAGTCAGCGGCGTCCGCAGTTCGTGTGACGCGTTGGCGACGAAGGAACGCTGACCCTCGAACGACCGGTCCAGGCGCTCCAGCATGGAGTCGAAGGTGTCGGCGAGCTCCTTGACCTCGTCCGAACGACCCGGCAGCGCAATACGTTCATGCAGCCCCCGATCGGCTGCCGGCGCCGACGCGATGCGTCTGGCCGTCTCGGTCACGCGGTGCAGCGGCGCGAGAACCCGTCCGGCGACCAGCCAGCCCAAGCCGACCGACACGCTGCCGACCAGGACCAGCGCGATTGCGCCCTGCCGCAGCAGGGACGACACCGTCTCGCTGCGTAGCCGGACCGCCTCGGCGGCCAGGAAGCCGGGGACATCCTCGACCGCAATGACTTCGCCGCTACCGGTCCACAGCGACGGGGCGCTCCCCGTCGGCGTTGGCTGCCCCTGACTTGACGGCTGCCCCTGGCTCGTAGCTTGGCCCTGGCCGGTGGGTTGCCCCGGGCCCGTCGCTTGGCCCGGGCCGGTCGGTCCCGTCGGTTGGCTCGTCGGTTGGCTCGTCGGCTGCGGCCCGATCTGACTGGCGATCACATTCGTCGCCGGCAGTTGCCGGTCGACCAGCAGGTACGTCACGCCCAGCAAGACGGTGCCGGCCAGGAAGAACAGGCCGCCGTAGATCAGCGTCAGCCGGGCCTTCAGCGTGCGCGGACCGGCGATTCTCATGCGAGCCGGTACCCCACACCGGGCACGGTCACGACCGCGGGCGGCTCGCCGAGTTTGCGCCGCAGCTTGTGGATCGTGAGCCGCACTGCCGAGGTGAACGGATCGACGTTCTCGTCCCAGACCTTCTCCAGCAGCTGTTCAGCCGAGACGACGCCCCCCGCCGCCCGCATCAGCTCGGCAAGGACACCGAACTCCTTCTTGGACAGCAGGATGTAGCGCCCGTGGCGAAACGTCTCCCGGCGCGCCGGATCGAGCACGATGCCCGCCCCCCGCAGCACCGGCGGCGCAGCCGGACGTGCGCGGCGGCCCAGCGCGTTGACGCGAGCGGCCAGCTCCGGGAACGCAAACGGTTTGGTGAGGTAGTCGTCCGCACCGATCGACAGCCCCGCCACCCGGTCGACCACCTCGGCGGCCGCGGTGAGCATGAGGATCCGCGTCGTCGCTCCGGAGTCGGTGACCGTTCGGCAGACCTCATCGCCGTGCAGGACCGGGAGGTCGCGGTCGAGTACCACGACGTCGTAGTCGCTGACAGTGAGGCGTTCCACAGCCGAACCGCCGTCCAAGGCGATATCGACGGCATGCGCCTCGCCCCGCAGCCACTCGGCGATCGCATCGGCCAGCATCGGCTCGTCCTCGACCACCAAGACTCGCATGCACCATCCTCCGCCCGTGCGCCGGCGCACGACTCTACCCGCGCCCGCCATGGTCGCCGATCGCCGTGTTTCCTCCGCGTTAGCTCCCGTGGAACTGCCGGCGAAACAGCCCGATCGCTTTCCTTGCTGGCAGGCCGAGACTGGTCGGCCGCAGAGGAGCGGGGTGGATCGATGAAGAACAGAACCAGGTTCGCCTGGGCGACGTGGACGGTCGCTGTCGTGATCGCGCTGGCCGGCTGCGGGAGTTCCGGCACCGGCGAGCAGGTGGCCTCGGTGGCGACGGGACCGAGCTCGACCACGAGTGCCAGCCCGGGTACGACGGGGAATCTCACCGCGGCGGAGCAGGGCCTCAAGTTCGCCCAATGCATGCGTGAACACGGCATCGACATGGCCGACCCCGAGGTGGGCAGCGACGGTCGCCTGAAGATCACGCTCAACGGCAAGCCAGGGCAGAACCTCGATGCCGCGCAAGCTGCCTGTAAGGACCTGCTCCCCACCCAGCCCGACGGTGGCGGCCCCGGCCCGGCCCAGGACGAGAACATGCTCAAGATGGCGCAGTGCATGCGGGAGAACGGCGTAGCCGCCTTCCCCGATCCGCAGTCCGGCGGCGGAATTCTCGACGAGACCGTCATGAAGGATCCGGACTTCGAGGCCGCCCGGGACAAGTGCGAGAAGCTCTACTTGCCCAACGGAGCCCGACGGGCCGCGTCATGACCGACGACTTGCCGACACCGGTGCCGACCCCGACGCGACGTCGGCGACGAGGCGGGACGGTGGCGTTGGCCGCGACCGTCGTCGTCGTGGCGGGCGTCGTGGTGGCGGTGACCGTCGGTTTCGGTGGCGCCCGCGGCGCCACGCCGGCGGCCAGCTCGCCGTCGGCGACCGCCACGGTCACTCGACAGACCCTGAACGACACGGAAACCTTCGGTGGCACTCTCGGTTACGGCGAGACCAGCACGCTGAACTCACAGCTGGCAGGCACGGTCACGTGGTTGCCGGAGCCGGGGACCGTCGTACGGCGCAATCAGCGGTTGTTCGACGTCGACGACGACCCGGTGATCCTGCTCACCGGGTCGTTGCCGGCCTATCGCCCCATGTCGATCGGCACGAAGGGCCTCGACGTGAAACAGCTGGAGGAGAACCTCAAGGCGCTGGGCTACAGCGGATTCGTCGTGGACCGGACGTTCACTGCCGGGACGGCCGCCGCGGTGAAGGCGTGGCAGGAGGACCACGGGATACAGCCGACCGGCCGGGTCGACCTGGGTCGCGTGGTCTTCTCGCCGGGCGCCGTCCGCGTCGAAGCGGTGAGCGCCGCGCTGGGGCAGACGTTGACAGTCGGCCAGGCCGTCCTGGAGCTGACCGGCACGACCCGAGTCGTGACGCTGTCGCTGGACGTCGCCGACCAGCGGCTGGCCAAGAAGGGCAGCGCGGTCACCGTCGAGTTGCCCGACGGCACCCGCCTGAAGGGGCAGGTGGTGGCGGTCACCACGCAGATCGAGCCTGCTGAGAACCCTGACGACGAGGACAAGACCACGCTCGCGGTGACCGTCTCGCTGACCGACGCCGCAGCGGGCAAGGATCTGGATGTCGCCACCGTCGAGGTGGAGTTCACCGCAGCGCAGCATCGGGACGTCCTGACCGTTCCGGTTGCCGCCCTGGTCGCCTTGGCCTCCGGTGGCTACGGCGTGGAAGTGGTGGACGGGTCCGGCAGTGACTACGTCGCGGTGACCACTGGGCTGTTCGCCGACGGCCGGGTCGAGATCAGCGGTGACGGCATTGCCGAGGGCGCCAAGGTGGGCGTGCCCCGATGATCGAACTGACCGACGTGACGAAGGTGTATCCCGGGGATGTCACCGCGCTGGCTTCGGTCGACCTCCGCATCGACAGCGGTGAGTTCACCGCGATCGTGGGCCCGTCCGGTTCCGGCAAGTCGACGATGTTGCACGTCCTGGGCGCGCTGGACCGGCCCACGACCGGGCGCGTGGTGATCGACGACAACGACATCGCAACGTTGTCCGATCGCCAGTTGTCGGCCCTGCGCGCCCGGCGCATCGGATTTGTCTTCCAGCAGTTCCATTTGGCGCCCAGCGTCGCCGCGGTGGACAACGTCGCAGACGGCCTGCTGTACGCCGGCGTCCGTCGTTCCCAGCGGCGGGAGCTGGCGGCAGCAGCGCTGGACCGGGTCGGTCTCAGCCATCGGCTGGATCACCGACCGCACCAGTTGTCCGGTGGGGAGCGCCAGCGCGTCGCCATAGCCCGTGCCGTGGTGGGAGATCCGCCGTTGCTGCTGGCCGACGAGCCGACGGGCAACCTCGACTCTGTCGCCGGAACTGCCGTGATGGGCCTGCTCCGCCAGTTGCATTCGTCCGGGACGACGATCGTCGTCATCACCCACGACCGGGAGATCGCCGCCAGCCTGCCTCGACAGGTGCAGATGCGGGACGGACACATCCTGGATTCGCGCGCCACGGTGACCACCTCGGCGGGAACGGACTCCTGATGGACAGCCGGAAACTCGTCCCGGCGCGCCTGCGCGCCACCGATGTCGTTCGCGTCGGCGCCTCCGGGCTGCGCACCAGACCCACCCGAGTCCTGTTGTCGGCGTTGGGTATCGCGATCGGTATCGCCGCGATGGTCGCCGTTGTGGGGATCTCGTCGTCGTCGCAGGCCGACCTCGACCGTACGCTGGCCTCGTTGGGGACGAACCTGCTGACCGTCACGCCGGGCCGTACGCTCGCCGGCGCCGACGCGACCTTGCCCGAAGCGGCAGAAGCGATGATCGACCGGATCGGCCCGGTGACATCGGTGTCAGCGGTAGGCAAGATCGCCGATGCGAAGGTCTTTCGCTCCGACCAGATACCGAAGGTACAGACCGGAGGATTGTCGACGTACGCCGCGCGACTCGGCCTGCTCGACACGATCGGCGGCCACGTGCGCGACGGTCGCTGGTTAAACGAGGCGACGAGTCACTACCCAGCCGTCGTGTTGGGTTCAACGGCAGCCGCCCGGTTGGGAATCAACCACGCCAGCCCACAGATCCAGATCCTGGTGGGCGGCAGGTGGTTCACCGTCGTCGGCATCCTCGATCCGGTGGCGCTCGCGCCCGAACTGGACACCGCCGCGTTGATCGGCTGGCCGGTCGCGACGGAGGAGTTCGACTTCGACGGCCGGGCCAGCATCGTCTACACCCGCTCCGACGACAGCCAGGTCGAGGCCGTCGGCGCGGTCCTCGGGCCGACGGCGAATCCTGAGGCGCCCAACGAGGTCGAGGTATCCCGCCCGTCGGACGCGCTGACCGCGCAGCGAGCCGCCGGTGCAGCGTTCACCGGACTGCTGCTGGGGCTGGGCGCGGTCGCCTTGCTCGTCGGCGGCGTCGGGGTGGCCAACACGATGGTGATCTCGGTTCTCGAGCGTCGGGCTGAGATCGGCCTACGCCGCTCGCTGGGTGCCACCCGTGGGCAGGTCCGCACCCAGTTCCTCACCGAGTCGCTGTTGCTGTCCGCGCTGGGCGGGTTGGGCGGTGTGGCACTGGGAATCGTCGTCACCGCGGGGTACGCCCGCTACCAAGGATGGCCGACGACGGTGCCGGCGTGGACCACGGTCGGCGCCGTTGTCGCCACGGTCCTCATCGGCGGTATCGCCGGCCTCTATCCGGCGCTACGGGCGGCCCGGCTCTCTCCCACCGAGGCCTTGGCTGTGCCGTGACGATTCCGGGAGCCGGGCGCCCTGCGTGGCGCTCCGGCACGTGGGCGGCAGCCGTGCAGGGTGGTCCCTACGACAGGTCGCGGCGCATCAGGACACGGGGAAACCCGCCGCTGACCGACGACGTGGGTGCGGCGTAGCTGAATCCGGCGTCCTCGAACAGTTTTCGGGTCCCGACGTAGGCCATGGTGAGGTCGACGCGGGCGCCGTTGTTGTCCACCGGGTACCCCTCGACTGCGGGAGCGCCGCGCTCCCGCGCATAATCCACGGCGCCACCGAGTACGGCGTGCGCCACGCCACGACCGCGGTATCCGGGTCGGACCCGGACGCACCAGATCGACCAGACCGGTAGCTGGTCGACGTGCGGGATCTTCTTGGACCGGGCGAACGGCAACTGCGAGCGAGGAGCCACCGCAGCCCAGCCGACGACGACGGATTCCTCGTAGGCGAGGACGCCGGGGGCGACGTCCCGTGAACACAAGTTCTCGACGTAGCGGCCGCGGTCCGGACCGACCAGCGAACGGTTCGTGGCGGCATCGAGCCGATGGCTGAGGCACCAGCACACCGAGGACGTGGGGTTCTTCGGTCCGAGCATGACGGCGACGTCGGCGAAGCGTTCGGCGGACGCTGGTCGAATGTCGAAGCTCATGGGGCCTCCCCTCGGCACCTTGCCGGCTGCGGAGTGCCCCGCCGTACCCGGGGTCCGATAGTAGGTCGATTCTGTGGACGGATGGCGGCAGTCCGAGCGGCAGCAGTGTCCGCTGACCTCGACTGGGCGTTGGCTAGGAGTACTTACCGGCGGGGCAACTGTCATCGAGGAGGTCGACGATGGGCAAGGTCCTCACCCACATGACGATGTCCCTGGACGGGTACATCGCCGATCCGACGGACCAGGTCGGAGAACTCTTCGAATGGTACGAAGCCGGCGGGACGCCGGTACGAACCGCTAACAACGGCATCTCGTTTGCGGTGGACCAGGACAGCGCTACGGCGCTACACGAGCTGACGGACAACTCCGGCGCCCTCATCAGCGGGCGGCGCCTGTTCGACATCACGAACGGCTGGGACGACAACCATCCCATCGGCGCGCCGGTCGTCGTGGTCACGCATCGCCCTCCGGTTGACGCCGCCCAGAAGTGGCCGACGACTACGTTCGTGGCCGGAGTTCCGGAGGCCGTCGAGGCGGCTCGCCGGATCGCTGGCGACCAGAACGTGATCATCTCCAGTGCGGACATCATTCAGCAGGCGCTGCGTCTCGGACTGGTCGACGAGGTATGCGTCAGCCTGGTGCCGGTGCTGTTCGGCGACGGAATCTCGTATTTCGGCGGCCTCGACCAGCATCACCTGATGCTGGAGAATCCCACCGTGGTCCAGGGCAATCGGGCCTTGCACCTGAGATACCCGGTGCGCCGGTAGCCGGCGCCGCACGACAGTTCCCTGGACCCGCGGGCCGGAGGCGTCGCCCCGGTACCATCCGCGACATGAGCGGCAGCCGATCCGATGCCGACCACGTGGCCGATCTCCTCGGCGCTGCGGACGACACCGAGGTTCGGCGCGCTGCGCGTCGAGGAGCGCTTCGAGCGCGAACAGTTGTTGGGCAAGAGCATCGACATACAGGCCCGCAAACTGTCCTGGAGCCCACGCGACATTGTTGCCACCATTAGGTGCGAACGCATTGAACTGCTCGGCGTCAAGCTGGCCTGCGAATCCTGCGACGGAACTGTCCCAAGGCTCGCACCGAGCTCGATCCACGCAACTCCAAGCAGATGACACGCCTGGCTGAACTCCTTCAAGCGCTCGGCGACCCCTTCCGGGACGTGGACCCATGCGCGATCGAACGCGTCATCAGCGGACATCGAGATCAGTCCATCGACCAGTCGTCGTCCTCGAAGCCGAGGGTCTTGAGGTTCTCGCGAATAGCCGTGCGCTGGTCCTCGGTGAGCTTGTCAAGCTGGTCGGACTCGATGTCGAGGGAGACCCGGATCGGGATTTCGCTGGTCACGAAGTGGGAGACGATCTCCTCGTAGATCTGGCCCACGTCGCGGACGACTCGATTGGTCGTGAGGTCCTTCGTCGCCTGGAATCGCTTGGGCACCGTTGCCACTCGGGGTGCGGGCGGGTTCGACGGGTCAGTGGACGTCTCGGTGTCGGCGTCCTCCGGGGCCTCCTCGGTGTCGGTCTCGTCCTTGGGCTTGGTGTCCTTGGCGATGAGTTCCAAGGCGACCTTCGGGTCGACAAGCAGGCCGCCCTGGCGGACCGCGGTCGGGTTGGTGACGGTCAGACCGACGAACCGACCGTCCTCGTATGAGTCGGCGTAGGCGAAGCCGTCGAGCTCGATGCTGAGCACCTCGTCGAGGTGCCAGACCACGTCCATGACGACCTTGGGCTGCACGACCTTGGGCATGTAGACGTACTGGCTGAAGTATCCGACGACCGTGTCGACGGGCACGTACGGCTTGTCCTTCCACAGGTTGAGCCTGTTGATCTGCATGCGCAGCAGTGACGGCGAGAACGAGCGCACGACGAACTCACCCGCATCGGCCTTCTTCGTCACCCGCTCAGCGAGCGTTCCGTCACCGTTCATCAGGATCGACTCCAGCTCGATCTCCGACGAGCCAGGCTCCTGCGTCGGCACCAAGATCCAGCGGTACGCCTCGCGGATCGAGTCCGCCACGGTCTGCTTGGCTTGAGCGACCCGGGACTCGGCGACCTTGATGTTGTGCTGGTCGAGGTTGAGTGAGTCCTTGTTCTCCAAGATGTACTCCCACGCCATGCGCTGTCGTACGGCGTTGATGAGTACGTCGATCCGGTCTACCTCGGGAGCGAGGAACACGAGGCTGTTCTTGTGGATGCGCGCGTTCGTACCGCGCTTGGTGAGGAACTCGGTCGACGCGTCCTCGGCGACTGACCGTCCGCGCTTGGAGAAAGGGCGGTCCGGGCCGAAGATCACGAGGCCGATGCCGGGGTCGTCTTCCACGTCGATGCTGCCGTGCGGGAAGCGGTGGACCCGTTCGAAGAGCCCCTTGTCCGTCTCCTGTCGGACAACGGCGGCAAGCTCATCGAAGACCTGGTCCTCGTGGTAGGAATCGGCGCGCTCCTGAACAATCTGGGCAACCGTCTGCTGCAACGACAGCCAGTAGCGGTCCTGGTCTCGGTTCATGTACTTGCCGAGGTCCCCCAGCCGCCGCAGGCCGTCGGTGATGTGGGCGGGGTTGTCGCCGGGGTAAGTCGACCCGAGCACGACGCGCTTCTGTTCGATGCCGCGGATCGTTGCCGCGCTCCCATCACGCTGGCGAAGGTTCGCCATCGGCGCCGTGCCCAGGAAGACGCAACGTGCTGCGCGCTTGGTCGCCATCGACTTCCCGAGGATCTTGATCTCACTGTCGACCACGTTGGCCGTCGACGTCTCACCGGCAACGTCCGCGTCGACGATGGGCTTCCAGGAGTCATCGAGGTGATTGGCGAGCTCGTCGAAGACCTTGGCACTGTCGAGCGGGATCGAGGCAGGCAGAATCATCGGAGACTTGTCGCCGCTGATCCACAACGCGTAGACGACCGTCGCCATCAGGCGCAGCACACCACGAGTGCGCTGGAAGCGCTCCAACGTCGACCAGTCCTTGTACAGCCGGTCGAACAACTCGGGGTGGATCGGGTACGCGGTCTTCATCGACGCCCGATAGCCGGGCTGCATCACTTCGCTCGGGACATCGGATGCATAGCGCAGGTAGTGATCCGTGAACTTCAGTACCACAAGTTCACGAGCCGCATCCTGCTCCCGACCGAAAGGCTTGAAGACCCGGCGCCGGACAATCTCGAACGACTCCTCGATCGTCGCCGGCTGCCACGCGGACTCCACACGGTGGATCACTGAACGCAGATGCCGGAGCGCCTCCAAGCCTGCGGTGCCGCCGACCTCGTGCTCGTTCTCGATCGGCGCTTCCGCGCCCGCCATGTCCCGCACCACGTCCGAGGCAGGCAACGAGACCACGAGGAGAGCCGTCGGGACCGACTTCACTGCCTCGGTCAGCGACTGAACGAACGTCATGTGTCCGTCGAATGTGCCGGCCGGAGCCGTCTTCTCGCGTGACCACAGTTGCCGCAGGTAGGCGACCCACTCGTCTATCAGGACGATGCACGGGCCGTACTTCGCCAGCAGATCAGCGATGGCCGTCGTGGTGGGGGGAACAGACTGCTCGTCGTAGCGAGCGACCTGGTCGTAGCCCTTCTTGCCGCCGAGCTGGTACGCCAGCTCGCCCCACAGCGTGTTGACCGTGAATCCCTCCGGCTTCGGCATGCCGAGGATAGAAAGGTCGTTCCCGACCAGAACAGCGCGGTTGACCTTGGCGGGCAGTTCGTCGATGCCGATGCCGTCCAGGAGCTCACGCATCCCCGGAAGCTTCTCGGCCGAGAGCCCGGACGCGGCGTGATAGACCGCGAGTAGTGAGTGCGTCTTGCCGCCGCCGAAGGTCGTCATCAGGTCGATCACCGGCTCGCCGCCACCACCTGAGAGGCGCCGGACCGCCTGCTCCAGCAGGTACCGAAGGCCGCGCGTCAGGTAAGTCCGGCCGAAGAACTCCACGGGGTCGCCGTACTCAGGACCTGCGACACCCTGATGCACCTGGCGGAGGTCCGCCGCGAACTGGGCGAGCTCGAAAGTCCCACGCGCCACGTCGTCGTGCGGTTCGACCACATCGCGCCACGCGGGCAATCCGGTCGAGTCAACCTGGACCGAAAGCGCCTTCTCCTGCGCACGCTGGAGTCGCTTCTGGTCCTCCTCGAACATGAGCCGCCGGAACTCGCGGCGCATCTCCTCAGCCTTGTCCGCCTGCTGCACAGCCCCGATAGAGCGAAGGATGTGTTCGGCGTCCATGAGTACGCGCTCGGTGCGTTCGGAGGAGATGCGCTCACCGTGAGCCCACTCCTTGCGCGCATCCCACAGTGCTGAGACCGCTCGCTTGTCCTCAAAGGAGAGCTGGTCCCTGAACAGCCCGTGCCACTGCTTGTCGAAGACCCAGAACAGGTACGCCGGATCGGACTGGTTCGGTGTCGCCTCACGCCCAGTCAAGCCAGCTGTTCGGCCGACCTCGGCGGCCCATCCGTCTCCATACTTCGCATGGAGCGCAGTGATCATCCACGGGCCGAGACCCTCGGCCACCAGATCAAGGGCGCGACCCACACGCTCCTTGTTAGTCAGTGCCGCCATGTCAGAACAACCCCTCTGCAGTCACGCGCCCGTCACCGCTCAGTCGCAGGAGTTCAGACCAAGAGTTGATCAACGCGTTGTAGCGCTCCTGATCCGCGGTTCGGGCCTTCGCCGCCGCGATGTCGTGGAGCCGGTATACCAGAGTCATCGCAGGATCCTGGAGGTCTCCGAGTTCGGCCATGAGCTTGGCGGCCTCCAACTCGCCACCTCCGTCTATGAGGCGATCGGCCAAGTGATGGACGGCTTCCCAAGCGGTAGGGAGGATGTCCTTTCCTGGAGTCCAGCCGCGGTCCAGCCCCTGGGCTCCACGCAACTGAACCTTATTCGCCTGGCTTGTGACGACCTGAGCCCGCACGACGTCATCGACGCTGATACCCAAGGGGCGGACTGTCTTGTCAGCATCGCCAAACGACGCTGCCTGCCACCCATGTGCCTCCCACCACCGGACCGCGAAGCGCGACGCCGCGTCGAGCTCCCCCTCCTGCTCATCGAGCACCTCAGCCAGCGCCGCGTTGATCAGGCTGAGGGCATGTTCAACCGAGACAGGACTTCCCGACTGGTCCAGCACCGCGCGATAGCGCGAATAGATCTCCATCCCAGGGCCCATAGCAGCTTGTGCGAGGTCAATCGGGAGGATCGAGGCTGCTTGAAGGTCGCGAACTGCTGGTGCGAGTTCCCGTCGGAGGGCACGATTGAAGTCTGCAAGGGAGGTACTCGCCGCATTCGACTCTCTTGGTCGGCACACGAGGACGATGTAGGTAGCGACTGCATTCGCCCCAATTCCTACCATCCGGTTTCCACCGGTGCCGTGGATCGGCCAGGTACCCGTTATCTCCAGACCGGAATCGATGGCAGCCGTCAAGATTGAAGACCACCTCCCAATCTCCTCGCCGGCTCCGGCCTTTTCCTTGGAGGCGTAGACAACAAGCATCGGCAAGCCCGGCCCCATCGACTTCTGCAGGTTCTCAAAAGCCTGGGTGAATCCGGCGATGAAGTAGTCGCGTGCAGCATTCGCATCACCATCGTGCCGAGTTGCAAGCGCGGTGAGCTCGTTGGCCTTCGGGGCTGCGACGGTCGCGTAGAGGTCTGGGTGGATTGCGCGAAGTGCCCGTCGGTGCCAGACATAGAAATAGTCCGAGAGATCGGCATAGCTGATCGCCTCGAAATACGGAGGATCGGTAGCCACCAGGCTATTAGGCCGAAATGCGGTGCGCGCATCCTCGCGAATGACAGTGCCCGTACCGTGGGCCGTCATCGGCAAACCAGCCGCTGCGGACTTGACCGCGCCGACAATCGAGCCAGCACCGAACTCTGGCGTCGGCTCGGCAAAATCCCATTGCATCGGGAGGTCGTGGCGCCCGAAAGCCGGCAAAGGCTGGCCTGCACCCGAACGCGAGTCGATGAACCATCGGACCTGTGAGGATTGATACTGGGCCATTCGGCCAACTGAGAGTCCGAGAAGCGTCGCTATCGCGTTCGCATAGCCTTCGTCGCCTCCATCGGCGAGCACGCCTTCTTTCACGTCGACGACGAGGTCAGCGTGCGTAGCGAGTGTCTTCCACTGTCGCGGGGTGTACAGATCGGCCCACGTTGAGAGTCCATAGAGCCCGACATTGATGGTTGCCTTGCCGACCAGAGGTGGCGCTGACTCAGTCGAATCTTCTGGGACCGAGTTGGCAGCAGCCTCGTCAGCCGGCGTGGCCGACCGGAACCGCTTCTTTCCATTTTCCTCGATGCATACGGCCGTCATCCTTCGCCCTAGCCGGCCGGCAACACCCTCCGACCGCAGGTACTTCCCATCAAGGGTTGATTTGCAGGCCAAACAAGCAAAAACGCCGTTGCCGGTCTTGGGACTCGCGGGCAGGGAACTGATCGGACGTCCCGTGACCACCTGAAGCGAGACACGGTCCTTCTCGATCCGGGGCTCGACCCAAGCAGTCTCCCCTTTGCGTTTGGAGAGCAGCCACGATGTCGTCAGCACCGTCTCAGTGCCACAGGTCGGATTCGGGCAGACAGCGGTCCGAGCCCACAGCCACGCGACTACGCGCTCAGTGACTCGCGAGTTGTAGTGCTGCTTAAGGCCCCTCCACGCCCGCTCGCCGATACTTGCCGCGTAGTAGCTGGCGTCCCGAATCAACCCTTCATATCCCTGGTAGGTCCGTGGCTCGAGGTTGAATCCAATATGTCGCTGACCGGAGCGTCCGCCCGGTAATTCAACCTCTGGGTGAAGGGGTTGCCTTCCAAACACGGGCGGGAGCAACTGGCTCAGCGTCCGACTGATCAGCGTTGGAACCGGGTTCAGGTCGGACCCAAACGATTCGAGCCCAAGGCGCTGCGCCTCCACCAGGGTCGACCCGCCACCGCAGAAGGGGTCCATGACGCCCGGCAAGTTCTCGCCGAACTGCTTGCGAAGAATCGCCTGAGCCTCGGCGAGGTCAGCCTCGGCAGGCAGGTCAGCTCCGTGCTGCACCAAGCGCTTGATCAGGTCGAGGAGATATACCCGCTGATTGTCATCTTCCGGGTCGTCTACGAGCGCCGCGAACAGCAGCGCACGCCAAGCTGGCAACGGCATCGGAGCCCACCACTTGTGGAGGTTACGGATCGTCCCCGTCTTACGGCCCTTGTCGGCTTTGCAGGCGGCGTTGATCTCGTCGAGTGGCAGCGCGACCTCGATCAGCTTCCTCTTACGGGTCGTAGCACTCACTCTTGGCTCATCTCTGTTGCGTCGTTCCAGAAGGGTTCCCAGTCGTACTCCACGCGGGCAGCACGGGGATCGATAGGTTGGGTGATCGGGTGTCGTAGGTAACACACTGTGGTGCTGTCGTCGTCGGCGACCTGCACAAGCGCGAGCACGGAGTGGTCACCCTTGTTGAGCGCCGTCACAGCCTCTTGGCGCGTGAGGACGAAGGTCTTGGCGCCGAGAACGCGGCCCTTGACCTCGATGAAATCAATGTGCGTCCCGGTGTCTGACTCGATGTCGTATCCGGGGTTGTTGTGATGCATCTCTGTCGGGCGGTGTCCAAGGGTTCGCTCGGCGCGGAGGACGGCATCGACTGCGAGACGCTCGACGCGCGTGGTCTCGCGAGCCCGAGCGTCGGCACTTTCCGGATCTTCCTGCGCGTCCAGCCAACCGATCGGGACGACCAGGCATGCCCCGGTGACTCGCGGGGGCCGTACGGAGATGTCGCGTTCGAGTTCGAGGTCTTTGACGCGACGGTCCAGGCGCCGAACGAGTGACTCGGCGCGTTCTCGCATTTGAGAGGCCGGCAGCCTTGTCTTCTTTCCGGCACGCTCCTGCTCACCGAGCTCGAACGCGCGTTGGTCCCAATAGTTGATCTCGCGGGTGAGGCGCTCACGGACCAGGCGCTCGGTCTTGTCGACTCGTTCGATCGTGCGCTTGGTGACCTCATCGGCGTGACTTCTCGCGATGGTGACGGACGCTCCACGGATCACTCGCTGGCCGAGGTCGGAGGCTTGCGCCCAGGGTTCGGTGAGGATCTTCCCTGCCAGCGTGTGCTCCTCATCGGTCGGCACCTCGAAGTTGGGGATGGGCGATCCGGTGAGCGCGGTGATGGTCCCGTCGATGTCGATGCGGACGTACTGCGCGCGACGGGAGACCACCCAAGGCTGACCATCTCGGGCAGCGCGGCCGTCGGTGACGTCGTGCTCCAAGAGGCTCACGACGTAGGGCTCTGTCGAGAGGTCAGATCGATCGACGAGTATCGCGCCACGCCGCAGTGCGTCGTGGTGGCGATCGGAGACGACTCCCATCGTGGCGGCCATGAGCGGGTGCCCGGGGTGAAGCAGCGTCGCGAGGTGGTTGTTCCCCTCGACTCGGACGAACTTCGGGTCGAACGTCACGCGGTGATACGAGTCCACGACCGGCTGACCGTAGCCGGTGATCCGGTCGCGCTCCTTGACCTCTGAGGGCACCCGCCTGATCTCGAACCGATGACTCTCCCGCATGCGCAGCGAGCCGCCGACATCGGCGAAAGCTCGGTGGAAGAACGCTTCGACGTGGTGCGGCTGGAGGCGCGCGGCCTCGGCTCGTTCCATCTCGCGGCGCATCGCGTCGATCTCGGCATCGTCCATCGCCGACGGCACGAGCTGGTTGGCGCGCAGCAGCTCAGGGATGCCGTCGGCGATCTTGGGGTCGACTACCTCGGTGAGGTACCGCTGCCGCTCGGGCTTGTTGGCTTCCCGGATGGCGGCGATCATCAGGTCGCGAAGAGCATTGCCTTGGAAGAGCTGCCCGAGGACGTCGTAGACGCGACCGCCGAGCGTGGCGCGCTGCTCTTCGAGCTTCTCCAACAGCCGGGTGTAGACGTCGCCCTCACGGGTGTCCTCGGCGACCAGTGACCACATGAAGCAGGTGTTGGGCTGGCCGATGCGGTGAACCCGGCCGAAGCGCTGCTCGATGCGGTTGGGGTTCCACGGCAGGTCGTAGTTGATGAGCAGGTGGGCGTTCTTGTGCAGGTTCACGCCCTCGCCTGCGGCGTCGGTGGCGATAAGGAAGACGCAGCGTTCGTTCTGCTCGAACGTCTCCTTGGCCTTCTTGCGGTCCTCTCGCTTGGTGCCACCGTGGATGGTGATGACGGCGTCGTCTCGGCCGAGGTGCTGGGTCAGCCGCATCACTAGGTCGTCGAGAGTGTCCCGGTGTTCGGTGAAGATGATGACCTTGCGCCGGGCACCCGTGTCGTCGCGCATCTCGTCGTTGTCGTCAAGCGTGTCGCGCAGCGCATCCCACTTGGCGTAGGTCGGTGAGGACTTCACAGCCGATGACTTGACCAGCAGCCGGTCGAGCACCGCGATCTCGGTCTCCAGCTCTTCCGGCGTGCGGGCGCTTGTGGCCCCAGCGATGGCCTTCTCTTCGAGCGCCTCGCGTTCCTCATCGGTCAGGTCGTCGAGGTCTTCCCAGTCATCAGGGACGTCCACCTCGTCGCGCTTGACCGCGGCGTACATGCGTGACTCGCGAAGCTCTGACTCCAGCCGTGCCTTGCGTCGCTCCAATGAGCGGTGGATGGCCGCCGGCGACGAGGCAAGTCGGCGCTGCAGCGTGGTGAGCGCGAATCCGACCGCGGTGCGTCGCCGCTTGTCACCCTCGATCTGATCGGCGCGGTTCATCTCCTCACGGACGTAGTCGGTGACGGCGACGTACAGCTTCTTCTCGGGCTGCGACAGCTCGTACTTGACTGTGAACGCGAAGCGCTCGGGGAACAGGCGTGTGCCCTCGAACGTCCGAAGCTCCTCCTTGACCAGCCGACGCATGAGGTCGTCGACATCGACCTTGCGGCTTCCCTCGCGGGCGACGCCCTCGAAGCGGTCGGAGTCCAGCAGCGCCATGAAGAGCTGGAACTGCTCCTCCTTACCCGAGTGAGGGGTCGCGGTCATCATCAGCAGGTTGCGCGTGTGTCTGCCGAGCTCCTCGGCCATCTGGTATCGCTTCGTCTTCTTGACCTCGCTGCCCCAGACCGTGGCAGACATCTTGTGGGCCTCGTCGAAGATGATGAGGTCCCAGTCGACCTCACAGGCCTTGTCCAGGATGCCCTCGCTATTGCGGGCCAGCACGTCGAGGCGTGCCAACCACAGGCCACCCCGGGCAAAGGGATTGCCCTCATTGAGAATCCTGTCGCGGGTGAGCATCTCGAACTCAAGGCCGAACTTCTCCCGCATCTCCTCGTCCCACTGATCGACGAGGACTCCTGGGGAAACGACCATGACATTCGCCGCGTCGCCGCGCAGCAACAGCTCCTTGACGAGCAGTCCGCCCATCACCGTCTTGCCGGCACCTGGATCGTCTGCGAGCACATAGCGGAGCGGTTGCTTGTGCAGCATCGTCTCGTAGACCGCCCGCAGCTGGTGCGGCAGGGGTTCAACGTCGCTTGTACCGAGAGCCGCCTGAGGGTCGAAGAGATACGCCAACCGCATGCGACGAGCCTCGGCCGCGAGCAGGAACGCGTTGGCGTCGGCGTCAAAGCTGAACGACAGGCCGGGCCTGACCGCCCGGATGTGGTGGACCGCGTTCGCGTACACGATGCGTTCGGCCGGACCCGACTCGGTCCGGTACATGACGTTCGCCGAGTCGTCCGTCAGCCGCTCTACGGCGACGACCTTGACGGGCTCGGGACCGGCAAGGCCGGTGACCGTTGCACCCACGCGAAGTACGTCGAACAGCGATGTGGCATCGCCCGATTCGTCCACGGATTCCGGGACGCCCTCTGCACCGCCCGTCAACTTGACCTCCTGATCGACAGCCTGCCGACGCTAGTCAGGAGGTCCGACACAGCCGGCTCGCGGGCGCCCAGCGTCAGCACCCCAAGTCATCTTCGCAGGGGCGTGTACATGGATGCGTGAACCTCCGGGGTTCGCGTCTTCTACCGCCGGTTCCGAAACGGTGATGAGTACACGGGCTACGTGTCCGGCTGGTTGTCGGACCCGTTACCCCACCGCGCATGCTGCCGCGCAAAGTCGATCAACACCTCCGCCTCTGCGCGGTAGTCGAGCTGCCGAAGTCGATCGATCTGCCGCTCCCAAGCGCTCCGATCTTTGGGGTCCCGCGCTGCGAAGGCCCACCGACGCATGGCTTCATCGATCTCGGCCAGCGCCCGCGAGGTCGCGTGCTGGTCGCGATCCGCTCGGGCGAGATACAACGCCGACCAACCGTGAAACAGGCGGGCCCGGTCATCCACGAAAGTGACCCGCGACAGCAGCCGCGCCGCCTCTCGGTAGCGGTCGACATTGTCGCCCTCTGCTTGCGCCGCATGGTGTAAGAGCTGCCCGAGGCGGTTCACCGCATCCAGGTTGTTGGGGTCAAGCGTCACTGCCTCCTCGAGGAGCCCAATGGTGAGCTCTCGGAAGTTTGTTCGGGCGAGGATCGCCGCAGAGTGCGCTAGCTCCTGCGAGCCGGCCGCTGGGCCCTGCTGGGCTGTGACGAGCCGTGCTGCCGCGGCCCAGAACACCGCTGCCAACGCCATCTGGTCCTTGTTGGTGGCATGTTTGGCGAGGCCCCTGAGCGGAGCGATCGCCTCCGGGCCCTGCCGCACAGCGTCACGGGCGATCTTGGGGTGGATGTCGGCACCGGCAGCCAGAGGAGCCAGGTCACCGCGTTCGGCGAGGGCGGCGACGGCGGTCTGGACCAGCTTGTTCATGGATTCGCCCCGCTGGGCGGAGAGGGCTTCAAGCTGCAGGTACAGGGCCTCGGGCATACGGACGCTGAACGAGCGTCGCGATGAGAGCTCGTCGCGGCCTTGCGGTGTGTCAGTCATGATACCATCTCACTATCACGCAACCATGATGCCATCATCTGCCACTAACACTAGCAGAAGTCATGGTAGCGCCGATAGCAGTGGACTCATTTGCTCGATCTGGAGAACCTCATGGCCCTGCCCTCCACGACGTCCCAGCATTTGGTCCCGGCGACGTCGTCCTCGCCGCCGTCTACAACCCGGTCGAGGACCCAACTTCCTCAGGCAAGGTCCCCTGCCGTACTCGTCAGTGAGCTGGCCGACCGCTGGCTCATCGCGGGGCTCACCACCAGCCGCCGCCGGCTGGACGGGGTAGCACGAGTGTCGGTCCCACACCCATACGCGGTCGGCCTGACGGGCCCCGGCTACCTGTGGGGCAACCGACTTCACGGCATCCGGAAGGACGACGTCTTGCGGCGGATCGGGCACGCCCACGCCGCCCTGGCGCACCGCATCGCTGACACTCACCAAATGAGCGAGGAGGCGCGTCTCGCGCTGCTCCGAGCGTTTGGTGTGATGCTCCCCGAGCATCCCGAGGCCTGCTGATCGCCTCTCTCACGGCCTGAACGAAGTCGACCCTTCCCAGCCCAACGAGGCCTGTCCGGGCCACGGGCGATTCACGCGAACACGCTCCCGGGAGCATATTCACCAGGATTTCACCAGAAAACACCTGGGAAGCAGTCAGGGCCATGATCGGTGATCATGGCCCTGACCTGCGGTTTTGCATTGTAGCGGGGGCAGGATTTGAACCTGCGACCTCTGGGCAGATTCACGACCTTGCCGAGTGCGACCGACGATGCCTGAGAGCTACGGAACTCCTCGATGTGGAGCGGGAAGAGCTCGCGCTGCTAGTCACAGGATACCCGGGCAGCACCGGGTAGAACCGACCGTTTCTGGACAGTTGATGGACCCCGGTCGAGTCCCATCAGCAGTACTGGGGCGAGTAGTCGCGGCCGAACAGATGAGTGAATGCCCGGTGTTGACGGAGGCAGTTCGTAGAGTGTTGTCCAGAGTCCCCAACGAGTGGAGCGTGATGTGAGCACGGCGGATGCAGCGACGGCACTTGATGCTCTCGTCGCTGACGGCGTGCAGCGGGTGACGCTGGAGGAGTTCTCGACGACCTGGGCCGTTCAACGTCAGCGATTCGCTTGGCTCCTCGGTGCGGGCGCTAGTGCCTCGGCCGGTGTGCCACTCGCAAGCTCCATCAGAGACCGGCTCCTGTTCGACCGATACGCGGCAGTCCAGCAGCTGGTCCGTCAGGACCTGGATGAGACCGACCCAGCGCTGGTCGAACGGGTGCATACGTTCTTTGACGACGCGAACGGAATGCCGCCGCTTGGAAGCGCTGGCGACTATTCGGCAGCGTTCGCGCTTTGCTTGCCGGAACCGAGCGCACGAAAGGCACTGCTTCAACAGCTGATTGAGGGCGCGAAGCCCGGCTTCGCCCAGCGGGTCTTCGGAGGGTTGATCGTCTCCGGGGCATGCGACTTGGTCATCACAACCAACTTCGACCGCCTTGTGGAGAAGAGCTTTGCCGAAGCCCAACGAGCAGGGACGGACCTGAACCAGGACCTCGGCCGCGAACTGAACGTCGCCGGCCTGGACTCAACAGCACGCGCAACGACCGCGCTGCAGAACCGTCAATGGCCCCTGGTTCTGAACCTCCACGGAGACTTCCGGGAAAAGCGGCTGATGAACACCGACGATGAACTGCGCACACAAGAAGCTGGGCTGCGCCGGTTCGTCGTCGGTGCGAGCCGGCAGTTCGGCCTGGTCGTCAGCGGGTACAGCGGCAGGGACGAGTCGGTCATGGACATGCTGATCGAGGCTGCGACCCTTCCAGACGGCTGGCCTCATGGCATCTGGTGGCTCATTCGACCCCACGAAAGCCCCGTACCCGGCGTCGAGACCCTGCTGCGAGCCGCTGCAGCGAACAACGTGTCTACGACCCTCGTCATCGCGCCTAGCTTCGACGAGACGATGACCGCGCTCTCACGACAGGTCACAGTCGACCAAGCGATGCGGGAGTACTTCAACCGCCTGCACCCGAAGCCACGGTCTGTGCCCGCAGCACTGCCGACGAACAGGCAAAATTGGCCAGTCCTTCGTTTCAATGCGCTTCCGCTTCTGGAGGCGTCGGTCACCGTGACTCGCGTCGTCATCCCGAGCGCCTGGAGGCGAGGCGAGGTGAGGAGAGCGTTTCACCCCACCGATGAGTGGCCAATAGTGGTCAGCGGGCCAGGTGAGGTCTTGTGTCTCGGTAAACCAGAAGCAGCACTTGATTGCCTGCGTGCGGACCCGAACCTGGCTGATCGAGGCACGCCCGGCCCGGCGGAGGAAGTCGAGCTGGACCTCCTCGCTCCCGATGCACCTCGGCATCACCACAACCTCATGCTGCAACTGCTTGCCCGAGCCGTGGCCGAAGTCGCACCGGTCCGGATGAGGGTCGCAAGAGGCGGGTCGCCCAATCTGCTCCTCGAGGGGACTCTCGAGGGCGAGCCAGCCGGCTTCCAAAGAATTCGGACGGGCATGAATCGCGCCTACGAGGGCTCGTTGTTTGGGTACCTGGACGCAAAGTATGGACAGACCGACCGCGGCGGCGACAGGCGCTGGGCAGAGATGGTCATCCTGTCGTTCGACAGGCGTGCCGGCCGGGATTGGCTGCTGTTTCGGCCGTGGACCTGGATCGCACCTCTCTCGAAACGAGAGACAGAGGCCGACGATCCTCGCCGGCGAGATGAACTGGACCCCGCAGGCCCGTGGCGAAGTGAAGTGTGGGCAAAACGGCGAAGGAACGAAACTTGGGCAGGGTTGATCGCCGCATGGTCAGCGCTTCTGGCGCCCGCCGAACGAACAGAACTGACCATCAACTCCGAGGTCGGCGCCCCAATGGGTCGCATCGTCCTCAGTCACACCAACGCATACAGCAGGCCAGCGTGACGGCCGCTACGCCCGTTCAGACAGGGTCCGGGCTGGCTGCGTTTACCCGGGTCAGCGACCGGCCGCTCGTCTTCGGGACTCGCCAAGTACCGACGCGGGGTCGGCATCAGAACCCACTCGAGGGGATGCTGGTTCACGGTCCCTACGCACCGTTCCCAACCGGCGATCGCCTGCGGGTCGCAACCATCGCCGTTCCGGAACAACAGCAGAAACTGTTCGGCTTCCTTAAGCGACTGCACAGCAGTGCGAAGCCGAACGACCGACGACAGTATGTCCCCGACTTCCCGGGTTTCGAAGACGTCTTTGGCGTTCGCCTCGCCGGCTCCGTGAACCAGCGGTGCCATCTGAGGGTCGCTATGAACGCACCCGGGCAGGGGAACGCCGACCCCCACACCAATCTCACGAACGCGCTGATTCGCACAATCCATGGTCTGCGGAACGTTCGGGAGCAGTGGGACGTTATCGCCATCTTGCTGCCGATTCAGTGGGAGTCGTTGAGAAGGTCGCCGGACGGTCAGTACGACCTCCACGACCGCATTAAGGCCGTCGTCGCTCCGCTGGGCATCCCGGTTCAGTTCCTCTGGGAGAACTCGGCGCTAGCGAGCACACAATGGTGTTCGACCGCATGGCGGCTCTCCCTTGCCTTCTTCGCGAAGGCCGGCGGCATCCCGTGGCGGCTCACCCCGACGACCACAACCACCACCGCGTACGTCGGACTTCACTACGCCATCCGTGGCGGCACGAGGAACGAGTACGTGACGTGCTGCTCCCAGGTGTTCGACTCCCAAGGCGGGGGGCTCGAGTTCGTTGCATACAACCTGGGACCCGGGGATCGGGGTCCTCGAAACAACCCGCACCTCTCGCGCGAGGAGATGCGCACTGTCATGAGCCGTACTGCCGACTTGTACCGATTGCGGCACGCCGGCCAAATGCCTAAACGGTTCGTCATCCACAAAGAGAACAGCTGGCGAGACGACGAGATCGAAGGCGTTTACGACGCCTGGGGTTCGACGGCAGACATCGAGTGCATCTCACTCCAACGGTCGCGCTGGATTGGCGTGGACCTGAAGAAGGCCGGCAAGCCCGACCCGGAACCCAACTCGATGGCTATCAAGCGCGGCACCGTCCAGCAGTTCGACGGGCACACTGGGTTGTTGTGGACCCGTGGCCCGTCAGAGGTGGGCGTGGGTGGCAGGTGGTTCAGCCCCGACGGAAAGAGCCTGCCGAAACCACTCGTGTTCACTCGCCACACGGGTTCGGGAGACTTCAACTTGCTCGCCGCAGACATCTTGGCGCTTACCAAGCTCGACTGGAACAACGACAGCCCGTACAACCCGCTTCCGGTGACACTGGGGTATGCGCAGAAGCTGGCCGAGGTCGTGTCGAACGTGCCTAACCTTGAAGACAACGTGTATCAGTACCGCTTGTTCCTCTGAGCTGACCTTCGGTCAGGGATCTGGGCGCTCGCCCCGTTGTGGATAGAAATCGAATCTCGGTGACGAGCAATCGGAAATCTTCTGGTTCGCGCGCCCGTAGCGCGCGGGTAGTCGGTCTCAGCCACTTCTCAACGATTCCGGCGCTTGACAACCGATGGGTATAGGTCGCTTGGACCTCGATATCGCAGTTCGATTCCAGGACCGGTGCGAGATCGTCTCGCTCGCAGGGCGCCTTGTCGCTTAGCGTTGAGACGAATCGATGCCTCGCCGAGCAGATCAAAACCCGTCGACCAGATCTTGATCCGGCCCATTCCTGCGTTGGTCACGCGAAGCCATGTGCCTGCATCAGGGACCGCATCATACCAAGTCACGTCTCTCAACTTCTTCAACTGTTTGCCCCATCGACGCGAACGCTGTGCTCTAGTGCGGGATGCGAACGTCTCCCAAGCAGAGCGGGACTCGGTCGTCGGCCAAGCTGGGTTGAATGCAACGGAGGGTTCCAAGTTTCGGATCCATTGGCGCATGTCCGCGGCGGATTCAAAGGTCGCCTCGGTTGTGGTGACTGCGAGGATGGCTGCAAGTCGGTGGTCGAACCCCATACGGATTAGCACCGACGCCGACCGATTGAAGGTACCCGTCTCGATGGCGGTCACAGCCATGCCCATCAACAAGTCAGCAGTCAGGTCTCCTTGGGCGACCTCAAAGACCCTTGCTGCCTCGATGCCCCACACCAACCGATAGACCAGGTCCGATTCGACGAACTGCGCCACGGCAACCCGGTCACCCGGCAGCTCGCTCAGTGCCGAGCCACGCACCCAATGCCGCAACACACTGGGCCAATCATCGATTCCTGTCTCCGGGGCGAAGACGTCCAGCCCAAACACGATCTCAGCAATGTCTACTATCCGGTCCTCGGCAGTCCCGAAGGCCGAGTCGAGGATTGCCACTTCGGCCTGAGCCGCCAGAGCAATGACTTCCCCAGAAACGAGGGAAAGCTCGGATCCAGCCTCTGCTCCAAGCCCCGCTAGATACCAGCCACGGCGCTGCGACGGAGTGGACGTCCGCCAGAGGTGCCGGGTTCGACTCTCCACAATGCCGCGGATGGCGGCGGCGGAAGACTCGTCGAAGCGACGTAGCTGCCGTTCCCATAGCGAATCGAGTAATGCATCGGCGACGACCTGCGTGGCAGTGTCCGCATCCACCTCCTGATCGCTTTCACCGACGATGCTCAGGATGCCGACATCGAGCAATGCGAGGCTCGACCTCCAACTCGAGGTGGCGGCGGGAGTCGCCTCATTCGGTTCATTGGCGACGCTTGGTAGCGACCATTCTGGTCCACCTGTGAGGTAGTCAAGAAGTGGCTCAATGGAACTGAGGCCTTGGGATGCGTACATCCTTCTTAGGAGAAGGATGCCGATCTCGATAAGACCAGACTGCAACGCCTTCCCGCTGTCGCCTTGCGTGAGATCGAACCACTCCCCGCGCCGTTGCTCAGTGGGCTCGAAGATCGGATACAGAACGAGGCCCTCAGTGTCGACGAATGCGCGACCAGCACGCCCGATCACGTTCCCGAACTCGGATCCCTTGAGCTTGTCTCTGCCGCGACGCAACCCGTGAAAGAGCACGGCAGAGGCGGAGAGGTTCAAGCCCTGAGCAAGCGTTGGCGAGGCAATCGTGACCTTCAGGGTGCCCAGTTGTAGAAGTCGCTCCACTTCGCGACGGAAGGGTCCGGGCAACGCTCCATGGTGGATGGCTACGCCAATTTCGAGACACTTCAGGATGGGGTGGTCGGCACCGAACCACTCAGCCCCGATAGCAAGCGCGTTGGTCAGGTCGACGGCAGGCGACAATACGGACGTGACCAGGCCCTGCTCGTGGAGTTTGATGATCGCTTGCGCATACGGCTCGACCGAGTTCCGCTGTGGGCAGAAGACCAAGACTGTCTGACCTTCTTCAACGAGCCGCCACGCCGTGGCAACAACAAGCTCGCGCTGATCTGCGGGGAAGAGTCGCCTGCGGCGTCCGCTTGGCGGCTTCGCTTCGATGTACCTGGGGATGAATGGCTGGTCGGCCCCAAGCGTGATCGTTAGTCGTGCGTGGTCGGTACGCCACTCGACAAGCCCGAAGCGCTGTTGGGTCGGCCGCCAAGGCTCGCGGTGAAGCCCATCTGGCTCGTCGTCCGTGATCCAAGCCACGAAGTCGTCGAGCTCTGTCCCCGATGGGAAGACCGCCGAAAGGCACAGGATGCGCCGGGTCGAAGCATCAGAACGGCGTAGCAGCCTCTGAATCTGGGCTTCGTAGCGAATCTCCCGTTCGGAGGCGCCAATCATGTGGCCCTCGTCCAATACCACGAGCCCTACGTCATCAAGGACAGACGGATCGGACCGAAGCGCAAAGTCCAACTTCTCCGGGGTCGCGACGACGATGTCACCCGAGCGAAGTGTGTCTTCATCGACGTTGCTTACCCCCATGCTCCCGTAGAGAGAGGAAACCCGGACTCCGAGAGGCATGAACGTGCGCGCGAGGACCTGCTCTGACTGTGCGGATAGGGCGCGGAGCGGAGTTACGTACACCGTGCGCTTCTTCTGAGCGAGGCAGGCCAGTACCGCGAGCTCGGCGATACGCGTCTTGCCGGCGCTCGTAGGGAGGGCGACCACCAGATCCCGCGTGTCCTTGAAGATCCGGTCGACGACATGAAGCTGCGACGGCCAAAGGTCGATCTCGGATCGACCTCGAGCCAACAATGACTCAATGAAGGTGCGTCGGAGATAGCGCCACCGCTTGCGGTGTTCACGCGCACCCGCTGGCGGATCGTCAGGGAGGTTAGTCTGGATGCTTGTCTCAGAAAGGTCCCAGAGTAGGTGTCGGGTGAGTCGATAGACCCACCACGGCCCAGGGGTGCCGACGTCCAACGAAGCCTGCTCTCCGAGCTGGATGTCGTCGATAGCAGCCGCGAGAAGTTCAGGGCTTCCGATCTCAAGCGCGTACAAAGCGGTGGCGACGGCAGCGAGGTAGTTCTCACTGAGGAGGAGGACGAGCGGGCCAACTTGGTCCGCCGAAGAGGGATCCTCTTGACTTTCATCGTCGCCGGCGAGAGCACGCAGCAGCGCCTCGTCAGAGACTTGGGGAGAGACCCGCAACTCCTGCGTCCGCTGTTCAATCGAGTTGAGGTCACGCATCGCCAGGTCCGCGAGGGTCATCTCCATCGGGGTCAACCGGCCCGATCGACGGCTCGCCTGCATCAGCGAGAAAGCCCTGGCTGCGTAGCCACCCAGATGGCTTGCCGCCCCGGCAATCAGCCATTGGAATGGTGTGTCTTCAACGGTCGTAGCGTTCCGGGTGACAGCTTCTAACGCATACGAGGCCTGGATGAACCCCTGGCGTGCCAGCGTCTCATGATCCGCGGCGTCACCGTCGCTGGCTGACTCCAGTAGGTCGAGACTTGTTGATAAGAGCGCGTAGGCGTAGTTGAGAAGATCTGAGTCGAGGAGAGGACTGAACTGCGGTGCGTCCAGCGGCAGCACGCCCGCCCGCCTAATCATCGACTGTGCTTGGCCACGTGCAAGCAGGCGTCCCCTAAAGCCGGGTTCGGTTGCGGTGGCCACCGCTTCAGCGAGGTCAACTGGCTCACGAACCACTGTCGATCACCTCCTGATAGGCGTCCTTGATGAATGCCTGATGCCCTTTGACTCGGAGCGTGATCGTGAGCTGGTCAATCGAGCCTGGGTAGGAGTTCAGATCTGCCGTTACGTGAGCGGAGGGGTCACCACCCGTGAAGAGGAACATGAGGTGACCGATTCGGTCCGGATGCACGCCATCTGCGAGTTGGAGTGCGAGTACCGCTTCGCCAACCGAGCTGTCTGCGGAATGAAGGAGCCGTTCGGCGAACTGCGTGAGCGAGTGTGGTGATGGCAGCTCTGCGTTGCGGGCCAGACCCGCACGAGCGGCGGCGACAGTGCGCTCTCCCAAGTTCAGGTGGCTCTTTGCCTCGACCTTTGTTATCCGGACGCCCCCGTCGGGGTCCACCTTCGCCCCCAGCACGTCGTCGCCTCTCATCGCCCATTCCTGATGATCGCGTTGAATGAGACGGCTGGGTCCAACCACGTAGCCGCACTCTTCAAACAGGTAACTAGTGGCGAGGATCTCCCCCATGTCCCCGGAACGGGCGCTTGACTTCGTCGGTAGCTTGTTTCGCAGAAACTGCGCGACACCACGCTTGCCGAAGCGCTCGGCGATTAGTGCTAGTGAGTCGGGCTCGGCGTAGGCCTCGGGAAGACCTGCGGCCACGGCCGCGATGCCGCGGGCGTCGTCGTCCGACTCAATGACACCTGACATGTGAGCACCGACCGGCACCAGATCCCCAATCGTGCACCAGGTCCTGAAGTCGGTCACAGTCTCTCCGTCTCAGCGTTCGAAGAGGGTATTGAACGCCTCAGAAAGGCTACCCGAGCCGAACCCTGACAGGCGTTATTCGGGAAAGTCATTCGCGCCGAACTGACGCACCTGGGACAGGGCCCATGTGAGTTCAGCGGCCCAGCTTGTGAAAAACCCCCGCGCGAGCGGGAGCTCATCGTGGCCAAGTGGGATCTCGTGGTCGTCGAACCGGCCGAGGGTTCCAATCATCTGTGCGAGCACGGCGAGGTCGAATCCTGCATCGAGCGCTTGCGCCTGCTCGATGAGGGTGTCTTTGCCGAAGCGTTGCGCGAGGACGTACACGTCGGCAAAGTCGCGGGCTTCGGCGCGACCGAAGAGTGCGAGCAGCTTTCGGCCGGCGAGCTCGAGCGGCGCGAGGGTCGGCCCGAGGACGGTGACGGTTGGTTGCCTGTGGGGTCGGGAGTCGATGGCGAGGTCCACCAGGGTCTCCTCCCCCGACCGCGAGACGATCATCCGACAGAACGTGGGTCAGTCCTGGACGATGACGATGCCGTAGTCCCGTTCCCGGAGTACCTCCACGAACGCGTCCTTGGCTTGGATCACCGAGGTGGTGGGTGTCGCGGTGAACAAGTCGAGATCCTCGGTGGGGCGAGCGATCAAGGCCGAGGCCAGGAGCGCGGCACCGCCCGCGACGAGATAGCCCTTGGCCGAGTCGAGGGAGAAGACGATGGCCGCGAGGTCGACCTGGAACGCGGTGAGCTGTTCCGGGCGCTCCATCAAGCCGCCTGCTCGACAGCCTGCCCCGTGGCCACGGCGTTCCACGCGGCCCGGGTGCTGCGCGGGAGGACGAGTTCGTCCCACAGGTCGACGAGCAGGGCGCCGTCGACGTAGGTGAGGACATCTTGGGGTCCGCCCTCGCGTAGGACGATCTCGTAGACGCGGGCCCGCTGGCGGCGGTCGCGGAGGTCGTAGCTGCGGCCTCGGTCGGACCAGTTCAGGTGCAGCGGAAGCTCCACCGTGGCGAGGGCACGGTCGATGGGCAGACGAGGCAGGGCGTTGGGGACCCGGATCGGGCGACCGCGGTCGGTGGCGACCTGCCGGAACTCGATCCGTGGGGTGAGGGTGAGGTCGAACCCTGCCGCGGCCACGATCCGGTCCGCGGTCTGGAGGGTGGGTGACTTCCGGTCGTGCTCGTAGGCAGAGAGCGTAGTCCGCGAGGTGCCAGCCCATCGAGCCAGGGCAACCTGCGAGAGGCCCGCGGCCTCGCGGGCCTGTTCAAGCACGTTCCCGGAACTCATACCGCAGCGTATCCGATCAGATACCTGCCTCCAAATCCCGAATTCATAGCCCAAGGGCGCGGCTGGAGGTGTACTCGGGGGCTTGGGCGGGGCGGATGTAGCGCTCGATGAGGGTGGAAAGCCGCTTGTGACGGGTCTGCGCGGCGATCCGGTCCAGCGCGACGCCGGCGACGGCCGCGGTCGTAGCGTGTCCGGCGCGCAACGAGTGCGCGGTGATCCGCTCCGCGGCCAGACCAGCAGCTCTGGCGCGCTTGCGGAGCACCATCGAGATCGCCTCACCAGAGATCGGCTCCATTGTGACGACACGGCGGGGCATGGCAGTGAACAGCCGCCCCGGATCGTTCCCACGGACAGCGAGCCAGGCATCGAGGGCGGCGATGGGGTCAGTGGTGGCGTGCTGGCCATGGACGACGGCAACGGCCTGGCCGTCGGCGTACTGGTCGGTCTTGGAACGGCGGATGGTGAGCATGACGCCGCCGGGCTTGAACTCGACATCGCCAGCGTGAGCGCGGCGAGCTCGGAGCGCCGCAGTGCCGAGGCGAAGCCAAGCAGGATCATCGCGGCGTCGCGGACACCCAGCGGAGTGGTGCGGTCGATGTGTTCGACGATCTGGCGGATGTCGTCGGTGCTCAGGGGACGGGCTTGGCGCCGCGGTGCGGCGCCGATGATGCGTCGTAGCCCGCGGCGGACCTGGCGGACGCCCTCGGTGAGGATCGGGTCATCGAGCTCGCGCCGCCGATGTTGGTACGCGATGGCGCCGCAGATCAGGTCGATGCTGCCGACCGAGAGTCCGTCGGCGGCGCGTTCGGTGAGGTAGGCGCAGATCAGCGCGGGCTCAGCAGGGAGCGCAACCACACAGCGGGCGGCGCACCAGCGCTCCCACTGGCTCCACGCCCAGTCGTACATGGTGCGGGTGGACTCGGCATGAGACGCTGTGATCGCGTCGGCGATCCGGACGGCCTCCCCCACGCTCAGTCCAGCGGGCAGATGAAGGTCGTCGGGCTCAGATGTCCAGGGATGGGCTCACCCACAGGTTGTACGGAACGAGATCGCCGCCACCGGAGCCGCCCCTGCTGCGCCGCCATCGGGGCCAGCCGTCGAGCCACACGCGACTCATGCGCGGGACGCTCTGTTATGAGCGGTCGTGTCGATCAAAGGAGCCGCAAGTGGACACCAAATCAAATCTCTAAACCTTTCAGGCCCGGAGATCCGTAGATCCCGGGCCTGAAATCAGTAGCGGGGGCAGGATTTGAACCTGCGACCTCTGGGTTATGAGCCCAGCGAGCTACCGAGCTGCTCCACCCCGCGCTGGCCTTGTGGCTCCGACACGATACGACAGTCGGCCCGCGCCGCCAAATCGACGTCGCACCGCCGCGGAGTCGTGTCAGCTGCGCTCAGCGGCCGCCCCCCGCGTTCCCGACCCGCGCACCGTGCGGCACGGCGGCCGCGCCGCTCACAGCAGCCGCGACGGCACGCCCCGCCCGCCGCCCACGTCCCCACGTCGTGGCGCAGCCGTCCGCCGGCTACGCCGTCGGCCGCTCGTGGACTACGCCGTCGGGCGTCTACTGGCCGTCGCGCTCGGGCTCGCCGACGGCGTGGCCGACGGGCTCGGGCCGCTCAGCCGGCTCTCGGCGTCCTCGGCTCGTGCCACCGCGTCGAGCAGCCGCTTCTGCGCGTCCCCTAACGCCGTCCAGTCGCCGGCCTGCATCGCTGCCTGGAGGTCCGACGACGCCTTCGCCGCGTCGGCGACCGCCGCCGCCAGGTCGGCTCTGGCATCGGCCGTCCCGCCCGTGGACGAACCGCCGCCGTTGTCCGGCGGTGGGCTCGTGGTCGGCGCGTTCGGGTTGAACACCTGCGCCAGCGCCTCGGGCAGCGTGTTGGCGAGGACCACCTTGGGCCCGTAGCCGGCGAGCACCCGCCGTAGCAGCGGGTAGCCGGACGCGCCGGTCGACTTCACGTACACCGGCTCGACGTACAGCAGTCCGTCGTTGAACGGCAACGACAGCAGGTTGCCGAACTGCACGTCGGACCCGCCGCGCCGCAACAGCGACAGCTGCTGGCTGACGTCCGGATCGGACTCGAAGTTGTTCTGGACCTGCTGCGGGCCCGGGATCGTCGTACTGCTGGGTAACTGCAGCACGCGTATCGTCCCGTAGTCCGGGCCGGGCGTGGAGTTCACCGCCATGAACGCCGCCAACGTCTGTCTGCGTTGTGGCGCGAAGGTTGTCGTGAGCGAGAACGACGGCTTGTCCTGGCCCGGCATCTGCAGGGTCAGGTAGTACGGCGGCTGGAAGTTCGTCGCCGGCGTCTTCGTCGGGTCGATGGGCACCACCCAGAAGTCCGTGGCGTTGTAGAACGTCGCCGCGTCCGTCACGTGGTAGCGCGACAGCACCGTGCGCTGCACCTTGAAGATGTCCTCGGGGTAGCGCACGTGCGCCTCGACGGCTGTCGGGAAGGCCGAACGGTCCTGCACCACACCGGGGAACGCCTTGCGCCAGGTCGCCAGGACCGGGTCCGACTCGTCCCAGGCATACAACGAGACGGTGCCGTCGTAGGCGTCGACGACGGCTTTCACCGAGTTGCGGATGTAGTTGATCTGGTCCTGCGGCTGGACGACGTTCGTGCCGGTCCGCGCGGTGATCGAGTCCGACGTCGCGTCCTCGAGCGAGACCTGCGAGGAGTAGGGGAAGGCGTCGGTCGTGGTGTACCCGTCGACGATCCAGACGATCCGGCCGTCCACCACCGCCGGATACGGGTCGCGGTCCAACGTCAACCACGGCGCGACCTTCTCCACCCGGGTCAGCGGGTCACGGTCCCACAGGATCCGTGACTCGGAGTTCACCAGGTCGGACAGGATGATGTTGGGATCCTGGAACTTCGTCGCGAACACCAGTCGGTTGAAGAAGTTCCCGACCGACACGCCGCCGATGCCGTCGTAGGTGTTGTTGCGCTGACCGGAGGAGACCGCGTCGTCGGGGTAGTCCAGCTCGCGCGGCGGTGAGCCGGCGGGAGCGCCCACGATCGAGTACGGCGGCGACAGTTCGCCGAAGTAGATCCGCGGCTGACTGATCGACAGCGAGCCGGACGGCGGGATGTTCGACTCGAAGAACGACGGTTGTCCGTCGGCGGTCTGCGCGTTGTCGTAGGCGCCGACGAAGCCGTACCCGTGGGTGAACACGGCCTTGTCGTTCGCCCAGTTGCGCTGCGCGTCCGGCAATCCGGACAGGTTGATCTCGCGGACCGCGACGACGGCACCGCGCTGGGTGTTGTCCAGCGAGTACCGGTCGACGTCGAGGGTGTCAGCGAACGAGTAGTACGCCCGGACCTGCTGCAGCTGGTCGTAGGTGGGGCTCACCACCGCCGGATCGAGCAGCCGGATGTTGCCCAGCGTCCCGGCGTTGGCAGCCAGCACCTGCGGGGTCGGTGTCGTGGTGGTCCCTGCGTAGTTCTGCACCTTCGCGTCGGCGATGCCGTACGCCTCCCGCGTCGCGGCGATGTTGCGCTCGATGTACGGCTGCTCCTTCACCAGTTCGCTGGGTCGGACCTGGAACTGCTGGACGATCAGCGGGTAGAGCCAGCCGATGAGGACGCTGGACAGCACCATCAGGCCCAGCCCGATCAGCGCGAGCGCCCAGGTCCGCCGGAAAGCGTTGATGAAGAACAGGATCGCGCATCCGACGGCGATGAACGCCAGGATGGTCGTCGCGGGCAGGACGGCATTGACGTCGGTGTACTTCATCCCGGTGAAGCCCTGGACCAGGCTCTGCGGGTTGATCTCCAGGCCGTACCGGTCCAGCCAGTACGCACCGGCCTTCAGCAGCAGGAACAGTCCGACCAGGATCGACAGATGTGCTTGCGCCGCACCGGTCGCCCGCTCCCCGGCCGCCTGCAGCCGCAGGCCGCCGTACAGGTAGTGCACCACCGCCGCGGCGACGAACGACAGGGCCACGGCGACGAAGAGGAACCCGATCACGAAACGCTGGAACGGGTACGTGAACACGAAGTACGAGATGTCGATGCCGAACTGCGGGTCCGTCTGGCCGAAATCAGTGGCGTTGCGCCACTGCAGGAAGGTCCGCCACTCGGTCGCCGCCGACACCCCGGCGAGGATCCCGAGCAGGGTCGGCAGCACGATGACCACCGCGCGCCGGAACGGCTCGATGGCCACCCGGTAGCGGTCCAGCGACGCCTGCTCCGGGGTCATCCCGCCGAAGACCGGCCGCAGTCGCCAGGCCAGCCACATGTTCAGCGCGATGATCACCGCCATGCCGATGCCGAAGACCGCGAACAGCAGGATCCGGGTGGTCAGCTGGGTGGTGTAGACCGAGGACTTGTCGATCGACTGGAACCACAGCCAGTCAGTCCAGTACCCGGTGAACAGCACGAAACCGCCGATGAGCACGAGCAGCACCAGCAGAGTCGGCAGCAGCACCCGGCCACGACCGGATCGGGTCGTGGCGGAGCCGCCGCCCGCGGCGGCCGGCATGGAGAAGGTCACCGGTCGAACCTACGTCACACTGAGCGCGTGAGCGGCGACCTGTCCCCCGTGGTGATCGAGATCGAGCAGCATGTGTCCTCCGAGGGTTGGGACCAGCCGGCGCGCCTGTTCGCGCTGGTCCGCACCGCCGAGCTCGCGGCCGCCGAGCCCGAACTCGCCGCCCAGCTGGGGCTGGCCGACGACGCGTACTCCTTGACCCCTGTCGAGCAGGAGGAGTTCCCCACCGACGACCTGGAAGCCGCGCTCGCCCAGATCGGCTGGCCGCCGGAGGTCGCGGGCGTCGCGCTGGCGATCGAGCGGGTGGTCCTCCCGCCGCAGGCCGAGGCCGACCTGCCCGACAGCGGGGATGTCGCGGCCGCGGCGGCCGCCCACCCGGCGGCACACGACGTCCGGCTCGTCGTCGCCGTCGATCGGGACGGCGGGCGTAGCTGCGCGATCCGGGTCCGCGGCCACGACGAGCCGGGCGACGTCGCGGTCGGCGCCGACCTCGCACCGGCGCTGGCCGACGCGCTCGCGGCGACGCTCGCCGACTGATCGATCCGGCACGGCGCCGCCGGTAGCGCCGCAGCGATCGCTCCCGCGCCGGGCAGGCATACCGCGGCGGCAACGTGCGGGCGGTGGAGCGCCGGCGGTACGGCGCCGCCGGTAGCGCTGACGGCTACGAGCACGCCGGGATCGCGGCCCCGGCACGCCACTGGTCGATCGCCTTCACCGCGCCGTCCAACGTCGCCACCGGAGTGACCTGCAGCCCGTCGGGGACGTGACCGGCCAGTTCGCTACACAGGCTCTGCGGCATGAGGAAGAGCTGCGCGCCGGCACCGGCGGCTGCGGCGGCCTTCTGCCGGATCCCACCGACGGCACCGACCGCGCCGTCCGCATCGATCGTCCCGGTGCCGGCCACGACCCGGCCGCCGGTGAGCTGGTCGACGGTCAGCTTGTCCACGATGCCGAGGGCGAACATCAGGCCCGCGCTCGGCCCACCGACATCGTCCAGCGTGATCGTCACGGAGAACGGCGGATTCTCCACGGTGGCCACCGAGATCCCCACGTACGGCACGGCCGGGTCGCGTGGCGACGGGCCGCTGGTCACCGTGACGTTGGTGTCGGCGTCGTCCCGCCGTACGGCGAAACTCAGGTCGGTGCCGACGGGCTTCGCCCGGATCAACCGCCCGACGTCCTCACCGGTGTGGACCGGCGAACCGTCGATCGAGACGACGACGTCGCCGGGCCGCAGCTTGCCGGCGGCCGGGCCGCCGTCGACGACGCTGGACACCACCGCCGACGGGGTCAGCGGGACGCCCAGCTGCCGGGCGGCCGCCGTGACCGCGTCCTGCTGCGAGCTGCGGAACGCCTGGGCGTTGGCCTGGTCCACCTGATCCCCGGTGGCGTCAGGCGGGTAGAGCAGTTCCTGCGGCACCACGGCCTGGTCACCGGTGAACGCGGCCCACACCGCCACGCCGAGCGACAGGTCGCTGCGGGGTCCGCCCAGTTCGGACACCGTGAGCATGTCGAGGGCGCCGGTGGTGGGGTACGTCGTCGCGCCGCTGATCTGGATGACGTCGTGGCCGCCGTACGACGCCAGGGTGTTGAACACTGGCCCCGGGGCGAGCCGCACGTAGGGCACCGGCAACCGGCTGGCCACCGCAAGCAAGACCGCGGCCAGCACCGCGGACAGCAGCAGCGTGGCCGAACGTCGGCTCAGGTCACGCCGCCGAGTTGTCGGCCGGCGCCGTATCCGCCGAAGGACCGGTGGCCGAAACCCCGGTCACCGAGGGCCGGCTGGCCGGCCCGGCGGCGACAGACCCGCCGCGGCCGCGCTCCGGCAGCGGCCGTTCCATCGCGGCCCGGAACCGATCGCGTTCCTGCATCGCCTCATGCGCGTCGGCCGGTCGCTGCGGCCTGCCGCGCCACAGCGCCCACAGGAGGCCGAGCAGCGTGGCAGCCAGCGGAATCGACCACCACAGGATCGGGGACACGCCGGCCTCTCCTACCTCGGAGGCAGCCGGTCGCCCGCCGGGCGAACCGCAGCTGCCATGGACCATGGAGCACGTGCAGGGGACCTGAGCACGTGCGGCACAGCGTACGCGTTAGGGGCTGCCGACCCAGTGGGACGAGCCGTCGGTGTGGTGCTGGTTCTTCCAGATCGGCACCCGGTTCTTGAGCTCGTCGATCAGCCGCCGGCACGCGGCGAAGGCGTCACCGCGATGCGCGCATGCGACGGCGACCACGACCGCAGCGTCGCCGATGGCGAGGTCGCCGGTGCGGTGCACGGCCGCAACGGCGACGACCTCGGGTTCATCGGCGACCTCGGCGGCCACGGCCCCGAGGACGTCGGCCGCACTGGGATGAGCCCGATAGTCCAGGGCCGCGACGCCGATGCCCTCGTCGTGGTCGCGCACCGTCCCGACGAAGACGGCGACGCCGCCGGCACGCGAATCGGCGACCGCGGCCAGGACCTCGTCGACCTGCAGCGGCGTATCGCGGATCGCGACCAGCCGGACCTCACCCACGGTCGGGATCCTAGGCAGGCGCGCCGACAGCAATCGGTTGGCGTCCAGCCGAAGGGCGGGCGCCGGTTCCGCCCGTGGCGGACAGCGACACGCGGCGGTCGTCACGCCCTATCCGCCCGGTTACCGTGGTCGCCATGGACGCCACTTCTCCGGCCTCGCCTCGTCCACCCGCGCCGCTGTTTCCCGCAGCGTCACCATCGGCGGTCGTGCGATGAGTGACCGGCCGCCGTTCGGCTTCAGTGGCCCCGACGATCCGGACGACGAGGGCCGTCCCCAGGGTGGTGGCGGCCCGGCGGATCCGTTGGGATTCCTGGCGAATCTGACCGGTGGCGGTGGCGGACAGTTCGACATGGGCCAACTCGGCGCCGCCCTGCAACAACTCGGCCGGATGCTGCAGACCGGCGGCGAGGGGCCGGTCAACTGGGAGATGGCCCACGACGTCGCCCGGCAGGAGCTGGCGAGCCAGGGTGATCCGGTCGTCGGCGGCGCTGACCGGCGCGCGGCCGAGGAAGCGGTCCGGCTCGCCGACTTGTGGCTGGACCAGGCCACATCCTTCCCGGCGACCGGGCACGACGCGGCGGTGTGGAGTCGCAGCCAATGGCTGGAAGCGACGTTGCCGGCGTGGCGACGCATCGTCGAGCCCGTCGCCGAACATGTCCAGACCGCAATGGGGTCGGTACTGCCCTCGGCCGGCGAGGGCCTGCCACCCGGTGTCCCGCCGGAGTTCGCCGCGATGGCCGGCCCGCTGCTGGGGATGGCACGTCAGATGGGCTCGGCGATGTTCGGGATGCAACTGGGCCAAGGACTGGCCAGCCTCGCCGGTGAAGTCGTCGGCGCCGCGGACATCGGCATACCCCTGACTGCGGATGGCCGCCCGGTCCTGTTGCCGCGCAACGTCGAAGCCTTCGGAGCCGGCCTCGGCATACCGGCCGACGAGGTACGGCTCTACCTCGCGTTGCGGGAGACCGCGCACCAGCGCCTGTTCACCCACGTGCCGTGGCTGCGCAGCCGGCTCGAGGCGGCCGTCGAGGCGTACGCGCGTGGCATCCACGTCGACACCGCCCGCATCGAGGAGGCCGTACGAGACCTCGACCCGAGCAATCCCGCTGCGCTGCAGGAGGTTCTGGGTTCCGGGGTATTCGAGCCTGAGGACAGTCCGGAACAGCTGGCCGCGCTGGCCCGGCTGGAAACCCTGCTCGCTCTGGTCGAGGGATGGGTGGACCAGGTCGTCGACGCAGCCGTCGACGGCCGGCTACCGAGTGCGGATCGGTTGCGCGAGACCGTACGTCGGCGCCGCGCCGCCGGCGGTCCGGCGGAGAAGACGTTTGCGACCCTGGTGGGGCTGGAACTGCGGCCGCGCCGGTGGCGGGAGGCCGCGACCGTGTGGGCCGAACTGCTGCAGGCACGCGGCGTCGCCGGCCGCGACGCGGTGTGGGAGCACCCCGATCTCGTCCCAACCGCTGACGACCTCGACGACCCCACCGGCTACCTCCGCCGTTCTGCACCGCTGGATCTCGGTGAGCTCGAAGGACTGCCGGCCGTCGCCGAAGGTGAAGCCGACGCGGCCGAGCCCCGCGGGGACGATGCGGCTGAACCCGGCGGCGGCGAGGACCCCGGAACCGACCCCGGCCGGTGACGGACGGCGCGGCTGCTCCGGCTCCCGACCCGCCGGCTCCCGACGCACCGGCCCAACACGCGGAAGCCCGGCAGGTACTGGCTCGGTGGCACACGGCCGACCCGGCGCAGTCCCGGCTACGGTCGGACTTCGTCGATTTCCTCGACGCCCATCAGGACGGCCTGCAGCGTGAGTGCCTGGCCGGGCACCTCACCGCGAGCGTGCTGGTCGCCGACAGCACTGTCGAATCCGTCCTGCTCACCTTGCATCCCAAGGTGGGCCGCTGGCTGCAGCTGGGCGGCCATATCGAGCCCGGTGACGTCGACCTGCGAGCGGCGGCCGCTCGTGAAGCGTTGGAGGAGAGTGGAATCGACGGCCTGACGCTATCGGCCGAGCCACTGCACCTGGACCGCCACCGAGTCCGCTGCCGACCCGACGTCGTCCTGGACCATTGGGACGTCCAGTACGTCGCGCTTGCCCCGGCGGGCGCGCGGGCGGTTCGCAGCGCCGAGTCCACGGAACTCGCCTGGTTCACCTGGAATCAGCTCCCGGAACGGACCGACGACGCCGTGCGCGCGCTGGTCGCGGCGGCGCGCAGCCTGCGGCCGGGTCCCTAACGCGGTCCGGGCGGCGGCGACGCTACGGCGCTGTCCCGATCTCCCACAGCCCCAAGGCATCCCAACGGTCTGAGGTCGCTGCGGGAGGACGAGACGCCGCACGACCGGACAGCTGCGGATCCGCACGCGGGCCGCTCCTGTCACGCGCGTCGCCGGTCACCCCAGCGGCGTCGTCAGCAGAAGCCGGACGGCGGCCGTGGGCGTCCGCGTGCGCGACGCCGTCGAGGAAGGCGCGGGCGCGCTCCGTGCCAGGGAAACGGGACACCAGGGACTGGAAGGCCGCGCCATGACCGGGCTCCACCAGGTGGGCGAGCTCGTGCAGCAGGACGTAGTCGACGACGTACTCCGGCATGGGTTGAAGGCGATCGGAGAGCCGAATCGTGGCGTCCAGCGGCGTGCACGAACCCCAGCGGCGGTGCATGGTCGACACCCACCGCACCGACGCGGGCCGGGGCGCTTCGGGCAAGTAGCGCTTGGCGAGGACGGCCGCTCGGGCCGCGAGTTCGCCGTCACCACGAGCGGCGCGGGCGCTACGCCGGTCGAGCCGCGCGACAAGTTCCTCGACGTACCGCCGGACGTCACGCTCCGGCATCCGCGCCGGGACCACGACGACGGTGCGTCCATCCTCACGAGTGGCACTCACCGAGCGGCGTCGCCGCTGGCTGCGGCGGATCTCGACGCCCGCGGGGGCCCAGGACCGGTCCATGACGGCCACCGTAGGCGCCGGGTCCGACTCCGCGCGGCCGACGCACACAGGCCCACCACAGCGGGCGTCCCGACGTCCGCCGCTCCGGGCGGAGCGTCCGCGAGATGTCCTGCGGGCAACCGCCAGACGACGACCGGACACCAAGTTTCTTCTGCCCACACGCGGTGGACGACGACAGCGCAGGTCATCGGCCGCAGCCGACCGGACACGCTCAGGCGTGTCCCCAGGCCGTCCCCCGGTGCTCCACAGCGACGCGCCGACCCATCCCCAGATCGTCCCCAGCGCTGTCCACAAGGCGGGGCCGGGCGGCGTTGACGCCACCGACCTGCGTTCGTAGGTTTCCCCCCCGACGGAGCCCTCGGGATAACGGACGGGCGCGCGCAGGGGAAGGCGCGCGGCAGTGCGGCACCCGGGGGCTCCGACTCGTTCCCCAGCGACGGCGAGCAGCGACCTCGCGGTCGCGAACGCGGCCCTCGGGGGCTACCCGCCCCGACACGACGCAGCCACTGCGGCGCACGGTGCGCCGGGTGGTGCGCCGCGTCGTCTAGGGTTCACACCGATCAGGCCACTCGTCGGTGGCCGCCGGCGGACGACCCCATGTCCGCCCGACGAAGGAGGACCCATGGCCGAGACTTACAGCGGCGAGGCCTACTGCGTGAAGTGCAAGGCCAAGCGCGAGTTCACCGGGGAGGTCTCCGTCAACGCCAAGGGCACACGCATCGCCAAGGGGACCTGTCCGGTGTGCAGCACGACCGTCACCCGGATCCTGGGCAAGGCGTCCTGACGCAGTCCAGCCCGTCGCAGCGTTCGGCCTGACCTGTCGGTCGGCCGGCGCCGCTCGTTTGTCGAAGAAGGGGACGTCCCGTCGGGGCGTCCCCTTCTTCTGCGTAGACCGCCCTTGCGACGCCACGCCATGGGACGCCTCGCCCGTGCGATGTCACGCCCGCATCGCGACGCTGCCATCGGTCGCCGCCGCACCGTCGTCGATGTCGGCTCGGATCGCGGTCCGCGTGCTGTGGATGGCTGGTCCCGCCGGTCAGCCGGGCACGGCACGCTGCCCCCATGGAAGCTCCGCACCGCACCGGCTCGTCCCGCCCTGGTCTAGACGACGCTGGTCCAGACGACGCTGGCCCAGACCGCGCCGGTCCACCTCCCCCTCGATCGCCCCTGCCGTACCGGCCCCGGCTCCGGCGGGAGGTCCCGCTGCTGTGGCGGGCTGACGACGAGTTGCAGGTGGGTATCGACGCTCCGAGCGTGGTGGTACTGCCGGCCGCCGACCGGCGAGTGGTGACCTGGTTGCGCGGCTTGGACGGCGTACGGACCGCCGACGAGGCGCTCGCTGCGGCGGCGACGGCCGGGATGGGCCGGCAAACCGCGGCCGCCGTACTGGACGCACTGCGGGCCAGTGGAGCCCTCGACGACGCCGATCGCGCTGCGGGTTCGCTGCGGCTCGTGGGTCCCGCCGAACGAGCCCGGCTCCACCCCGACCTGCTCGCCGCCGGGCCGGTGACTTTCGACGTCCGGGCGACCAGCCGTATCCGAGTCCAAGGGACCGGCCGAGTGGCGTCAACCGTCGCTACCGTCCTGGCAGCATCCGGCGTCGGCGCCGTCGAGGTGGTCGAGCCCGCGACGGGTCGGACACTGTCCCCCGCCGACTGCGCTCCGGCCGGACCCGCGCCGTCGCAGTACGCGCGCGACGCGGTCGAGGCGGTATCCGCGGCCGTACGCCGTACCGCCCCGTCCGCCGCGACCTCAGTGGTCGGCCGGCCCGACCTGGTGGTCCTCGCCGACGCCTCCCACCTGCGCGCGGTGGACGCCGAGCCATTGCTCATCGATGACGTGGTCCACCTGCCGGTCACGGCCCATTTGGCCCGCGCCACGGTCGGTCCCCTGGTCGTCCCGGGTGTGACCGGCTGCCTGGACTGCCTGGCGCTGCATCGACGGGACCGCGACCCGCACGCGCCGCGGGTCGACCTGCAGCTGGCGTATCGACGGCCTCGGCCGGTGGTCCCTGTCGCGCTGGCAACCGCGGCGGCCGCCCATGCCGCGCTCGTCGTGTTGAGCTGGCTGGGTCGCGACGAACCGACGATCGCGGGGACCGCGCCGCCGCCGACCACACCGCCGACAGGAGCCGGGGCAGCGGGGGTGCTGCCGGCGGGGGTGCTGCCGGCGGGGGTGCTGCCGGCGGGGGTGCTGCCAGACGTCTTCACGACGGTGCTGGAGTTGTCCACCGACGGCACGACCCACTCGACACCCGCCCCGGCGCACCCGGGCTGTGGTTGCCGCTGGCGGCAGGCCGGCTGAGCCGGGGGCCGAGGCGGGACGACCGGTCACATCCGGGCGGCTCGTACCTGACAATGGGCCCGTGGCCGACCTCCCCCGCACCGCGCTGACCCGCGGCGCGAAGATCGCGGCATTGCCGCTGGGCATGGCCGGCCGGGCGGCCCTCGGCTTCGGCAAGCGGGTGGTCGGCGCGCCGGCCGAGGCGGTGACCGCCGAGCTGCAGCAGAAGACCGCCGAGCAGATGTTCCGCGTCCTCGGTGAACTCAAGGGCGGCGCGATGAAGTTCGGCCAGGCCCTGAGCGTGTTCGAAGCCGCGCTGCCGGAGGAACTCGCCGGCCCGTACCGGGAACACCTGACCAAGCTGCAGGACGCGGCCCCGCCCATGTCGGCGCAGACCGTCCACGAGGTACTGCGACAGGAACTCGGGCCGCGCTGGCGTGACCGGTTCGCCGAGTTCGACGATGTCCCGGCCGCGTCGGCGTCGCTCGGGCAGGTTCACCGGGCTGTCGCGCGGGACGGCCGCGAGGTGGCCGTGAAAGTGCAGTATCCCGGCGCCGACAAGGCGCTGACCGCGGACCTCAACCAGGTCACCCGCATGGGGCGAGTCTTCGCCTCGTGGGTTCCCGGGCTGGACATCAAACCGCTTCTCGCGGAGTTCAAGCAGCGGGTCATCGAGGAGTTGGACTACCTCAAGGAATCCCGCTCGCAGCGGGCCTTCGCCGTGGCGTACGAGGGCGACCCCGACGTCGTCGTACCCCACGTGCTGGCGGCGTCGCCGTACGTCCTGGTCTCGGAGTGGCTCGAGGGACGGCCGCTGTCCCGGCTGATCGCCGAGGGCAGCCAGGCCGAGCGGGACCACGCCGGCCAGCTGTACCAGCGCTTCCTGCTGTCCGGTCCGGCCCGCGCCGGGCTGCTGCACGCCGACCCGCACCCGGGCAACTACCGGATCACGCCGGACGGCCGGCTCGGCGTACTGGACTTCGGGGCGGTCGCGCAACTGCCCGACGGGCTGCCGCCGTCGGTCGGGCGACTGCTGGCCATCGCGCTGTCCGGCGACGCCGGCACCGTGCTTGCGGGGCTACGGGCGGAGGGTTTCGTCAAACCACGTATCGACGTGGACGCCGATGCCCTGCTGGCCTATCTCGACCCATTCGTCGAACCGGTGCGCCACGAGCATTTCCGCTACTCCCGCGAATGGCTGCGCGGACAGTTCGCCCGCATCAACGATCCGCGTAATCCCGATTTCAGTATCGGGCTGAAGATCAACCTGCCCCCTTCGTACCTGCTCATTCACCGGGTCTGGATGGGCGGCGTCGGCGTGCTGTGCCAGCTGGAGGCCGACGTCCCGGTCCTCGCCGAGTTCCAGCGGTGGGTGCCGGGCTTCGCCGCCGAACCGGGGCAACCGGTGACTGCCGAACCGGCGGTCACCGACACCGACGCAACGGCCACCGACGGCGTGCCGACCGACCCGGCGTAAGCAGCGGGAGTACCAACTGGGTCTGCCGTGCCCGGCAATAGCAACGGGTCCGACAGCGGATCGGCCCCCCGCCGATCGCGCCATCGGACCCGCAACCCCCGTGCCCCGGGCCCCGCAGCCCTTCGGGACTTCAGTCAGCCGCGACGGACCAAACCCGTCTCCACCGCGTGCAGATCGATCCGAGTGCACGCTGGGCAGTAGCGGCGTACTGCCCCGTCCTCGACTGACAACATCCAGCGCAACGCCTGCCACGGCTCCTCGTCGATGTCGACCAGGTCTCGGCAAGACGCACACACCATGACGTTCATCGTCATCACCACCCCGCGCCAGCATGCCGCGGGCGAGCCGGAAATCGCCTCCGACGCACGGCTACGACCGGTGACGAACTGGACCGCATTCAGCCGACCGGACGACCGAACCCAGACGGAGCAGTCCGCATCGCCTACCTCACGCTGCTGCTCCGTCCTCGTTACGGGGTGTGTCGAGCAGCTCGGTCACGCTGCTGCCCCGTCGTCGTCACGAGGCGAGTCGAGCAGTTCGGTCAGGCCGAGTTCTGTCAACCGGGCCAGCAACGCCGCCTGCGCCGCCTGTTCGGTCGCCACGGCGTCCTTGCGGGGACGGCCCTTTGCCCGCTTCTGCGCCACGATGGTGCCGCCGTCGAACAGCTCGCCACCCCAGACGCCCCAGGGCTCGGCGCGCGCCACGGCTCCGGCAAGGCAGGCGCTCCGGAAGGCGCAGTCCTCACACAACCGCTGCGCGGCCGCGATCTGGTCGACGTCCTCGGAGAACCACAGGTCCGGGTCGCCCTGGTGACAGGGCAAACCCGTCAGCGGCAGACCCGTCAACGACAGGGCCGTCGACGTGGCGGGCGCCGGCAGGCGGGACTGCTCGACCGCCGGCGCGGTCAGCGGGGTCCGCTCCGGCGCGGCAGTCGGCAGGGACACCGGTACCGGAGTCGGTGCGGATCCCGGGGCCGGTGCCGGAGTCCGTGCGGGTGGCGTGGGTGCCCGGTCCGGCACACGGGGTGTCCGGCCGACGCGGCCTGGTGCCCGGGCTGTCCCGGGTCGGGTCACGGTCAGTGTCGTCATCTCGATCATCCTGGGTCGCAACGGATGTGGTCGGAATCAGGCCCGGGCAAACACAAAGGCCGCGGGGCCCGTCGTACGGGTCCGCGGCCTTGGAGGCGGCTGTCGTCAATGCGCTAGACAGGCGCCCCCAGTCGGGGACCCACGAGCTCGATCGTCATTGCCTTGGTGGCCATTGCCTTGGTGGCCATTGCCTTGGACGCGATTGCCTTGGTGGCCATCGCCTTCCAGGCGATCGCCTCGGTGGCCAGGGCCTGGGCCGCGGTGGCCTCGGTCGCCATCGCCTCGGTCGTCGCCTGCGTCCGTACGGGCGCGGTGACGACCGGAGCCGTCGCGATCGAGGTGGTCAGCGGTCGCCGGGCAGGCACGGCAGGGCCGGCGTCATGCAGCCCACGCCGGTATCGCCACGAGGACGAGGCAGCGGGCACGCCAGCGGCGGCCACAACGGCCACTGGCTGATTGGTGCTCCGCATCGGACTGCTCCTCGTCAGGGCGGGCGTGACAGGTCGACCCGCTGCCCGCGACCGTACCTGCGCGCCGCCGCGATCCGCAACGGAGTTTTTCCGCGACGGAGTTCCGGCGACCGCGCCGGCGGTCACTCCGTCGGGTACCGCAGGCCGATCTGACGCCTCGCCTCGTCCGTGGTGCGCAAGATCGACACCGTCTCCGCCAACGGCAGGATCGGACTCTCGGTCAGGCCGGCCCGCACGCAGCGGGCGACCTCGCCGGCCTGGTGGCGCAGGCCGTCGCCTTCATGCGGCTCGTCGTACCGGGACACTTCCCCGTCGCGGAAGACCTTCACCGAATCCGGCTGGCGCGACACCAGGGTGAGGCCACCGGCGAGGTTGAACGAGGGATCCAACTCGATCCGGCCGCCGGTCCCCATGACCGCAGCGCGGTTGGCGCCGGTGGCCTCCAGCGACGTCAACAGGGTGGACAGCCGGCCACCGGTGTGAGTCAGCACGAGGGCGGTCTGCGAGTCGACCCCGGTCGGGCCCAGGTTCGACACCGCGGTCACCGACGTCGGTTCGCCCAGAATCATCGAGGCGAAGGACACGGTGTAGATGCCGAGGTCGAGCAGGGCACCACCGCCGACACCCAGGTCCAGGATCCGATGCCCGGCGGAAACCCCGAAACCGATGCTGTGTTCGACGGTGACGTTACGCACGTCGCCGATCGCGCCGTCGGCCAGCAACTGCCGCAACCGCACCATGTGGGGCAGGAACCGGCTCCACATCGCCTCCATGACGAAGGTGCCCGCCACCCGCGCGGCGTCGACAATCTCCTGCGCCTGGGAAGCGTTGAGGGTGAACGGCTTCTCGATCAGCAGCGCTTTGCCGGCTGCGATGGCCAGCAGCGCATGGTCGCGGTGCCACGGGTGCGGCGTGGCGACGTACACGGCCTCCACATCGGGATCGGCGACCAGCGCCTCGTAACTGTCGTACGACCGCGCGATGCCGAACTGGCGCGCGAACTCCTGCCCGGTGTCAGCTGATCGGGAACCGACCGCAACCACCTCGCCCTCAGGCAAGAACGCCAGGTCCGCGACGAACTTCTTGGCGATCTGACCGGTCCCGAGGATTCCCCAGCGCAGGGGCGGCGTGGCTGACATGCGCGTCATCTTGGACCTGGACTGTCAACCGGCGGCATCCGGGTCTGCCGGTTCGGGCACCGGCTCGCCGGCCACGAGCGCCAGCAGGCAGTCGCCGTACCGCTGCTGCTTGCCCGGCCCGACCCCCGTGATAGCGGCCAGGTCGGCCGCACCGGCCGGCCGCGTCTCGGCGACCGCCAGCAGGGTCGCGTCGGTGAACACGACGTACGCCGGCACCGCCCGCCGTCGCGCCTCCTGCAGCCGCCAGTCCTTCAGCCGAGCGAGCAGGTCCTCGTCGTACGGCGACTCGCAGGTCACGCAGCGGCCCAGCGCGCGCTCCTGTCCGGTGACCAGCGCCTTGCCACATACGCGGCACGGCGCCGGACCGCGGCGCCGGCGTTCGGCCCGTGCCGTCCCGCGACCGGGTCGGACCAGCGCGCCGTGACCGCCGCGGATCGGTTCGGCGCCGAGCGCGTCGTCGAGGAAGCGGCTGCGGTGCCGGCCCTGTCGGCCGCCGGGCTGCCGGGCCCGGGCCCAGGACACGTGCAGGCCGGACCGGGCGCGGGTGACGCCGACGTAGAACAGCCGGCGTTCCTCCTCGACCCGCTCGGGGGTGTCGGCGTGGACGATCGGCAGCATCCCCTCGACCGCGCCGACGATGAACACCGCCTCCCACTCCAGGCCTTTCGCCGAATGCAGCGACGCCAGCGTGACGCCGTCGTGCACCGGCGCGTGCTGCACCTCGGCCCGCCGGTCCAGTTCGTCGACCAGGCCGGGCAGGTCGTCGGCGGTGCCGGCCGCGACCAGGTCGCCGGCCAGCGTGACCAGCGCAGCCAACGACTCCCATCGTTCCCGGGTCGCGCCGGTCCCACGGGGCGGCGCGGGATCCCACCCCATGGCCGCCAGCACGGCCACGACATCCTCGACGACACCGCCACCGCCACCGGCCGGCGTCGCGCGGGCCTGGCCGCGGATCCGGGTGACCGCCTCGCGCACTTCCGGCCGCTCGAAGAAACGCTCGGCGCCGCGGACCACGCACGGCACCCCGGCATCGGCCAGCGCGGCCTCGAAGACCTCGGACTGCGCGTTGACGCGAAACAGCACGGCGATGTCACGCGGCGCCGTACCGCCGGCCACCAGGGCGGCGACGCTGCTGGCGACGCCCTCGGCCTCCGCGGTCTCGTCGTCGTACGAGGTGACCGTGGGCTCGGCCGCCGGGGGCTGCTGGGAGATCAACTGCAACCGCAGCCGGGCCGTCGGACCGCTGGCGGAGCCGAGGACCTTGTTGGCCAGCGTGACCACCTGGGGCGAGCAACGGTACGACCGGACCAGCCGGACCTCCGTCGCATCCGGGTGCCGGCTCCGGAAGTCCAGCAGGTACGCCGGGGTCGCGCCGGTGAACGTGTAGATCGTCTGCGCGGCGTCGCCGACCACGCACACGTCCGGGTGTTCGCCGCACCACAACTCCAACAGCCGCTGCTGCAACGGGTTGACGTCCTGGTACTCGTCGACGGTGAACCACCGGTACTGCGCGCGGACCTCGTCGGCGATGTCCGGCCGGGACTGCAGGATTCCCACGGTCAGCAGCAGGACGTCCTCGAAGTCCAGCCGGCCGCGTGCCGACCGGAGTTCGTCGTACGTCGCGTAGACCCTCCCGACCAGCTCCGGGCTCACCCCCGCCGGACCGTCGCGCCCGGCGCGGCCGGCGGCGGCCGGGTAGGCCTCCGGCAGGCACTGGCTCACCTTCGCCCATTCGATCTCGGCGGCCAGGTCCCGCACGGTCGCCGGATCGGTCGCGACCCGGGTCCGGGAGGCCGCCTCGGCTACCAGCCGGGCTTTGCTCGCCATCAGCTCCGGGAACGGGCCGCCCACCGCGCGGGGCCAGAAGTACCGCAACTGGCGAAGCGCGGCCGCGTGGAACGTCCGGGCCTGTACGCCGGACGCCCCGAGCGCGCGCAACCGTTCCCGCATCTCGCCGGCGGCCCGGGCGGTGAACGTCACCGCGAGGCTGCGGCGGGGGTCGTGGGCGCCGGTGCGGACGGCGTACGCGATCCGGTGCGTGATCGCCCGGGTCTTGCCCGTCCCGGCACCGGCGAGCACCACCACCGGACCGTGCAGCGCGGTCGCCACCGCGCGCTGCTCCGGGTCGAGCCCGGCGAGTACGACCTCGGCGGAATCCGGACCGCCGGCCACGCCGGGCCCGGCGGACAGCGAGGGCTCGGCAGGCACGCGCCGATGCTCGCACGAGGCACGGACGGCCGGCCGCGCGCCGTTGCGACCGGTGGACACGCCCCGCCCGGGTCACTCCGCGGGTGTCGGGACCGCCCGGTGGGGGAAGGAAAGCCCAGCCGGGATGGTTGACGATGTGACGAACCGAGGAGGGCACCGTCCGATGCAGGTGATCATGTACTCGACGCCGTGGTGCGGCTACTGCCACCGGCTGAAGGCGCAGTTGACGCGGGTCGGCATCGGCTATCGCGAGATCAACATCGAGAAGGACCCCGCCGCGGCCCGCTTCGTCGAGAAGGTCAACGGCGGCAACCAGACCGTGCCCACGGTCGTCTTCCCCGACTCCTCGGCGCTGACCAACCCGTCCCTCGACCAGGTTCAGGCGAAGATCGCGGCGCTGGCCTGACTCGGCGCGAGCTTGACGGCGCCGCTGCCGGACCGCGGCGGCAGGGGCCGGCCTGGCGGTTGCGTTGCCCGGCCGCGCTCAGCGCCAGCCGCGGATCACCGGCAGCGGACCGCCGTACCAGCGTTCGATGAGGCGCCGGGCGATCGACAGCGCCGGGGGTAGGCCGACATCGCCACTGGCACATGCGGTTGCCAGTTCCTCGCGACTGAACCAGCGGACCTCGGCGAGTTCCCCGTCGCGCGCGTGGGCCGATGCCGGATCCGCGCCGTCAGCCACGACACAGTGGTAGCCCAGCATCAGGGAGCACGGGAACGGCCAGGGCTGGCTGCCGAGGTAGACCACCTCGCCGACCGCGACGCCGGCCTCCTCGGCCACTTCGCGACGGACCGCCGCCTCCGCGGACTCCCCCGGCTCCACGAACCCGGCGAGGGTGGAGAACAACCCGCCGGGGAAGGTCGCGCGCCGGCCCAGCAGGGCCCGGTCGGTGGCGTCGATCGTCAGCATGATCACCGCGGGGTCGGTGCGCGGGAAGTGATCGGAACCGTCCGCGGAGCAGCGGCGTACCCAGCCGGCGTGCACCGGCTCGGTGGGAGCGCCGCAGCGGGGGCACCGCACGTGCACGTCGTGCCAGTTGTCCAACGCCACGGCGGTGACGAACAGGCCCGCGTCCCGGTCGTCCAGGGCCGATCCGACCTTGCGCAGCGACTCCCACCGAGCGTCTGCCGGCACCAGCCCTGCGGCGTCGGACGCGATGTCGCCCGCGGTCCCCGTGACGGCCCCGGGGCCGGGCAACGCGGCGGCAGCGGACTGGGCTTGCACGGCAGACGCTGTCGGGCGGGCCGACCAGTACGCCGTCCCCGCAGCGTCCACGCCGAGCAGGTGGCGCTCGTACGACGCCGGAATCCCCCGAGTCGGCACCAGCGCCAAGGCGACACGCCCGGAGTCGGTAACCACCGGGGCGCGACCGCCGTCGGCCAGCAGGACCCGGGTGGCCGGGTCGGCCCAGCTGGCGGTCAACCAGGAGTCGTCGGTACGGCGCTCCGCCGCTCGATCGACCGTGCCACGGGCCAGGGTGAGATCGGTGAGCAGGGCGCGGTCGGCGTCCGGCGCGGCGGTCACGCTGCCGACCCTACGGCCGGGCCCGTGCGAGCATGAGCCCACCATGGAGCAGTTCATCCGCCAGCTCACCGGTGTCCGGTTCGTCGCGGCGGCCTGGGTCCTCGCCTATCACCTGCAGGCGCCGCTGGACCGGCTGAACCTGCTGGTCCCCGTCCTGGCCGACGTGCTGCGCGTCGGGCGCCTCGGCGTCGACCTGTTCTTCGCACTGTCCGGGTTCATCCTGACCCACACCTACCTGACCCGACTGGGTCCGCGGCTGGCCGGTGGGCCCAGCGTCCGCTTCTGGTGGCTGCGGCTGGCCCGCATCTACCCGGTGCATTTCGTCATGCTCAACGTCGCCGGACTGGCAGTGATCGCCCAGTCCGTGGTCAGTTCGTCCGAATCGCGGGAACGCGACTGGATGAACCCGTTGGACTACCTGAAGAACCTGCTGCTGCTGCAGGAATGGGGGCCGGAACCGCAGCGTGGCTGGAACTTCGTCGCGTGGTCGTTGTCGATGGAATGGTTGGCGTACCTCCTCTTTCCGCTGCTGGCGCTGGTGCTGTGGCAGCTGCACCGGCGCGCCTCGCGCGGCGTGCTCGTGCTGGCCTGGCTGGTGGCGATGGCCCCGCTGGTCGGCTACGCGTTCACCCGCAGCGACCCGTACTACACCGACCATTGGGGCTCGACGATCCGCGTCCTGTCGGAGTTCGCCGCCGGCGCCGTCACCTACCTCGTGGTGGCCAGGCTGACAGTCGACGGGCGCGCCCGCCCGCGGGTGGAACGGCTCGCCACGACCTTGTCGGCAGCGCTGCCGGTCGCGGTGATCGTCGGCGCCGTGGTGCTGTCGCGGATCCCGTCGCTGCAGGCGCCGATCACCTCGACCTCGCCGGACGCCGAGCCGCTGCCGCCGTACCTGCACCTGCTCGTCGTCCCGCTGCTCGTACTGTGGATCGGCGCGCTCGCGCTGTCGCGGCGCGGAGTCTCGCGGTGGCTGTCCACCCGAACGCTCGTGCTCGGCGGCTTCATCTCGTACTCGCTCTACATGACGCACCTGGTCTGGTACGGCCTGTGGCGGGCCGGGATGAACGCGGTCCACATCACCGGCGGGGCGTTGTACGCGGTCGGCGTGGTGGCACTCGTCGCCGGCGCCCTGCTGATCGCCTGGCTGATGTGGCGGTACGTCGAAGAACCGGCGCGGGAATGGATGCGCGGGCTGGTCGGCGTCCGGCGCCGGGCCGTGGCCGAGCCGGAACTGCACCGGAGCTGACCTGGCCGGTGGCACAGTAGGTCGACCGGTGCCGGCAGCGGCCGCGAGCGCCTGCGGGTACGAACCGTCTGGAGGGGGGCGCAGTTGCGAACACCCGATGCACAACGTCCGGTGACCGAGCTGGGCGAATTCCTCCGATCCCGCCGCGACCGGCTCACTCCCCAGGATGCCGGCGTCCGCAGTCACGGACGGCGCCGGGTTCCTGGCCTCCGCCGGGAGGAGCTGGCCCAGCTCGCCGGCGTGTCGGTGACGTACCTGACGCGCCTTGAACAGGGTCAGTCGCAGAACGCGTCCGACGCTGTCATCGATGCGCTCGCGCTCGCTCTGCAGCTCGACGCCGACGAGCGGACGCATCTGGGCGTCCTTGCCCACCCCGCCCGAAAGCAGCGGCGCCGCAACGTCGCGCAGGAGGAGGCGAAACCGGGCGCGGCACAACTGCTGCAGGCTATGGGACACGTGCCCGCAGTGTTGCTGGGCCGCTTCCACGACATCCTCGCGTGGAACCGTGCCGGACAGGTACTGCTGGCCGGCCACCTGGACTACGAGGCGCCCAATGCCGGAGCAGAGCGGCCGAATCAGCTGCGGATGCTGTTTCTGGACAAGCGCACGCGGGATCTGTACCTCGACTGGAACGACGAGGCCGCCCTGGCGGTTGCATCGCTGCGGTACATCTCAGCACAGTTCGCCGACGACCGGCGCTCGGCCGAATTGGTCAGCGAACTGCAGGTGCGCAGCCCGGAGTTCGCCACGCTGTGGGCCGGACATGACGTGCGGTTGTGCACCAGCGGGACCAAACGGCTGCGGCATCCCACGGTAGGCGAACTGCGACTGGACTACGAGGTACTTCAGCTACCCGAGGGCAGCGGCCAGCGCATTCTCGCCCACACCGCCGAGCCGGGAAGTGCCTCGTACGCTGCGCTGCGTTTGCTCACGACGAGTTGAGCCGCCGGCTGGCCGTACGACCGGACCTGATTCAGATCTGGCGCAGGGCACCGCCGTCGACCGACCACTCGGCGCCGGTGACCTGCGAGGCGCGCGGCGACAGCAGATAGGCGATCAGCCCCGCGACGTCCTCGGGCTCACCGATACGGCCGGTCGGCAGGCGGCGTTCTTCGCGGATGAACTTGTCCACCGCGGCGCCGGGTTCGCCGCCGTACCGCGCCGCCAGTTGATCGGCGAAACCCCCTGGTGCATCGAACAACGCGGTGCGGGTCGGTCCCGGCGAGACGACGTTGGAGCGGATACCCGCCGGCGAGAACTCGACCGCAACGGCCTTCGACAAGGACAGGAGCGCGGCTTTCGAGGCCGCGTAGGCGGCCATGGTCGGGTCGGGCGCCCGCCCCGCCTCGCTGCCGACATGCACGATGCTGCCGCCGCCCGCCCGCATGGCAGGCAGGACGGCACGGGTCAGTCGGGCGACGGCCAACAGATTGACCTCGAACGTCATCCGCCACAGCTCGTCGTCGAGGTCGGCGAAGGAGTCCCTGGTATCGAAGAGCGCGGCGTTGTTCACCAGGCCGTCGACGCGACCGTAGCGTTCGGTTGCCCATGCAACCGTGGTGCCGGCGGCTGCCGGGTCGGTGAGGTCGGACGCAACGAAGGCGGCACCGTCAGGCAGTACGCCCTCCTCGGGAGGGCGGCGAGCCACGGCGACGACATGGGCACCTTCGGCGGTCAGTTCGCGAACGGCCGCCAGGCCGATACCGCTGGTACCACCGGTGACGATCACGACCTTGTCATCGAGGTGAAGGTGCATCAGGACTCCGTCTCTCCTACGTCCGCTGTGGGTTCGCTCGTCGCGGCCGGCGCAGTGCTCACGCGACGGGCCGCCTCGCGCAACGGATCCCGCGACAGACCGCCACCTTTGGTTGGTGCGTTCACCGTGCGACGGAGAGGGCCGGCAAGCCAGTACCCCGCGTTGACTAGTACTGGCAGGGTCACCCGCGAGGGCCTGGGGTGACCGGCAGCGACGACGTGGTGCGGTTGGGAGGTCGGTGGGCATGACGGGATGCCCAACGTAAGTGGGCATAGCCGGCTTGCTTAGTATCAGTTATCTGCTATCTGATAGTACGATCGCGAGGTGGCATCAGAAGCAGCGTGGCCGTCTATCGATTGGGAAGATCGGCCGTGGACGCCCCGAATCGCGCCCGACCTGATCTCGGCGGCCGTCCGCCGACGTCATACGGGGCCGTATCGCGCCGCTGTCGTGCCCCGCATCGCCGACCTGACACCGACCTTGCCGGGTGAGCTGCTCGCCGCTGCCGACGAGGCAAGCACCGAGATCGCGCGATTCGACGCCGAGGTGGGCGCGGAGGTTGCACCGTTCTCGGCCGTACTGCTGCGTTCGGAGTCCGCATCGTCATCCATGATCGAGAACCTGACCTCCGGAGCGAAGTCGATCGCGCTGGCCGAACTGGGTAGCAGAGACAAGCGGAATGCCACCGAGATCGTGGGCAACGTGGCCGCCATGCGGGCGGCGCTTGATCTTGCCGACAGGTTGGACGGCGCGGCGATCATCGCCATGCACGCGGCGCTGCTCGGCGACGTACAGCCCGGCATGACAGGGCAGTGGCGTACTGAGCAGGTCTGGATCGGCGGCACCTCCATCGGCCCACACACGGCCTCATTCGTTCCGCCGCACCATGAGCACGTGGCCGCCCTGATCGATGATCTGGTCCGTTTCACTCAACGCGTCGACCTGCCGCTGCTCGTGCAGGTCGCGATCGCGCACGCCCAGTTCGAGACCATCCACCCGTTCCCGGACGGCAACGGCCGAACGGGACGGGCGCTGATCCATGCGATGCTTCGCGGCCACGGGCTGACCCGCAACGTCACCGTGCCGGTCTCAGCCGGTCTGCTCACGGACACCAGCGGCTACTTCCAGGCCCTCACTGCCTACCGGGACGGCAACCCCACCGCCATCGTCGCCAAGCTGGCCGACGCCTCACTCGCCGCCATCATCAATGGCCGACAGCTGGTGAACGAACTGCGATCCACCCGCGCGAGCTGGAGTACCAAGATCAAGGCACGCCGGGGTGCGGCTGCCTGGCGCCTTGCCGACCTCCTCGTACATCAGCCAGTGGTCGATGCATCCGCCGTCGCCGCCGAGCTCGATCTCGCGCCGCAGAACGTCCAACGTGCGATCAGGCCACTCGTCGAAGGCGGCATACTCACCGAGTTCACCGGCTTCAAGCGCAACCGAATGTGGCAGGCGACCGAGATCCTCACTGCCCTAGACGACTTCGCAGCCCGCGCTGGAAGGCGCGGCAGGTGACCGACCACTGCCGCCCTTGATCTCGTACGAGTTCAGTGCTGAATGAAGGTACGGGCGATCGGGTCGTTCACGCAAAAGTCGCTCCCGCCGTTCAATCCTTGACTGCGCCGCGCCCGGTTCGGCCATCTAGGCGGGCCAGGAACACCTCAGTACCGGGTCGTGGAGCTGCACCGGATGCACAGAGGGAAACGAGTGCGTTGGTGATGGCCCCGACGAAGGATCGATCTTGGGGGAAAGTCCGATTGGCAACGTAGACGAGGCCGTGGTGGGTGCGTCCGACACGTCGCCAATCGTTGGCGATGGGGGCGAAGTCAGCGATGTTGATGGTGACGAGGACGCGGCGCTGGTCAGTTGCGAAGGCGAGCAGATCCTCGTCCGGGGTCGAGAGGAGGGCAGGCTCTTCGACGACGGCCGTCACGTCGAGGTTGTGATCGCGGAGCCGGGCGGCGATGGTGCCGCTGAGCATCTCGTCAAGCAGCAGCCGGGCTCGCCGTGTCCCGGTCACTGGGCCAGGAGATGCTGCTGACGCTCCCACGCGGCGAGTGCGTCTGCCTCAAGCTGGTCGACATCGGCGATCCAGGCGTCGATCTCGTGCGGGTACGACGACCAGTAGCGCACCGCGGTGTCGACCAGTCGCGCCGGCACACCGGTGTTCGACGCTACGAGGGCGACGATGCCGGCGGCATCCAACTGCGGTTCAGCCGCACGGGAGGACTTGACCGCGCGGATCACCTCGCGCACATCGGGACCGCCCAGAAGAACTGCCCGGCGGCCGCTGCGGCCGTCGCGGAACAGGACGCCCGGATGCTCGTCCATGCGAAGGCCCTCATCGACGAAGCGATTCGCCACCGACGATCCGGATGATCCGGGGTGCCGCGCGACGTACGCCGAGAGCCGCGTGCCGACCGCCTCCTCGAAACGGATCGACCTCGGCAACCCACTACCCATGACTACATTGTAGCGGCGGCCAGATATCGGAGTCACAAGCTCAGCCATTGCATCGACTGGATCGGCTCCTGGCGACGGATGTCGCCCGCATCTATGAAGCTCCTTTCACCGACCACGCACCGGCCTGACCGGGAAGCGCTGTTCAGCGGCGCCGACATCGATGCACTCGTCGACGTCCTCAACGACGTTAAGGCGACCGCCGTATCCGCCGCGCTGTAAGGGAACACGCGGTCCACCGACTCACGCCGCCGTCCCCGCCGCGCCGTCGACGGAGCCGCTCTGGTCGGCGGACCCGGTGCCGGTGAGCAGTGCCGTCAACTCCGCTCGACCCGGCAGTCCGGCCGGCGTCGACGTGGTGCGGGTCCGCAGGTGCAGGAACGTCGCCTCCACTTGGTCGGGTTCGACGCCGACGCGCTCGGCCCAGGCCAACCGGTAGATCGCCAGCTGGAGCGGATCGGCTGAGGCGGCTCGTCCGGTTTTCCAGTCGACGACCTCCCAACCGCCGCCCGGGGTATGGAACACCGCGTCGATGCGGCCGCGAACCACCCGTCCGCCGAGCAGGACGGCGAAGGGCTCCTCGATGGCGACCGGGGTCCGCGCCGCATAGTCGGTGTCCAGGAAGGCTTCCTGCAGGTCACGAAGATCGATGTCGCTGTCGATGCCGTCGTCTGCAGCACCGGGCAGTTCCGCAGGATCGAGCAGCGGTCGTTGGCCGTACTGGGTCTCGATCCACGCATGGAGCCGGGTCCCCTGCACGGCGCGCGCGGCCGGCGGTCGCGGCATCGGCCGGACCAGGGCCCGGGCAAGACCGGTCGGGTCGCGGGCCAGCTGCTGCAGCTGCGTGGCCGTGAGGGCCGCGGGCAAGTGGACGACGCGGTCACCGCCCTCATCTCGCCGGAGTTCGGTCAGGAGGGTCCGTACGTCGGCGTCCCACTCGGCCAGAACGCCCCGGTCCGCGGCGTTCAAACCCAACTGCTCGGCGGGGTCCGGCAGCCAGTCGGTGTCGCCGTGAGCTGTATCGAGCTGCGCGGCCACCGCCTCGGCGAGAGCGCGCCGAGGCGCCGCACGGGCGACGTCGAGTGGCACGGGCCAGGCCACGACACGGTCCGCGTCGACCGCGGGGTTGCGACCGTCGGGACCCGGCGCCGGTGCCCACGGACCGGGCGGCTGTCCGAGGACGTCAGCGACGGCCCGGATCTGCTCCAGGAAGGGGCTGGGTCCCCGGGGCGTCGACTGGGTGGGACCCCACCAGTGACCGCTGGCGACCAGCACCTCCTCCGCTCGGGTGACCGCGACGTACGCCAGCCGGGTCTCGTCGAGCAGTTCCAGTTGCGCGCTGTCGGTCGCGAACTGCTGATGGTCGACGCGGCGTGGGCCGTCCGGACCCGGGAAGGCCGCCAGAGCCTGCGGCGCTGGCTCGTGGCGTACGGCGTACGGCAGGGCCACCGGCGAGGTCGGCCAGCGGTCCTGGCTGCGGTCGGACGGGAACACCTTGCGGCACAGGGACGGCAGGACGACGACGGGAAACTCCAGTCCCTTCGCCCGATGGACGGTAAGCACCTGGACCGCGTCGATGCGAGGCGGCTGCGGGACCCCGACGGCGACATCGAACCGATCCAGGTCGGCGATCCACGCCAGGAATCCACCCAGACCGGCGCGGCCGTCCACATCGCGGTACTCGGCGGCCAGCTCGACCAGCGCCGCCACGGCCGCCTGGCGCTGACCGGCGCTGTCCCCGATAGCCGCGGCGAGTTCCACGTCGAGCCCGGTGACCGCGACGACCCGGTGGACGAGATCTCCCAACGGTTCACCGACGTACCGGCGCAGTTCACGCAGTTCGGCGGCCAACGCGGAGAACCGCTGCCGCGCCGCCGACGACACCGGCTCGTCGCCGAGGTCGTCCAGCGCGTCGGCGAGCGCCACCGCATCGGCGGCGTCAGATCCCTCGACGACCCGGCGCAGCGCCGCCGACAAGCCGTCGCGCCCCGGGTCAGATCCCTGCGCTGCCACCGGATCCGAGCCTGCTGCGTCCTCGGCGAGATGGTCGCCGCTCACACGATCCCGACCCGGGCGGCGCCCGCCGACGGTCGGACCGGCAAGAGCGCGGGCACGGCGACCGAGCGCGGCCAAGTCACGCGGACCGATCGCCCAGCGGGGACCGGTGAGCAACCGGACGAGCGCGGCGTTGGCGGTCGGGTCGTGCAGGATCTGCAGCACGCTGACGACGTCAGCGACGTCCGGCAGTTGCAACAGACCGGCCCAGCCGACCACCTCGACCGGTACGTCGCGCGCGGCCAATGCTGCGGCGAGGGCGGGAAACTCGCTGGCGGCCCGGCAGAGGATCGCGATGTCCGACCAGCCCCGCCCACTCTGCTGCAGGTCCACGACCTGGCCGGCGATCCAGTCCAGTTCCGCGGCATGGGTGTCGAACAGCCCGTATCGCAGCTCGCCCCCGCCCTTGCCTGCACCGCCGAGCAGCGCGCGGACACCAGCGTGATACGACCGCAACGGGGCAGCGACGCGGTTAGCGACGTCGATCACGGCGGACGCGGATCGCCGGTTGTCCCGCAACGAGAACCGACGGGTGGGCCGTGGCTGGCCCACCGCCGACGAACCCGGGAAGTGCTCGGCGAAGGTGTCGATGTTGTGCACACTGGCGCCGCGCCAGGCATAGATCGCCTGACACGGGTCGCCCACGGCAGTCACCGGATGCCCACCGCCGAACAGGTGTTGCAGCAACAGGCGCTGCGTCACCGAGGTGTCCTGATACTCGTCGAGCAGCACGACAGCGGCCCGGGATCGACAGTCCGCGACAACCTCCGGGCAGCGCCGCGCGAGCATCGTCGCCAGCCGCAGCTGGTCGGCGAAGTCCAGCACTCCGGCGGCCGCCTTGGCTTCGCGGAACTCGACGACCAGTTCGGCGAGTTCGATCCGCCGTCGCGCGGTGGCGGCCATGTCGACGGCGATCCGTTGCGGCCGACCGTCGTCGGCGACGAGGGCAACCAGCGCCTCGTCCTCGGCGATGAGGTCCTCCGGGGCGACGGCGTGCTCGGTGAGGGCGTCGTCAAGAGCAAGCAACTGACCGACCAGATGCACGGGACGGGTGTGCCAGGAGCGCAGTGGCCGGCCCGTCCGGCACAGCACGCGGTACGCGACTTGGTGGCGGGCACCGTCGGTGAGCAGCCGCGCCGACGGCTCCAGGCCCAGCCGAAGCCCGTGTTCGGCGACGAGCCGGTCGGCGAACGCGTGGTACGTCGTGACGGTCGGCTCGACCTCGGCGCGGGGCAGCTCAGCCCGTTGCGCATTGCGCCGCAACAGGTCCCGGACCCGGCCATGCAGTTCGGCAGCGGCCTTGGTCGTGAAGGTGAGACCGAGCACAGCCTCCGGCGCCACCTGACCGGTCAACACGAGCCACATCACCCGGGCGGCCATCACCGTCGTCTTGCCGGTCCCGGCGCCAGCCACGATCACGCCGGGCGCGAGTGGTGCGGTGGCAGCCTCAAGCTGGTCGTCGGACAGCGGTACGCCGATGAGGTCGCGCAATCGACCCGGAGTGATCACCATGGCCGCGCTCCCCTCGAATCAGCTGGACACGCCGATTTCACCCGACAGGTCTGACATGCCGGGCCTGGTCGCGCCGGGTACTGCTCGTCTCGCACTGCCGCAGCTGCCCGTCCCAGAGCCAGGTCGACCCACGTTGGTCCGGGCTCCTCGGCAGCGGCCGTGCCCGGTGGGACCTGCCCGAGCACGACCGGCGCGCTGTCGTCGCCTCGGACACCGACGCCGAGCATGACCAGCTCCGCTCCCCCGGAGACCGTGCCCGCATCCGGTACGGCGCCGGCGGCGACCGCCGCTTGATAGGCACCGAGTTGGCGATGCTCGGTGAGGTCACGCGCCGTCGGCTTGGTCGCCGACGTCTTCAGGTCGACCACGTGGACCGCGCCGGCGGCGTCGATCTCCACCCGGTCGAAGGTGCCCCGCAGCCGGACGGGAACGGTCGACCCGTCGGGCGCCGGCACACCGAGGACGACGTCGAACGGCACCTCCGATCCGACCAGGACCTGGCCGCCACGCCGGTGGTAGGCCAGGAGGCGTTCCAGCACCGCGTCGGCCAGTTCCCGCTGCCGCTGCGATTCGTACGGCACCCCGAAACCGACTGCTGGCCAGACCGAATCGAGGATGCCCCGCAGACCGTCGAGATCATCCGGCAGTTCGCCGCGGGCCACGGCGTCCGCGAGCACATGGACGAGGGCACCGACGCCTGCGGCCGGCCCTCCGACGCCGTCGGCACCGACCTCACGGCTGAGGAACCACTGCAGGGGGCAGCGTTCCAACGCCGTCAACGCGGACGCGGACAGCGTTACCGGCGCGTCCGCCGGACGCACCGGCGCCGCGCCTTCGGTGCGCCTGGCGACGCCCCACCAGCGATCCGGGTTCGCTGCCGGCACCAGCGGTTTGCCGCTGCGATCGCGAAGCCCGGCGAGCACCGCCAGCCTCCGCACGGCTGCCGCACGGAGGCCGGCTGACGTCGCCGGATCCTCCGCCCTGGCCCGCAACGCAGCGACCAGTCCCGCGGTCGACAACGGCCGGGTCGGTCGGCCGGACACGTGGCGCACCGGGACGCCGAGGTCGTCGAGGAACCGCGAGGGGACGTCGGGCGTGCCGCCACCGCCGCGTACCGCGGTGACCACCAACCGTTCCCGGGCCCGCGTGCAGGCGACGTACAGCAGTCGGCGTTCCTCGGCGAGCAGTTCCGACCGCGTGGGGCCGACCGGCGAGCGACCCGCCGGGCCGCCGGGCGTGTCCGGTGCCCCGTCGCCGGCGCCCGCCATCACCGGCAGCAACTCCTCGCCGCGCACCAGCGTCGAGCGGCGGCGCAGGTCCGGCCAGGTGCCCTCCTGGACTCCGGCGACGATGACCCAACGCCACTGCAAGCCTTTCGCCCGGTGGGCGGTGAGCAGCCGCACCGCGTCCCCACGCACCGGTCGTTCGGCCAACGCGTCGGCGGGAATCGCCTGCTGGGCCAGCTCAGCGGCGAAGGCCTGCACGCCGCTGACGCCGCAGCGCAGCTGCGCGCGCGCCGCGGCGTCCATGAGCGCGCACACCGCATCCAGATCACGGTCGGCCCGGCGACCTGCGGGTCCGCCGGCCAGCGCGGCGCGTTCGAGCCGGCGGGGCCAACCCGTCCCCGACCACAACGTCCACAGCACCTCCTCGGGTGAGGCGTGCTCGGCCACCCGCGCAGCGGCCGCGGCCAGCAGCCGGCCGACCCGGCGTACGGCGGCTCCCGCGCGCGCAGCGCCGTACGGCAGGTCGACCGCGGCGAGCCGGTCGGAATGCAGGACAGCGTCGCGCAGCAACACCGCCGCCGACGGCGCCGGCACCAGAGGGTCGTCATCGCTGCGAGGCAGCCGATCGTCGTGGTGGCGGCGCAGGGCCCGCCCGAGCCGTCGCAGGTCAGACGGATCCGCACCGCCCAGCGGCGACACCAGCAGGTCGCGCGCGACGTCCACCGGAAGGACCTGGTCGACGTCGCGCTCGCCCGCAACAGCTAGTGCGGCAGCGACATCCAACGCCCGCAGCAGGACGCCAACCGCCGGGTCGGCCGCCAAGGGCAGCTCGTCGCCGGCGACCTCAACCGGCACTCCGGCGGCGACGAGGGCACGCCGCAGGCTTGGCAACTGTCGCGTCCCGGAGCGCACCAGCACGGCGATGTCGGCCCACCGCACCGGATCTGCGTCGTCGAGGTGCGCCCGCCGGACGAGGTCGGCGATGTGGGCTGCCTGCGCTGCGGGGTCGTCGAACGTCAGCACATCGACGCGGCCCGGTACGACGCCGGGTTCGCAGCGCGCCGCCCGGTGGCGACGCAGGTGAGCCGCAGGCAGGCCGGCCGGGACCTGATCGCCGAGGACAGCGCGCGCGGCCGCGGCGATCACCGGACCGAACCGCCGGGTGCGATCCAGCACCTCGACTCCGGCCGGCACGCCGCCCGGGCCGGCGAACTCGGCGGGAAACTGCAACAGGCCGCGGACAGCGGCCCCGCGGAAGGAATAGATCGCCTGGTCCGGGTCACCGACGACCACCAGGCTCGCGGTCGGGCCGACCAGGGCGCGCAGCAGCCGCACCTGGGCGGGATCGGTGTCCTGGAACTCATCGACGTACACCGCCCGGAACTGCCGGTGCAACGCCTCCTGCACGTCGGGACGTTCGGCCAGCAGGACCGCGCGGTGGACGAGTTCGGCGTAGTCGACGACGCCTTCGGCGTCCAGCACGTCGAGGTACTCCTCGGCGAAGCAGGCCAGCTGCTCCCACTCCGCGACACCGCTGGCTGCAGCGGCCGCAGCCAGGTCGGCGGGGTCGAGCCCGGCAGATCGCAGCCGGGACAGCAGGTCACGAACCTGCTCGGCGAAACCCTGGGTGCCCAGCCCGGCGCGCAGGCTCGCCGGCCACTGGGCACCGGCCGAACCCGCCAGCAGATCGCGGACTCGCCATTCCTGTTCCGGTCCGGACAGCAATCGCGGCGGGCCACTCAGCGATGCCGGGTCCGACCACTGCTGCACGAGGGCGTAACAGAACGAGTGGAACGTGGTCACGGTCGGCACGAGCCCACCGCCGACCCGGGCGATGACGCGATCGCGAAGCTCGGCGGCCGCTCGACGGCCGAAGGTCAGCGCGAGCACCTGGTCTGGCTCGAGTCGCGCCGCGTCGGTCCGGCCCGAAGCGAGCCAGTCAGGATCAGACCCGCTTCCGTCGGATGGGTTCCCGCCGGACGGGCGGTCGTCAGCCTTGTTTCGGTCGGGCCCGCCGTTGGATGGGTGGCCATCGGCTGGGGTGCCGTCGGATGGGCTACGGGCCAGTCGAGCGGCGATGGCCTCGACCAACGTGGTGGTCTTCCCGGTCCCGGGGCCGGCGAGCACCAGCAACGGCCCGTGCCGATGGGCGACGACGCGTCGCTGGGCGGCATCGAGCCGGATCGCCGCCGGCGGCGCCGGGGCCGACCGGTCGAGCAGCAGGGTCATCGTCGGGCCTCCACCCGTAGGACCGGCGCCTGTCGCCGGCGCCGCTGATGACAGCACCTCGCACCGACAACGGCCGGGCGGCCGGCGCTGCCGTGTCGCCTCCGGCGCGCGAGCGGTACCTCTGCGACCATCGGGCGATGACCGAGCAGGACGCGCATCCGGCGAACGACGTCGCCGCTGTCGCGTGGCCACCGCTCGGCCCGGGCTCCGACCCGTTGCCCACCTCCGCAACGAGCCGGCCGCCACATGAGCAGCCTCGAAGCGACCAGCCGCCACATGACCGGCAGCAAGCCGGCGACGTACCGACCAACCGGCCCGAAGGCGAGAGGCCGCAAGCCGGCCAACCACCAGGCAACGCACCAGCCGGCGAACGACAGCTCAATCCGCCGGAAGCAACGCCCCGTAACACTTCGGATGCGGCGATGGCTCCGGCACCACCTCCGGCGTCCGCATCGCTTCCGGCATCGGCCAGACCGGACGCCGACCTGGGTCCGGGCACCCTGGTGATCGAGGACGGCGTCATCCCCCGCCGGTTGCGCCGGCCGCTCGACCTGGTCCGGTTCGGGTTCGCCCTGGCGGCGTTCGCCGGCGTGGTCCTGCTGGCGTACTTCGCCACCAGCACGACCACCGGTATCGACGCCGATCTGACCAGCGCCTCACGGAACCTGCCGAACATCATCCAGCTGCTGCTCAACCTCGCGGCAATCCTCGGCGTCGTCGGGCTCCCCATCGCCGCCGCCATCGACCTGCTGGTACGCCGCCGCGGCCGACAGTTGCTCGACGCGCTGGTCGCGCTCGTGCTCGCCGCCGGGATCGTGCTGGCGGCCAACGCCTTGCTGCACCTGTACGACAACCGCCAGCTGATCCTGGCCCTGGCCGGCAGTGTCGCGCCGGACTCGACCCCACTGAGTGCACCGCTGGCCGCGATCGTCGCTTTCGTCACCGTCGCGCGGCTGATCAGCCGGTCGCGCTGGAACGTGCTGACGGTGCTCGTCGTCGGCTCGCTCGGCGTCGTCGCGCTGTTCCGCGCCGACATCACCACCGCCGGTATCGCGCTGTCGATCCTGCTCGGCTGGGCGGTCGGGCTGATTGTCCGCTACAGCCTGGGCACGCCGACCACCCGGCCGCGCGGCATCGAGGTCGCGGAAGCGATGGAGCGCGGCGGTTTCGGCGTCTCGGTCCTACGGGCCCAGGAGACCACCGAGGTCGGGCGGCGCTACATCGCCACCACGCGGTCCGGTGAGGCGCTGACCGTCGTCGTCCTCGACCGCGACCTCGAAGGCGCCGGGCTGGTGCGGTCGGCGTGGCGGGCGATCCGGCTGGCAGACGACCCCGGCACGGGCGTGTTCAACATGCGCCGCGCCCTGGACCACCACGCCCTGATGTCGTATGCCACCGAAGTCGCCGACGCGCCCATCCCACGGCTGCTGCTGGCCAGCGAGGTCGGCCCGGACTCGGCCGTACTGGTCCACGAACGGGTGCAGGGCAAGCGTTTCGACGAACTCGGCGACACCCTCACCGACGACGATCTCGTCGGGGCGTGGCGGGCCATGGCCACCCTGCACCGGCGACGCGTCGCCCACCGCGCGCTCACCGCCGACCACCTGCTGCGCGGCGTCGACGGCCGGGTATGGCTGCTGGGCACCGCCAGCGGATCGATCGCGGCCAGCGACGTGGCAGAACGAATCGACATCGCCGAACTGTTGTGCACGCTGGCCCTGCTCACCGACCCCGGCCGGGCGCTTCGCACCGGGCAGCAGGTCCTCGGCGTCACGACACTGGCCCGGGCGCTGCCGGCGCTGCAGCCGGTGGCGCTCTCACCATCGACCCGCCGGGCGGTACGGCGCAACAAGGGGCTGCTGCTCGCGCTTCGCGATGGCCTGCAAGAGATCCGGCCGGACGCGGCGGTCGAGCAGATCAAGCTGGAGCGGATCCGGCCGCGAACCATCCTGACGATTCTCGCGGGCCTCATCGCCGCTTTCGTGCTGGTATCGCAGCTGGCCCAGGTCGACCTCGTCGCCGTCTTCCGGTCCGCCCAGTGGGAGTGGGCCGTCGTCGCCGCTATCGCGAGCCTGATCACGTACGTCGGTGCGACACTGTCGCTATCCGGCTTCGTACCCGAGCGGATCTCGTTGCTGCGCACCATGCTTGCCCAGGTCGCCGGTGACTTCGCCACCCTGGTCGCGCCGCCCACACTCGGCGCGGTCGCCATCAACGTGCGGTTCCTCACCAAGGCCGGCCTGCATCCGGCGCTGGCGGGCGCCAGTGTGGGGGTCTCCCAGGTCGCGGCGTTCGGTGTCCACCTGTGCCTGCTGGTCGGATTCGGTATCGCGGCCGGGACCCAGACCGACCTCAGCTTCGACCCGCCCCGCTGGGTGGTCATCGGCATCCTGGTACTGGCAGCGCTGGCCCTCGCGGCGACGCCGCTGCCGCCGGTCCGTCGTCAACTGGCACAACGGGTCGCGCCGCTGCTGCGGGAAGTCGGTCCCCGCATGATCACCATCGCGCAGCGTCCCCTGAAGCTGGTCGAGGGTTTCGGTGGGATCGTGTTGCTGAACCTGGCGTACATCGCCGTCCTCGTTGCCAGCGTGAAGGCGTTCGGCGGTGATCTGCCGGTGGCGACCGTGGCCGTGGTGTACCTGGCCGGTGCCACGATCGGTCAGGCCGCGCCGACCCCGGGTGGCGTCGGAGCGGTCGAAGGTGTGATGGCCGGTGCGCTCACCGTCGCAGGGGTAGACGCCGGCATCGCCTTGTCGGCGGTGCTGCTCTACCGCGTCGTCACCTTCTGGGTGCCCACCGTCCCCGGCTGGTTCGCCTTCAACTGGCTGCAGAAGCACGACTACCTGTAGCCGCGGCCCGCCCAACGAAGGCCGGCCACCCGGAATCAGTAGATCGGCTTGGCCGGCTCGATCTGGTTGACCCACGCCACGACCCCGCCACCGACGTGGATCGCGTCGGCGAAGCCGGCGGCCTTGACCAGGGCGAGAACCTCGGCCGAGCGAGACCCGACCTTGCAGTGCAGCACCAGTCGCTTGCCCTGCGGCAGTTGCTCCAGCGCGGTGCCGGCGAGGAACTCCCCCTTGGGAACCAGCCGCGCGCCGGGGATCGACACGATGTCCCACTCGTTCGGCTCGCGGACGTCGATCAGGTCGAAGTCGATCTCGCCGCGCTCCCGCGCATCGAGCATGTCCTTGAGCTGGCGGACCGAGATCGTGGAGTCCTTCGCGGCCTCCGCGGCCTCGTCGGAGATCGCACCGCAGAACGCCTCGTAGTCGATGAGTTCGGTCACCGTGGGGTTCTTGCCGCAGACCGCGCACTCGGGGTCCTTGCGGACCTTGACGGTGCGGTACGACATCTCAAGGGCGTCGTAGATCATCAGGCGGCCGACCAGGGGCTCGCCGATGCCGGTCAGCAGCTTGATCGCCTCGGTCACCTGGATGGACCCGACCGAACCGCAGAGCACTCCCAGCACACCGCCCTCAGCGCAGGACGGCACCATGCCCGGCGGCGGGGGCTCCGGGTACAGGCACCGGTAGCACGGCCCGTGCTCGGCCCAGAACACCGCGGCCTGGCCGTCGAACCGGTAGATCGACCCCCAGACGTACGGCTTGCCCAGCAGCACGCACGCGTCGTTGACCAGGTAGCGGGTGGCGAAGTTGTCCGTGCCGTCGACGATGAGGTCGTACTGACTGAAGACGTCCATCACGTTGTCGGAGTCCAGCCGGGTTTCGTGGATGACGACCTCGGTGTAGGGGTTGATCTGCTTCACCGAGTCGCGCGCGGACTCCGCCTTGCTGCGGCCGATGTCGCTCTGCCCGTGGATGATCTGCCGCTGCAGGTTCGACTCGTCGACGGTGTCGAACTCGACGATGCCGAGCGTGCCGACACCCGCCGCGGCCAGGTACATCAGGGCCGGACTGCCCAGACCGCCGGCGCCCACACACAACACCCGGGCGTTCTTCAACCGCTTCTGGCCGGCCATCCCGACGTCGGGAATGATCAGGTGCCGGCTGTATCGGCGTACCTCGTCGACGGTCAGGTCGGCGGCGGGCTCGACGAGCGGTGGCAGGGCCACGGATGATCCTCCTGGTCTGGCCGATCTCGTTGCCGAGCCGGTGCGTGCGGGTGCCTCGTGCGACGACAACGGTGCCGCGCAGGACGCCATTCCCGGCGTCGAGGGTACGGCGGCGGCCCGGATACGGCTCACCCGGTCGCCGGCTCGGCGACAACCGGCCGTACCGGTACCCGCGCGGTCCGCACGGCGCTGCGCAGGACGGCGGCCAGCCGTTCGTAGTCCGCCGTACGCGCGCTGGAACCGCGATGCACCAGCCCGATCCGCCGGCCGGGCGCGGGATCGGCGAAACGGGCGGTCGCGAGGGCACCGCGCCGCAGTTCCACGGCCACGGCGGACTCCGGCAGCAGGGTCGTCCCGAGGTCAGCGGCCACCAGCTGCACGACGGTCGCGAGGCTTGCCGCCCGCGTCGACCCGGCCTCCGGAGAGTGCGCGCCGGCCTGGGCACACACCTCCAGCGCCTGGTCGCGCAGGCAGTGACCCTCGTCGAGCAACAGCAGCCGGGCCTCGCCCAGCGCCGAGTGCGGCAGGTCGGTCACACCGGCCCACCGGTGACCTGCGGGCACCACCAGCAGGAAGTCCTCGTCGTACAACGGGACCTCCGCGAGACCCGGTTCGCCCGTCGGCAGCGCCAGGATGCCCACGTCGAGGGTCCCGGAGCGCAGCGCGGTGAGGATCCGCCCGGTCTGCTCCTCGTGGATCTGCGGTGTGACCGCGGGCAGTTGCCGGCCCAGGGACCGCAGGGCCGCGGGCAGCAGGTACGGCGCCACTGTCGGGATCACCCCGATGCGCAGTGGCCCGGCGAACAGGCCCCGGTCGGCGTCGGCGGCGATCCGGAACCGGTCGACGGCGTCGAGCACCGCACGGGCGGGGTCCAGCAGCCGCACGCCGTCGGCGGTGACCAGCACGCGTCGCGTCGTACGCTCGACCAGCTGGATCCCCAGCGAGTGCTCGAGGGCGGACAACGCCTGCGACAGAGCCGGTTGGGAGACTCCGAGCAGGGCCGCGGCATCGCCGAAGTGACGCAGGTCGGCCACCGCAACGAAGGCGCGCAACTGCGGCACCGTCGGCGTCGCCACCCCCGGGACCGGGTCCTGGTGAGCCAGCGTGTCAGCCCAGGACAACGTCGCCTCCTGCCCGGGTGGCTCGCTCGACGGCCACCCTTGATCATCGCCTTGTCTTATCTATCCTGACTGACTTCATGATTACACATATGAGTCGGCGACCGGCATGCTGCTGCTCGACCGTCCGACTGTTCACTGCCGCGCTCGTACTCTGAGGAGAGACCGTGCCCCTACTCACCATCGGCGACGCATTTCCGGAGTTCTCGCTCGAAGCCGTCATCCCCGGCGACCTGTCGGCCGTCGACGCCAAGAAGCCCGAGGACTACTTCACGACAGTGACGTCGGACGACGCCCCCGGCAAGTGGAAGGTCGTCTTCTTCTGGCCCAAGGACTTCACGTTCGTCTGCCCCACCGAGATCGCGGCGTTCGGCCGGCTCAACGGCGAGTTCGCCGACCGTGACGCGGTCGTGTACGGCGCCTCGGTCGACACCGCGTTCGTGCACTTCGCCTGGCGCACCAGCCACGACGACCTGAAGACCCTGCCGTTCCCGATGCTCAGCGACGTCAAGCGCGAGCTGACCAGCGCACTCGGCGTGCTCAACGCCGACGGCGTCGCCGACCGCGCGACGTTCCTGGTCGACCCCGACGGCATCGTGCAGTTCGTCATGGTCACCGCCGGCTCGGTCGGCCGCAACGTCGACGAGGTGCTGCGGGTGCTCGACGCCCTGCAGACCGACGAGTTGTGCGCGTGCAACTGGAAGAAGGGGCAGTCGACCATCGACGCCGGCAGCCTCATGAAGGCGGGCGTCTGACCGTGTCGCTGGAGACGCTGCGCGCGGGAATTCCCGACTGGGCCAAGGACACCCGGCTCAACCTCGGCTCGATCGTCGGTACGCCGGCGACGCTGTCCGAGCAGCAGCACTGGGGCGCGGTGCTCGCCTCTGCTGCGGCGGTTCGCTCGCCGCGAGTGCTGGTCGAACTGCTGGAGGAGGCACGCGGACACCTCTCGGAGGCGGCGGTGACCGCAGCCCTGTCGGCGGCCTCGATCATGGCGATGAACAACGTCTACTACCGGTCGCGACACCTGCTCGACGGCCGGTACGACGACCTGCCGGCGCGGTTGCGCATGCAGATCATCGGCTCCCCCGGCGTACCGAAGGTGGACTTCGAGCTGTGGGCGATCTCGGTGTCGGCCATCAACGGCTGCGGTAGCTGCCTGGAGTCTCACGAGCACGTCGTCCGCGAGGGCGGCCTCTCGCGCGAACAGGTGCACGACGCACTGCGCATCGCCGCGGTGGTCTCGGCGGCCGCTCAGGCCGTCGACACCGCCGCGGTCCTGCAGGCGGTCTAGCGTCCAGCGGCCCGGCGGCCGGCGTCCTGCGGGGCGTCGGCCGCCCGGCCGTTTCGCGCGTCGGTCATACCGGCGGGCCGGTCACGGCGTCGTCGGCCGGCGGCGATCGAGCAGAGTCGTCCAGGCCAGCGCGACCCGGTCGGGGTGCTCGATCTGGGCGACGTGCCCGGTGTCGGACAGCACGGTGATCCGGACGTCGCGGAAGTGCCGGCTCGCGCGGTGTGCCGCCCGCACATCGACCAGCTTGTCGGCCCGCCCGTACACCAGCAGGACCGGGCACGTGATGCGTTCGGCCAGCCGCCACGGCCGGTCCCGCCCGGCGTCGAGATACGTCGCGATCAGCCCGCGCAGCGAGCCCAGCAGCGCGTCGCCGGCGTACGGCAGGTCATCTCGGCGTTCCAGTTCCTCGACGGCCTCGGCGAACCGGCGAGGATTCACCCGGGTCGGGTCGCCGAAACACAGCTGCAGCGTGGCCCGGGTCCGCGCCGAGGCATCGACCCGGGCGTACCGCCGCAGGGCAGCCTCGCCGACGCCGGGGATGGACGCGATCGGCAGGTGGACGTTGGTGCGCTTGGGCCGTAGGTCCGGCAGCGCCGGCGAGACCAGCGTCAGGCTGGCGACCAGATCGGGCCGCCGGGCGGCGAGCTGGACCGCGACCGCCCCGCCCAGCGAATTGCCGAAGACGTGGACGGCTCGCCGGCCGAAGCGGTGCTCGATGAGGGCGGCCATCCCGCGGGCGTGCCCGGCCGGGCTGTAGTCGCCGTCACGCGGCGGCGGCGAGGCGCCGAAACCGCTGAGATCCGGTGCGACAGCGGCCAATCGATCCTGCAGCGCCGCCATAAGGTCCGTCCAGTTCAGCGACGATCCACCCAGTCCGTGGATCATCACCGCCGGCTCCGGCTGGGCCCCGGTCGAGCGCGCCTCGCGCACGAACAGGGTCCGGTCGGCCAACCGGACGTCTGCTCCCGGCCACGGGGGTGGCAACTCCACGGTGTCGTGCTGCCCACCGCTGATCGCCGGTACGCCGGTCATCCCGCGTCGTCGCCGGCGTCCGGCGGCGAGGCTGCGGCAGCCGCATCGGCCTCGGCGAGGTACCGGGCCACCTGCCGGTTCGTCGCCGCCAGCACCGCGCGGACGACCGCTTGCCTGACGTCCTGCCGGACGTCGCCGGCGCCGGTGAGCGGCTGGACGCCCAGTGGCGACGCCAGCACCAGCCGCACGACGGCGACCGGAGCAGACCCGACGACGGCGACGTCCACCTGGTCGACGTCGATGCGCACCCGGGGCTGCAGGGCCTGGCTGACGGCGCGGACCGTGGCCTCGGCGGCGGCTCGATTCACCCCGGCGGCGGTCGCAGGCCCCACCGCCTCGCCCACGAACTCGAGCTCGCCGCGTCGCAGCGTCACCGCGACCGCGACCCCGAGGTCGGCGGCCGCGACCCGCAACCGCCGAAGCTGCAGCCGATAGTCGGTGGCCGGTTCCTCGTCAGCCACGGCCGGGTGGTCTGCATCGGGCCGGCCCGCAGCGGGCAGCTCTGCGGCGGGGCGGTCGCCCGCAACAGGTTCCACGGGCAGCTGGTCCGCGGAACCCGCGATCCGCTCCGCAACCGGCTGGTCGGCCGCTGCGGGCACCTCGGGATCCGACGGCGCCTGCCGGGGACCGAGCCGGGACGGGTGTCGCGCTGCACCGGCCTGCCAGGGTTCGGCCGGCTGCTCGGGTTCCGCGACCCCAGGCCGGCGAACCCGCGCGATCAACGCCGGATCGAGCGCCTCGGCACTCGCCTGCGCCGCAGGCTCCGGTTCCGGCTCGACGTCGTCGTCCCACGGCGACGGCACGACCTGCAGGTGCGGCACGCCCCACGGCAGGCCCTGCAGGAAGGTGGCCAGCTCGACCGGGGCCGCAGGTTGAGCCGCCGGCGCGACCTCCGGCAGTTCGGTGTCCCCGACCGGAGTAACCGGCGGAGTGACCGCGGCGGCGGTCTCTCCGCCGGGAACAGCGGGAACACCGGGACCGACCGGAACACCTGGGGCAGGGGGCGCAGCGGGAGCATCAGGGGCGCCGGGCTCGACCCGACCCGACCCGACGCCGATGCCGAACCGCTCCCGCAGGAGCTGGTCGACGGCCGCCGCAACCGCGTGGTCGTCGGCGCCCGGCGCCAGCGAAACCCGCAGTGTCCCGGCGCCATCCGAGCCCGACTCGACTTCGGCCGACAGCACGCCGGGCACGTCGGCCAGCGCCCGTTGTACGGCGAGGCGGTCGACGGCTGTCATGTCCGCGAGGCTAGCCGCGCCGGGGCCGCCGGGGCGCGGGCTACGGCCCGTCCGGGCTACGCCGTACGGCGCCGTACGGCGCGCGCACCGGTCCGCACACGACAGCGGCGTACCGGATCCGCCCGGTCCCGTCACGCCGTCCACCCGGCAACTCACGCCGGTCCGACTCCGGGGATCGTCGCGCCGGTTACCGGCGAGTAGACTCCCGCGCCATGATCAGCGGACCGGCGGCGGCGAGTGCGCCGGCCGATGCCGGAGCCGAGTCCGGCCGCGCCGTACGGCTCCCCCGGCGCGAACGACGCGAACAGCTGCTCGCGGCCGCTCGCGAGGTCTTCGTCGCCCACGGCTACCACGCGGCGGCCATGGACGACATCGCCGTCCGCGCCGGAGTATCGAAACCCGTTCTCTACCAACATTTCCCGAGCAAGTTGGATCTCTACCTGGCGCTGCTGGACGCTGGCGCGGACGCCTTGGTCGCCGCGGTACGGGACGCGCTGGGATCCACGCAGGACAACAAGCTGCGGGTGCAGGCGACCGTGCTCGCCTATTACGCCTTCGTCGACGATCCCGCCGGTGCCTACCGGCTGGTGTTCGAAAGCGACCTCACCAACGACCCGGCGGTGCGGGGGCGACTGGAGATTCTCGACCGACAGTGCGCCGACCTGGTCAGTGCGGTGATCGCCGCTGACACCGGGCTGTCGGCGGCTCAGGCGCGACTGCTCGCCTCGGGCCTGCTCGGGATGGCGCAGGTCAGCGCGCGGCGATGGCTTCGTGACCGCGACACCGTCCCGCTCGAGGACGCTGCGGCACTCGTGGATCTGCTGGCCTGGCGCGGCATCGGCGGCTTCCCGCTGTCGCATCCGTCGGGCTGAGGGCGTTCGCGTTCGGCGTACGTCCCGGTCCCCGCAGGCGGGACGGCCGGCGATACGAGCCTGGTTAGGGTGATCGGGCGCGGGCGGCGCGCCATCAGCGGCACGGATCCGGTGCCACCGACGACGAGGAGTTGTGCCGTGGAGATCAAGATCGGCGTGCAGCACGCGGGCCGGGAGATCGTCCTGGAGAGCACGCAGACGCCCGCCGAGGTCGGCAAGGCCGTCGCCACGGCCGTCAGCGACGGTTCGCTGTTGCAGCTGGAGGACGAGAAGGGTCGCGTCGTCGTCATCCCCGGCGCGAAGATCGCGTACGTCGAGATCGGGGCCACCGAGCGCGGCCGGGTCGGTTTCGCCGCCCGGCTCTGACCGACCAGGGCGGCTTCGCCGCCCCGTTGTGACCGACCCCGTTCGACGGTGCGTCAAGATGCTTGTGCAGGTGGCAGATCGGCGCTACTGTCGTGGCCGGTTGCTTGTTGTAGAAGAATTGACATCTCAACAGTTCCCACGGGGGTCATTGATGCATCGACTTCGTTGGACTGGGCTCCTTGCTGCGGCCTTGGTCGGTTCAGCATTACTGAGCGGCGGCATCGCTTGGGCCGCCCAGACCAATAGTGCCAAGGTCAAGTTTGGCGAGTACAGCCAAGGCGGACTCCAGCATTGCGCGAAGGAGCAGGCCTACCTGTCGAATGCGCCAGACAAGATGGCCCTCGGACTCGTTGACGCGTGGGCCTCGACGCCGTGCCAGTCCTCGGAGAACCGACCCGCCGGTTGGCTCGCCGTCCGGGTCTTCCTCATCAAGGGCACCTCGGGGCCAGGTGGGATTGTCTGTGGCGATACCGACTGGCAGTACGTCATGCAGGATTCAAACGGTCTCGCGCGTGGCGTCTACTGGTCCAATTCTGGTTCATGCCTCTCGGGTGGCTACTTTGCTCGGGCACGGGGCAGAGAGTGGAATCCCAACACCGGTGGCTATGTGACGGCTCCGACAGACGTCAACAGCCCCAATCTCAACTTCTGAGAACGGGCGGGTCCATGTCCCTCACGAAAATCATCAAGGTCTCGACCGTCGGCCTGGTAGTCGCCGCTGGCTCGGCTATCGGCCTAGTCACGGCTGCCGTCGCCGGAGCAAGCCAATCGGCTACCGCCGGGACCGCGGCGACCGACACCTTCTCAACATCGTCCGCGGCCGCTCCGGTGGTTCAGTCGGCGCCGCCCGACGCTGCGTCGGTCACCGAATCGCGGCCCGCATTCGGGCCCTACCCCGGAGATGTCGACGGTGACGGTGTCGTGTCGGACACCGGGGCCGAGCGCATTCCCGAACTGGTCGAGACGATGGCGAGCAACGGCGTACTGGGTTACTCCCGGGTCGGCGACCTCAGCAAGGATGCGCCCGCCTCGCCGGAGATTGCCCTGGCCCAGCAGGCAGAACGAGAACGCCAGCGCGCCCTGGGCAATCCGCCGAAACTAACCGTCTACGCCCGAGACGGCGTGACCGTCGTCGGGTACCTGATCCAGGAGTCGCACGTGGTCGACCTCAGCCGACCGGGGCTGCAGCGCTAGTCGCGGAGCACGATCTAGCCGGCTAGTCCCAGCGCCGTCATCCGGCGAGCGTGAGCGGTGGTCAGCCGGGTGAACATCGCGCTGAGCTCGGCGAGGTCGGCGCCCTTGACGAGCAGGCCTGCCAGCGCGTCGTGTTCGGCGGCGACCGCTTGTGCCTGCGCGAGAGCCTCTCCCACGAGACGACGGCCCCACAGCGCCAACCGGGCGCCGACGCGCGGATCGGCGGCGACCGCCGCCCGCACCCGGTCCTCGGCGAAAGCGGCGTGACCGAGGTCCGCGCACACCTCGAGGACGAGGTCGCGGGTGTCGGCGTCGACCGACGCCGCGATCTCCCGATAGAAGTCCGCGGCCAGACCGTCACCGACGTACGCCTTGACCAGGCCTTCGAGCCAGTCGCTGGGCACGGTCAGCGCGTGGAAGGCCTCGAACGTGGCGACGAACGGAGCCATTGCCTGGTCGGCGTCACAGCCGAGGTCGCCGAGCCGGGCGCGCAACCGTTCCATGTGGTCACACTCGGCCGCGGCCATCCGGGCCAGCGCCGCCCTGTCGGCGAGGACGGGCGCCATCGTTGCGTCGGCCGCGAGCCGCTCGAACGCGAAGAGTTCGGCGCAGGCCAGCATGCCGAGCAACTCGACGATGCCCGACGGCGCCGGCGAGACCGCAGCGCGCTGGACGGACAGGTCGGTCATGGCCGCAGCCTCTCACGCGACCGGAGGCCCCGCGGCCGGCCGGCGTACGGCGAACGCGCCGGCGGCCGGGCGGCGGCGTACACTGCGCTCGACCCTTCTGTGGTCGCCGGGACCCCACGGGTCTACGGGACGGGTCCGTGAGGGCCCCACGAACGTCGCTGCCGGCGCCCCCGGACTCCGCTCACGCGGTGGACCGGGTGCGTGCGCCCCGACCAGAGCACCGGAGCCCACTCTGACCAGCACCACCGCACCCGATTCCGATACCGCACCTGACACCAGCACTGCAGCCGACAGCGGCATTCCAGCTGACGCCAGCGCGCCGGACAGCGGCACCCCAGCTGAGAGCGACGCTGCGCGCAGCGGTCCCGGGCCGACGTTCGCCGAACTCGGCGCCCACCCGGACATCGTTGCGGCGCTAGCCGAAGCCGGGATCGTGCACGCGTTCCCGATCCAGGAGATGACGCTCGGGCTCGCCCTCGACGGGCACGACCTCATCGGGCAGGCCAAGACCGGCACCGGCAAGACCCTCGGCTTCGGCGTCCCGATCCTGCAGCGGGTCGTCACCGTCACCGACCCCGGCTACGACGACCTCCCGGCGGACGTCGCCGGCAAGCCGCAGGCGCTCATCGTGGTACCGACCCGGGAGCTCGGCGTCCAGGTCGCCGGCGATCTGGCCCGGGCCGGCAGCAAGCGAGGCGTGCGGGTGCTCACGGTGTACGGCGGGCGCGCGTACGAGCCCCAGGTCGAGGCGCTGAAGAACGGCGTCGACGTCGTCGTCGGCACCCCCGGCCGGCTCATCGACCTGGCCCAGCAGCGCCACCTCGACCTGTCCAAGGTCAAGATCCTCGTGCTCGACGAGGCTGACGAGATGCTCGACATGGGCTTCCTGCCCGACGTCGAGCGCATCGTCGCGCAGCTACCGGTGGCCCGGCAGACGATGCTGTTCTCCGCGACGATGCCCGGGCAGATCGTCAACCTGGCCCGCCGCTACATGGACCGCCCCACCCACATCCGGGCCGCCGACCCCGGCGACGACCGGGCCACGGTCGACGCGATCGAGCAGCACGTCTGGCGCGCCCACCCGATGGACAAGGTCGAACTGCTGTCCCGGGTGCTGCAGGCCGAGGGCCGCGGCCTCACGATGATCTTCTGCCGGACCAAGCGTCGCGCCCAGAAGGTCGCCGACGAACTGTCCGAGCGCGGGTTCGCTGCCGCCGCGGTTCACGGCGACCTCGGCCAGGGCGCTCGCGAGCAGGCATTGCGCGCGTTCCGCAACGGCAAGGTCGACGTCCTCGTGGCGACCGACGTCGCCGCCCGCGGCATCGACGTCGAAGCGGTCACCCACGTCGTCAACTACGAGTGCCCGGACGACGAGAAGACCTACCTGCACCGCATCGGACGCACCGGCCGGGCCGGCGCCTCCGGCGTGGCCGTCACGCTGGTGGACTGGGAAGACGTCGCCCGCTGGCAGATGATCGACCGCATCCTCGGCCTGCCGTTCGCCGAGCCGCTGGAGACCTACTCGTCCAGCCCGCACATCTACACCGGGCTCGGCATTCCCGCCGGGGTCAGCGGCACGCTGCCCCGCGCGAACCGGACCCGCGCCGGCCTGCAGGCCGAAGCGGTCGAGGACCTCGGCGAGACCGGGAAGGCCCCCCGCAGCCGCCACGACCGCGACCGCGGACGCGCCCCCCGCCCGAGCCGTGACAGCGGCCGAGCCTCCGGCAGTGCCGAGCCGACGCCACGCGAGGGGACCGACGGCGACCGGCCGGCACGACGCCCGCGCCGGCGTACCCGCACCGTCCTCGCCGGCGGCGTCACGACAGCTGACGCTCCCGACGCCGCCCCCGCCGCGCAGCCGGACACCACCGGGGAGCTTCACACCGCGGCAGCACCGGACGGCGACCAGCCGACTGCTGCCTCAGGCCCGGCTCGTCGCCGGCGGCGGCGCGGCGGCCGGGGCCGTGGTACGGCGGGGACCGGCGCAGCCACCGACACTCCGGCGAGCCCGGCCACCGACGGCTGAACCACTGGGCCAGCGGCGGCCAGCCGGATCCCCCTGCGGCTCAGGCGTTTCCGCGTGCCGGTCAGGCAGCCGAGCCGAGCAGCCGGCCGGCCAGCGCCCGGTAGTCGTCGGCCCCCCGCGACGTGCCGGTACTGGCCAGGATCGAGCGACCCACCGCGGGCGCCTCGGCGAACCGGATCGACCGCGCGATCGGATCCAGCACGTCGACGCCGTACCGGTCACCGATGTCACCGAGGACTCCGCGGGCGTGCAGCGTGCGGCCGTCGTACAACGTCGGCAGCACCCCGAGCACCCGAAGCGAGGGGTTCGTGAGCCGGCGGACGTCCGCGACGGTGTCGAGCAGCTGCCCGACGCCGCGATGCGCCAAGGTCTCGCATTGCAACGGCACCAGCAGTTCGCCGGCCGCGGTCAGGGCGTTGATCGTCAGGACACCGAGCGACGGTGAGCAGTCGATGAGGACGAAGTCGTAGGCGTCGGCGAGCTCGGTCAGCGCGTGCCGCAGGACGTGTTCCCGGCCGGCCCGAGCCACCAGCGCGGCCTCCGCCCCGGCCAGCTCGATCGTCGCCGGCAGCAGATCCACCCGGTCGTCGGTGTCGACGACCGCCGCGGTGACCGGCACCCCTTGCAGCATCACGTGGTAGACCGACAACGCGACGCCCTCGGGGTCCAGCCCGAGCGAGAACGTCAGGCACGCCTGCGGGTCCAGATCGACGACCAGGACGGCCGCTCCGCGTTCGGCGAGTGCCGCGCCGAGGGTGGCGACGGTCGTCGTCTTCCCGACGCCGCCCTTCTGATTGGCCACCGCGATGGTGCGGGTCACGTCCTCCACCACCTCCCGCCGCGCGGTAGGACCCTATTGTGCGGCAGGTGAGTACGCCGCCCTTCGTCGAGATCCCCGCCGGGACCGAGCGCCGCGAGCTGGCCGTCCCCGGCGGCCCGCTGGCTGCGCTGTGGGCGCCGGCGGCTGGCGTACCCCGAGGCACCGTGGTCTTCGTCCCGGGTTTCACCGGCAGCAAGGAGGACTTCATCGCCGTCCTCGCTCCGCTGCAGCAGCGCGGCTGGTCGGTGCTGGCGTACGACCAGCGCGGCCAGTACGAGAGTCCCGGCCCCGACGACGAATCGGCGTACACCGTCGACGCCCTCGGCACCGACCTGCTCACGGTCGTCGCGGAACTCGGCGCGGGACCGGTGCACGCGGTCGGGCATTCGTTCGGCGGCCTCGTGCTGCGCACCGCGGCCACCCGGTCACCCCAGGCGTTCGCCAGCGTCACCCTGCTGTGCTCCGGGCCGACGGGACTGCCGGCCGACCAGCACGGGCCGCTGCGGCGACTGCACGGCGCCCTGCCGACCACCCCGCTGGCCGTCATCGGGGCGATCCGCGAGGAGCGGGACCGTGCCGCCGGCTGGGTCCCCCCCAGCGCCGCGGTCGAACAGTTCTGCCGAGACCGGTTCGTCGCCAACAACCCCTGGTCGTTGCGGGCGCTGGCCGACCAGCTGGTGACGACCACCGACAGCACGGCCGCGCTGGCGGCCACACTCGGCGCGGTGCCGGTCCACGTGGTGTACGGCGACGGCGACGACGTCTGGCCGACCGCCCAACAGGACCAGATGGCCCGGGTGCTCGGCGTCACTCCGGTCGTCATCGCCGGCTGCGGCCACAGCCCCACCGCGGAACTGCCCGACACCACCGCAGCCACCCTCGACCAGCTGTGGTCCAGGTCCGCCCAGGACGGCCCGGCCACCGCGGGCCCGGTCCAGGACGGCCCGGCCACCGCAGGCGCACCGGCGCCGGACGAGCAGGTGTAGGTCCACGATGTCGGGGTACAGAGGGCCGGTGAGTATGGAGCTGGCCCTGCCGCCCGGCCCGACCGCGGTGCGGGAAGCACGGTCGGCCGTTCGTACCTGGCTCGGAGAACGGCGAACTGCCGACCCGGACCTGTTGGGTGACATCGTGTTGTCCGTCAGCGAATTGACCACCAACGCCGTGGTGCACGGCCTGCCGCCGGTGTGGTTGGGGCTGCGGTTGTCCGGCAGCACGCTGCGCGTCGAGGTCCACGACGGGTCGCCGGATCCCCCGATCCCGGTGGTCGATGCCGATGCCATGGCGACGCGCGGACGGGGTATGGCGATCATCGCGGCTACCGCGGACCGGTACGGCGTGGACCCCGACCACGGGGGCAAGATCGTCTGGGCAGAGTTCGACCTGCCGATCACAGCCTGATCGGGGCTGCCGGCGGCTGTCGGCTCGCCGTACCACGTGACTCATCGGCTCTGCTATCAACTGACCGGCGGTGTGAAGACCTCGGTCCGGACCATCCCCGCCGCGCGGCCCTTCGCCGAGATCACCAGGGCCATCTTGCGCGACGCCTCGTCGATCATCTCGTCGCCCAGCATCGCCGCACCTCGGGCGCCGCCCGCCGCGCTGGTGTGCCAGTCGTACGCATCCAGGATCAGTTCGGCGTGGTCGTAGTCGCTCTGTCGGGGCGAGAAGATCTCGTTGGCCGCGCCGACCTGGTCCGGGTGCAGCACCCACTTGCCGTCGAAGCCCAGCGCGGCCGAGCGTCCCGCCACCCGCCGGAACCCGTCGACGTCGCGGATCTGCAGGTACGGCCCGTCGATGGCCTGCTTTCCGAAGGCCCGCGCCGCCATCAGCAGGCGCATCAGCACGTAGTGATAGGCGTCGCCGACGTCGTAGCCGGGCGGCTGCTCGCCGACCACGAGGGTCTTCATCGCGATGCTGGCCATGAAGTCGGCGGGCCCGAAGATGATCGTCTCCACCCGCGGGCTGCTCGCGGCGATCGCATCCACGTTGACCAGGCCGCGGGCATCCTCGATCTGCAGTTCGATCCCGATACCGCCGACCGGCAGGCCCATCGTGAGTTCCACCTGCGTCAGCAGCGTGTCCAGCCACACCACCTGGCCGGCGTCGGTGACCTTGGGCAGCATGAGGCAGTCCAGGTGCTCCCCCGCACCTTCGACCACCTCGATCACGTCGCGGTACGCCCAGTGCGTGGAGGCGTCGTTGATCCGGACCACCCGGACGGTGTCCCCCCAGCCGCCGGCGTTGAGGTGCTCGACGATCAGCCCGCGGGCGCCGGGCTTGGCCAGCGGTGCGCAGGCGTCCTCCAGGTCGAGGAAGACCTGGTCGGCGCCGACCTCGCGGGCCTTCTCCAGGAAGCGGGGGTTCGACCCGGGGACCGCCAGGCAGGAGCGGCGGGAACGCAGCGGGCGGGCGGGCGACGGCGTCACGGCAGGCCTCCAAGGGCGAGGTCGGCGGGCGCTCACCCGCAGCGCGACCCTAGTCCGACGCCGACCGCGCCAACCGGTCTGCCGCCCGCCCCGCCGGTAGCCTGCGCAGCGTGAGCACGGGCGCGCCTTCGCGGATCTTCCTCGCGCGGCTGGCCGGTGTCGGGGTGTTCGAGCCCGACGGCGACCAGGTGGGCAGGATCCGCGACGTCGTGGTGACCCTGCGGTCCGGGCAGCAGCAGCCCCGCGTGCTCGGCCTCGTGGTGGAGGTGCAGCCGCGGCGGCGGATCTTCGTCCCGATCGGACGGGTGACCTCCATCGACCCGGGGGCGGTCGTGGTCTCCGGCATGGTGAACCTCAAGCGATTCGAGCAGCGAGACGGCGAAACGCTGGTCATGGCCGAGATCTTCGACCGGCACGTGACGCTCGCCGACACCGCCGAGCAGGTCACGGTCATGGACGTCGGGATCGAGGCGGATCGGTCCCGCGACTGGCTGGTCACCCGGCTCTACGTCCGGCCCGACACCGGCCGCCGCCGGCTGCGGGTGGAGCCGAACCGGCTGCGCCGGCGGGCCGACGGCCGGGTCGTGGAATGGGGTGCGGTCCGCGGGCTGTCCGCCGCGGGGCCGGCGCCCGACCAGGGCGCCTCGCACCTGCTGGCCACCATCGAGAAGCTGCGTCCGGCCGACCTCGCCAACGTGCTGCACGAGCTGTCACCCAAGCGCCGGCTGGAGGTCGCCCGCGCGCTGCACGACCAACGCCTCGCCGACGTCCTGGAAGAGCTGCCCGACGACGACCGGGTCGAGATCCTCGGCCTGCTGGAAGCCGAACGGGCCGCCGACGTCCTGGAGGAGATGGACCCCGACGACGCAGCGGACCTGCTCGGCGAGCTCTCGCCGGAGCAGGCCGACCGCCTGCTCGCGCTCATCGAACCGGACGAGGCCGCCGACCTGCGGCGGCTGCTGGCGTACGACGACGACACCGCCGGCGGGATGATGACGACCGAGCCGGTCGTGCTGCCCCCCGACGCCACGGTCGCCGAAGCGCTGGCCCGGGTACGCAACCCCGACCTGTCGCCGTCGCTGGCCGCCCAGGTGTACGTCGTACGCGCGCCGGTCGAGACGCCGACCGGCAAGTACCTGGGAGTGGCCCACTTCCAGCGGCTGCTGCGGGAGCCCCCGGCGGCGCTGGTCTCCGCGGTCGTGGACAACGACCTGGAGCCGATCGGCCCGGACGCCCGGCTGGGGCAGGTGGCGCGGTACTTCGCCACGTACAACCTGGTCGCGCTACCGGTCGTCGACGCCGGCGACCACCTGCTCGGCGCGGTCACCGTGGACGACGTGGTCGACCACATGCTGCCCGAGGGCTGGCGGGACCCGGACATCGATCCGGACGACGACCCGGACGACGTCGACGACGACGCGGCCGGCCACGCCGCGCGGTCGACGCCCGGTTCGGCGACCCCCGGGACGGCGACCGGCGGTACCACGGGACCGGACAGCGGGGCACGTCGTGGCGCGTGACGGCGAGGACCGCCGTACCCCGCGGCTGGACCAGCCGCTGGAGCGCAGCCGAACGCTGCGGCCGACATACGACCCGGAGACGTTCGGGCGGCTGTCCGAACGGGTCGCGCGCTACATCGGCTCCTGGGGCTTCATCGCCTGGATGACGGCGTTCGTCGTCATCTGGATCGGCTGGAACGTCGCTGCTCCGGTCGACCTGCGACCCGACCCGTTCCCGTTCATCTTCTTGACGCTGCTGCTGAGCCTGCAGGCGTCGTACGCCGCACCGCTGATCCTGCTGGCGCAGAACCGGCAGGCCGACCGTGACCGGGTGCAGTACCAGGACGACCGGGCTCGCACCGAACGGCTGCTGGCCGACGCGGAGTTCCTCGCCCGCGAGATCGCGGCGCTGCGGATGGCGGTCGGCGACGTCGCCACCCGCGACTTCGTCCGCAGCGAGCTGCGGGACCTGCTGGCCGAGCTCGACAGCGCGGCCGACCGCCCCGGCGACCGAGCCGGTGACCGGACGGTCGACCGGACCCATGCGCGGCCCACCGAGCGGTCCAGCGACCGGTCAACAGAGCGGCCGCGCGACCGGCCGGCACCGTCCTGACCGGCCCGGGGTCAAGGTGAACCGGGGTTCGTGCCGATAGGGCCTAGGTGAGCGTTCCCACCTCTTCCACTCGTCCCGTCGGGGAGGCGATCGCCCGGCTGCGCCTCGGCGACGTCCTGGTCGCCGCGGGGGAGGTCAGCGAGGCCGACCTCGCCCGCGCCCTGCAGCTGCAGGCCAGCGAACCGCAGCCCCGGCGGCGGCTGGGCACGGTGCTGGTGTCGCTCGGCCTGGTCGACGACCGGCAGATCGCCGCGGCACTGGCCCGCGTCCATAACCTGCCGGTGATCGGCCTGGACGCCACGCGGCTGGATCGGGCTGCCGCCCAGTTGATCCCGCGGGGAGCGGCTGAACGTCACAAGGTGCTCGTGCTCGGCTGGAACGGCCGGCTGCTGCGGGTCGCGGTCGCCGACCCGGTCGACGTGGTGGCCCTCGACGACGTCCGGACACTGGCCGGCGCGGCCGGGCTGGACGTCTCGGTCGCCCCGGAAAGCCAGATCGCCGCGGCGCTGGAGACGGTGTGGTCGGAGGCGGTCGACCAGGCCGTGTACGACGAGTTCCTCAAAGAGGTCACGCCGGAGGCCGTGGAGGCCGAGACCGGCAACGAGAACGACGCCGCGGCGATCAAGATGGTCGACCGGGTGCTCGCGCACGGCGCTCGCCTCAATGCCAGCGATATCCACGTCGAACCGCAGCGCGACGGGGTCCGGGTCCGGATGCGGGTCGACGGCATCCTGCGGGAGGTGCTGCACCTGCCGCAGGCGGCGTACAGCTCGATGGTGGCCCGCCTCAAGATCATCTCCGGGCTGAACGTCATCGAGCGGCGGGTGCCGCAGGACGGCCGCACCCGGATCAGCATCGAGGGCCGCGCGCTGGACGTGCGCGTCTCGACGCTGCCGTCGCTGCGGGGCGAAAAGGTCGTGCTGCGGTTGCTGCCGGACAGCCGGTCGCTGCCCACCCTGGACGGTCTCGGCATGGCCGAGGACCAGTCCCGGGTGCTGCGCGACGTCCTGCACCTGCCGCAGGGACTGGTGCTGATCACCGGCCCGACCGGGTCCGGCAAGACCAACACGCTGTACGCCGGCATCAGCGAGGTGGTGGACGCCGAGCGCAACGTCATCACGCTGGAGGACCCGGTCGAGGTCGAGTTGCCGGGCTCGACGCAGGTCCAGATCGACGAGAAGGTCGGGATGACCTTCGCTCGCGGGCTGCGCGCGGTACTGCGGCAGGACCCCGACATCGTGCTGGTCGGCGAGATCCGGGACCAGGAGACCGCCGAACTGGCGATCCGCGCGGCCCTCACCGGCCACCTGGTGCTGTCGACCTTGCACACCCTGGACTCGCCGGCAGCGCTGACCCGGTTGACCGACATGGGAGTCGCGCCGTACCTCGTCGCGTCGTCGCTGTCGCTGGTCCTCGCGCAGCGGCTGCTGCGGCGGCCCTGCCCGGACTGCGTCGTCCACGAGCCCATGCCCGCCGACGTCGCGACCCGGCTCGGGCTGACCGGGGAGTACGCCACCCACGCCTATCCGCGGGCCGTCGGCTGCGCGCACTGCGGCGACACCGGCTACGCCGGCCGGATCGGCGTCTTCGAGACCCTCGTCGTCACCCCGGCGGTCCGCGACGCGCTGCTGTCAGGGGCCGGCGAGACCGAGGTACGACGAGCCGCGCTCGCCACCGGCTGGCTGCCGCTCGCGCAGCGCGCGGTACTGGCCGCCGCGGCCGGCCGGACCACCATCGCCGAAGTGCTCCGGGTCGTCGCGACCACCCTCGCCGACTGAGCCGGCGGCGGCCTGCCGCAGCCGGGCGCCGAGCCGTCCTGGCCAGGTCCGGCCAGCGGCAGGGGCCGGTCGGCCGCCGCCTACGATCGGGGCATGCCCGCCCCCACTGTCGAGGCCGTGACTGCGGCGCTGGCCACCGTCGAGGATCCCGAGATCCACCGGCCGCTGACGGAGATCGGCATGGTCAAGGCCGTCGAGGTCGATCCGGCCGGGCAGGTCCAGGTGCACGTGTGGCTCACCGTGGCCGGCTGCCCGATGCGCGACACGATCACCGAGCGGGTCGACGCCGCCGTATCCGCGGTCCCCGGCGTGACGGGTGTGACCGTGGTCCTCGACGTGATGAACGACGAGCAGCGCGCTGCGCTGCGTACCCGGCTGCGGGGGCGCGAGGACAAGGAGATCCCGTTCACCCGGCCCGGGTCGCTGACCCGGATCTACGCCGTCGCCTCCGGCAAGGGCGGCGTCGGGAAGTCTTCTGTCACAGCCAATCTCGCGGTCGCGATGGCCGGCCTCGGGCTGACCGTCGGGCTCATCGACGCCGACATCTACGGCCACTCGATCCCGCGGATGCTCGGCCTGACCGAGGCACCGACCGTCGTGGACGGGCTGATCATGCCGTCGGAGGCCTACGGCGTCCGGGCGATCTCGATGCTGCCGTTCAAGCCCGGCGGGGTCAGCCAGCCGGTCGCGTTCCGCGGTCCGATGCTGCACCGGGCCCTCAACCAGTTCCTCACCGACGTGTGGTGGGGCGACCTCGATGTGCTGCTGCTGGACCTTCCTCCCGGCACCGGTGACGTGGCGATCTCCACCGCGCAACTGCTACCCGGGGCCGAGTTGATCGTCGTCACCACGCCGCAACTGGCGGCGGCGGAGGTGGCCGTGCGGGCCGGGATGCTGGCCGCCCAGACCCACCAGAAAGTCGCCGGTGTGGTGGAGAACATGAGCAGCGTGCCGTGCCCGCACTGCGGCGAACCGTTGGAGCTGTTCGGGTCCGGTGGCGGCGAGCGGGTCGCCGCGCAACTGTCCGCGGAGCTCGGTACGGACGTCCCGCTGCTCGGCCGGGTGCCGTTCGACGTACGGCTGCGCGAGGGCGGCGACACGGGCTCGCCGCTGGTGGCCAGCGACCCGGACAGCGGTGCCGCGACCGTGCTCCGGCAGGTCGCGAGCCGGCTCGGGCTGCGGCCCCGCGGTCTGGCCGGCCGATCCCTCGGGCTCACCCCGGCCGGCCGGGCCTAGCCCGACGCCGGCCAGCTCGCATCGGACAGCGACGGTCAACGAGTCAGATCGCGTACGGCGCTACGCCCGTCAGCGAGTCAGATCGCGTACGGCGCGACGCCGGTCAGGTCGCGTCGGGGTCGAACAGCGGTACGCCGTCGGCTCCGGGGCTGCTCGCCGACCGTGTGGCCGGCGACCCTGTGCCCGGCGATCCGGCGGAGCCGGGCCGTCCTGCCGAACCGGCCGACCCGGACGTTCCCGCGCCGCGGCCGGACTCGGCCGGATCCGCCTCGCCGGCCGCGGATCGAGCGGCGACATCCCCAGACGCCCCCGCGCCGCCGGCTCGGCCGCGCGGGCCGGCGAGCCCGTCGTCGTTGACGTCGGACAGGATCGACGCGGCCAGCCGCCGCGGATGCAGGTCGGCGATCTCACGGAGCGGTTCGAGGGTCTCCTTGAGGTCCAGCCCGGACGACTCCGCCAGTTCCCGCCGCGCCCCGGTGGCCATGTCCCGCAACTGCCGCAGCAAGCGGGCGCCATCGCCGATGACCTTGGGAAGCTTCTCCGGGCCGAGCACCAGCAGCGCGACGACGGCGACCGCGGCGAACTCCCACGGACCGACGTCGAACATGGCTGCTCCTGACGCTCCACCGCACCGCCCCCAGCCACTGGCCGAGGCGCCGGATGCCGTACCCGACCCAGCGTAGGCGCCGCCGGCGCCGCTCATCCCCCCGAGGTGTCGGCGCCGAGCTGGACCTTCAGCTCACGCCGGTCGCCGTCGCGTTCGACGGTGAGGACCACGGTGTCGCCGGGTGCCGAACTGCGCACGGCGACGATGAACGACGTCGCGTCGTCGACCGGCCGGCCGTTCACCGCGACGACGACATCGCCGACGCGCAACCCCGCCCCGGCGGCCGGTCCGCCGCTGGTCAGGTCGCCGATGCGGGCACCGGAGCCGGCGTACTGCAGGTCCAGCGACACACCGACGACCGGGGTGGTCGACCGTCCGGTCGCGATGATCTCCTCGGCGATCCGCTTGGCCTGGTTCACCGGGATGGCGAAGCCGAGCCCGATCGAACCGCCCTGGCCGGAGGCGCCCTCGGTGGCCAGCGTCGCGATGGCGGAGTTGACCCCGATGACCTGACCGGCGCCGTCCAGCAGCGGTCCACCGGAGTTGCCGGGGTTGATGGCGGCGTCGGTCTGGATCGCGCTGATGTACGACGCCTCCTGCCGGCCGCCGGCCGTCACCGGCCGGTCCAGCGCGCTGACGATCCCGGACGTGACGGTGCCGGACAGCCCCAGCGGCGAGCCGATGGCGATGGCGAGGTCACCGACCTCGACCGAGTCGGAGTTGCCCAGCGCCGCGACCGGCAGGCCGCTGCGGTCGACCTTGAGCACGGCCAGGTCGTACGACACGTTGCGGCCCACCACCGTCGCCTTCGCGCGGCTGCCGTCGTTGAACACGACCTCGATCGCGCCGCCAGCGGCCGCGGGCGCCGCGACGTGATTGTTCGTCACGAGGTACCCGTCGGCCCGGACCACGAAGCCCGACCCGGTGCCGGACACCTGAGACCCGTTGACGCGCAACGACACCACGGAGGGCAGGATCGCCGCGGCGATCCCGGCGATCGTCGTGGCCCCCCGCGGTGAGGTGTCCCCGGGCGCCTGCGGCAGCGGGACGATGGCGGCCGGCGCGGTCCGGCGGGCCAGCGCGAAACCGGTGGCGCCGCCGATCAGACCGGCCAGCAGGGCGACCACCGCGACGATGGCGATCAGCCGGCCGCCGCCGAGTCCGGCGCGACGGGGTGGCCCGGCGTACGACGGCTGGCTCGGGTACTGGCCGCCGTACGGGTACGGCGCGGCGTACGGGTCGTGCCCGGCATACGGGTAGTGGCCGTACTCCGGCGGGCCGGGATACGACCCGGCGTCCGCCGGCTGCGGCGCCGGTGGCTCGGCACCCGCCGGATAGAACTCGGCGTCCGTCGGGCCCGCTGGAGTCAGGCTGGCGTCAGCCGGGGGCGACCCGGCGTCGGTGGGGTGGCTCGGGTACGGCGGCGTCGCGGCCGGCTCGGAGCGAGTGGGCTCGCTCGCGGGCGGAGGCGCCCACGCGGCGGCGTCGGACTCGTCGGCCATGGGACCTCACGGGAGACGGACGTCAACGACGTCGGCAGGCGGCACCGGGCTCGCCGTCACGACCACGGACTCAGGCCGTCGACGACTCGGCCCCATCCTCTCGCGATCCGGTCCGACCAGCCGTCCGCGGTCACCGGGTTGCCCGGCAGTGCCGCCACGACCGATCGGACGAGGTCGTCCGGGGCGTCGGAGACCAGGGTGAACACCGACGCCTCGGACTGCCAGACCACCTGGGTGGGCGGCCCGGTCCTGGTCCATGCGACCGAACCGGCCATGTCCGCCCGGGTGAAACCGGCCGGGCCGTTCCCGTCCAACGAACCGCGTTGCTCGAACAGCGACACGGTCGTCAGCCCGTCCGAATAGATCATCTGCAGCACGTCGGCCCCGTCGGCCTCGCCTTCGCGGACTTCGTACAGCGACAGGCCGAACGGCAGCGCCGCCGGGCAGGTCCAGCCGGATGCGCGCATCTGGTCGTATCGCGCGTCGTCGACCGGATGCGTCCACACCGCGTCGGCGGATAGTTCGGGAGCGAGGACGGGTGTGCCCACGCTGAGCGACTGGAACGCCGCGGACTGCGCCAGGTCACCCTGGTTGTCGTACAGCTCCCGTTGCAGCACCAGACCGGTCTGCCGGTCGATCCAGAACCGCGCGGCGACCTCGGCGCTGGCCCGCTGCACGACCACGACGCTGGCGGGACGTCCGGCGACCGACCCGGGGGGGCCGGAGCCGACGCCGTAGTTGTCGGCGACCAAACCGAGCATGCGCCCGGCGTCGCCCGGTACCGCGGTGGGGCCGCCCTCGTCGGGACTGAACTGGCTGCCGACGACCTTGCCGCCCTTGCCCAGCACGGTCAGCGAGGTGCCGGTCCCCGGCGCCCGTACGACGTTGACCGAGCGGGTCGATTCGCGGCCGGCGGCGAACGCACGGACCACCGCGACACCGGAGTAGCCCACCGAGGCCGACGCGGACACCGCGCGGGTCAGCTCGGCGACCGCGGCGGGGTCGTCGGGCAGGTCGGGGCGCGGCGCCGGCACCACCGCGCCGTTCCAGGCGGTCCCGGTCCCCGCCGGCGCCGAGCCCAGCATGAGCAGGGCGGCCAGTGCGAGCACGACCGCCGCACCCGCCGCGCCAACGGCGAGTACCACCGGTCTCACGGCGTTGCCGCCCCCAGGCCCTCGGAGATACCGACCTGGCTGACCCGCAATCCCGGCGACGTCACCGGCAGGCCACCCGTCGTCGCGTCGTGCTCGGCGGCGAACCGGCCCACCGGCGGAACGACGACCGGGTCCGCCCCGCGATGGGGAACCACCAGGGCGACCCCGAGCACGCAGACCACGGCGGCGACCGCGGCGCCGCCGACCACCGAGCGGAGGTGCCGGTGCCGGCGCGGTTGGCCAGCCGACAGCGCGGGCGACCGGCGGCGGCCGGGCCGGGTGCGCTCCCCGCGTGCTGCACCGGTCGCCGTGCCGGACCGCGGTACGCCGGCCGCAGCGGCGACGCCTTGCGCAGCGCGCGGCGCGTCGCCGCCGGCGATCAGGGTCACCCGGGCGCGGCGCCACTGCGGACGCGCGAGCCGGCCCGCGCGCCGGTTGGTGCGGTACAGCCGCCCCGGCCGCGATCCGGTCGGGGTAAGTCCGGTCGGGGTGAGGGCTGCCGGGCTCGTTCCGCCGTCGACCACGGGAAGCGACTCGGTCGCGGCGTCGGCGGCCCGCACGATCCGCGGCGGCGCTTCACGCAGCCGGTCGAGCAGACCGGGCGGTGGCGGAGGGCAGTCGCGCAACGCCGCCTTGAGCTGCCGTACGGCGTCGACCTCGTCGCGACACTGCGGGCAGCGGGCCAGGTGGGCGAGCGCCCGATCCCGCTCCGCACCGCTCAGCGCACCGTCGAGCAGCCCGGAGACCCATTCCCCGAGGTGACGATCCGCGCTCACCAGGCCTGCTCTCCGGCCCGCCCCGGGGCAGCCAGCGGCTCGGTGGCCGGCAGTCGGGTGGCCGTCCGCGGCGCCCGGTGCGCCAGGTCGGCGCGCAGCTGGGCGCGACCGCGGTGGATACGCGACCGGACCGTCCCGATCTTGATGTCGAGGACGGCCGCGATCTCGTCGTACGTCAATCCCTCGACGTCGCAGAGCACGACGGCGGCCCGGAAGTCCGGCGACAGCCGGTCCAGCGCCGCCTGCACGTCGGCGTCGAAACTGCGGTCCGCATGGTGCTCGGCGGGGCTCGGTTCCCGACCACGCAGCCGGTCCGCAGCGTCATCGGGCAACGCGTCGAAGCGGATCCGGGCGCGGCGGCGTACCAGGTCGAGGAAGAGGTTGGTGGTGATCCGGTGCAGCCAGCCTTCGAAGGTGCCGGGGGTGTACTGGGACAGCGACCGGAACACCCGGACGAAGACCTCCTGGGAGAGGTCTTCGGCGTCGTGCCGGTTTCCGGTCAGCCGGTAGGCCAGGCGGTAGACCCGCGCTCCGTGCAGCGTGACGACGTCGTCCCAGCTGGGGCAGCTGTCCGCCGTCGCCTCGACCGCGGTGGACTCCAGCGACGGTGGCGCGCTCCGCTCAGCCATCCGACTCCGCCCTTCCAACCGTGGGAGCGACATCGTCGGCCGGGACTGCCGGCCGGTCGCGACGTCGGCGCTGCCAGGCAGCGTCGTCAACACCATGGTGCCTCTCCGAGGGTCGGGTGCGCCAAATTCCGGCACGGCAGGAGCGTCGGACCGAGCTGACCGCTCGGGCCGCGGACCGGGCACCTGCGGCGACGTGCGGGGCGGCCCGAGGGTTCCCCCGCCCCGGCCCCGGACGTGACCGGTCGACCGCTGATCACCGCCGCCGCCGACCACTACGCTGCCCCCCATGGCTGAGGAACCGGACCCGTTCCCGCCGCCGACCGCGGCGACCTGGGCGTACGCCGAGGGGTACGGCGGTGAGGACCACGTGGCGGCAGCAGCCCGTAGCCGGGCCGCTGCGCTGCCGGCGCCCCCGGTGTCTCCGGGTGCTGCCACGGCGCTGCGGTTGTTTGCCGCCGCCGTCAGCGCTCGCCATGTCGTGGAGATCGGGACCGGGACCGGGGTCTCCGGCCTCGCCCTGCTGGCCGGGATGGCCGCGGACGGGGTGCTGACGTCCGTCGACGTATCGGCCGAGCACCAACGAGTGGCGCGAGCGACGTTCACGGCGGCCGGCTACCCCGCCTCGCGGATCCGGCTGATCGCCGGCCGGGCGCTGGACGTGCTGCCCCGCCTTACCGACGCGGCCTACGACCTGGTCTTCGTCGACGGCGAGAAGGCCGAGTACCCGGCGTACCTGGAGCAGGCGCTCCGGCTGCTGCGGCCCGGCGGAATCGTCGTCTTCGACAACGCCCTGTGGCACGACCGGGTCGCCGACCCGGCGCAGCGTGACGCCGACACCGTCGCGTTGCGGGAGGTCGGTACGTCGCTCCGCGAGGACGAGCGGCTGGTCCCGGCGCTGCTGACCGTCGGGGACGGCCTGCTCGCCGCGGTCCTGCGTAGCTGACGGGCCTCCAGGGCCGGGGTCCTGAGCAGCTGAAGCCGCTACGCCCCGTGGGTAGCTGACGTGCGCCCCTCGGCCTTGGGTGGCTGAGGCGGACGCCGGTCAGGCTGGAGCGCCGGCCTCCAGCCAGTGCAGCAGCACCCGGGTGCCGAAGCCGGTGCCGCCCTTGGTCAACTCGTCCCGGTCGCTGTCGGCCCGCGCCGGGCCGGCGATGTCCAGGTGGGCCCACCGCGCGTCACCGACGAAACCGGCGAGGAACAGCGCCGCGGTGATCGCCCCGCCACGAACGGTCGGATCACGCACCGCGTTGACGGCGTCGGCGACCGGGGACGCGATAGCGGCGGCGTAGTCCTCGACCAGCGGCATACGCCAGAGGAACTCGCCGGACCGGTCCCCGGCGGCGGACAACTCCGCGGCGAGCCGGTCGTCGGGACTGAACAGCGCGGCGTGGCGGCGGCCCAGCGCCAGCGTGGCCGCGCCGGTCAGCGTTGCCAGGTCGACGACCAGATCCGGCCGCAGCGCGGCGATGCCGTACGCCAACGCGTCGCCGAGCACCAAGCGGCCCTCGGCGTCGGTGTTGAGGACCTCCGTCGTTCGACCGCCGTAGTGGGTGACGACGTCGCCCGGACGCATCGCCGTACCGCTGGGCAGGTTCTCCGCGCAGGCCAGCAGGGCGGTGACCTGCACGGGTACGTCGAGCGCGGCCAGCGCCGACATCGCCGCCAGCACCGCCGCCGCGCCGCCCATGTCGGTCTTCATCGGGATCATCGCTTCCGGGGGCTTCAGCGACAGGCCGCCGGAGTCGAAGGTGATGCCCTTGCCCACCAGCAGCACGTGCCGGTCCGGCGTGCCCTGCCGCGCTGCCTTGTCGTGCCGTGCTGCCTTGTCGTGCCGGGCCGCCGTGCCGTGCCGGGCCGCCGTGCCGTGCCGGGCCGCCGGCCGGTAGCGCAGCGTCACCAGCCGGGGTGGCCGGACGCTGCCGCCACCGACCGCCAGCAGGCCACCGAAACCCTCGGCGGCCAGGGCGACCTCGTCGCGGACGGTCACCGTCAGGCCGGCCGCTTCGGCCACCGCGACGGCCTGGTCGGCCAGCCAGGCCGGGGATTTCTCCCGCGACGGGGTGTTGGCCAGGTCTCGGGCCAGCCAGACCGCGTCCCCGGTCAGCAGTCCTCGGCGGGCGGCAGCTGCCGCCGCCGCGTCCCGCACGACCAGCTGGATCGTCGCGGGCTCCGCGACCTGCGGCGTACCGGGCCCGGCTGCGCCGCGCGGCAGTCCGGACTTGCGGGAGAACGAGTACCCGCCGATCACGAGGCCTTCGACGAAGGCGCGCACGGAATCGGCCGGCAGGGCGGCGGTGGCGAGGATGCGCACGATCCCGGTACGGGGCAACCGGCGGGCCACGGCAGCCCCGGCACGCCGCACCGGCTGCGGCTCGGCCGAACCGAGCCCGGCGACCAGCAGCCGATGCGGCCCGTCACGTTCCAGATCGACGACGGTGATGTCGGCTGCGGCCCCGGCCGCGTCGACCCGGGCCAGGCGCCGCGGCAGGTCGACGCCGTACTCGCGGGCCAGTTCGACGTCGGACGCAGCCGGCGAGCCGCCCTCGCGCAGCGCCAGTACGACGACCGCGGGCGCTGCCGTGCCGTCGTCGACCTCGGCTCGCGTCAGGATGTCCAGCCGTGGCCGGGCCGGCCGAGCAGGGGTCGCGGCGGCGGGCATCTGGCCTCCCGGCAATGGAGGACCCCGGCGCCGGGGCGGACGTACGAGTCCGCCGGGCACGCCGGGGTCCGGCGGATCAGGCGACGACGGCGAGCAGCTTGTCCCCCAGATCGCGCGCCTCGTCTGCGGACAACTCGACGACGAGACGGCCGCCGCCTTCGAGCGGGACGCGCATGACGTAGCCGCGTCCCTCCTTGGTCACCTCGAGCGGGCCGTCACCCGTCCGCGGCTTCATGGCGGCCATCGGCTCTCCTTCGATCGGTCCCGCGTCGACGACGCGGGCTGCGGTCATTATCGCCGACCGGCCGCTGGCTGGGTGTCGTAGGGCGACGATGTCGTGATCAATGGCCCGCTATGACCCCCACGCCGCTGGTCGGCCGTACGTCCGAGCGGGCCGTTCGCGGGATCCCAGCGCCATCCGGAGCGCGCCCCTGCGACCCCCGTCGCGCGCCGGGAATGCGCCTGAGCCGGCCGATCGCGAGCCGGCTTCCCTCAGGTCCGGCCAGTCGCGGGAAGCTCGCCGGCCGCGACCAGCTCCGCGAACGTCCGCAAGGACCGGCGGATGCCAGCCGCGACGAGGGGTCGCAGCAGCAGCCAGCAGCACCGGCCGAGCCAGCCGAGCGGCACGTCCAGCCGCTCGGTCCACACCAGCCGGGACCGGTCAGCGGCCATCGCCTGGACCTCGAAGATCCCCAGGCCGCGCACCACCCGGCCGGTATGCCGCACCTCGACCCGGTCCGGCGGCTCCCAGGCACTCACCGTCATCGTGTCGACGACGCGAAGCGGGCCACGGCCGGTGACCGCCCGCAGCACCGACCCCGGGCCGCGGCCGTCGCCGCTGATGAGTTCCACCGTCGTCGCGACCATCCAGGCGCCCTGTGACGGCCACTGCGTGAGCGCGTCGAACACCACGTGTTGGGGTGCCCGGACGGCGAGGTCGACCCGTAGCTCGGTCACTGGCCCGGTTCGTCCCGGCGTACGGCGCCGCCCGACTGTGCCTCGGACCCGGGTCCGGCCTCGTACGCAGGTGTGGCCTCGTACACAGGTGTGGCTTCGAACTCGGGTCCGGCCGCGTACGCGGGTCCGGCCTCGTGCCCAGGTCCGGCTGTCGCCTGGTCGAGGCGGGCCTGCAGGGCCGCGATACGAGCGTCGCGGGCGGACAGCTCGTCGCCCAACCGGTCCAGAACCTCGTCCACCTCGTCCATCCGGTAGCCCCGCAGCCCGATGTCGAAGCGGATCTCGTCGACGTCGACGGCTCGTGCCACAGCGGGTGTGTCGCCGGGCGCGCCATCCGCGAGGCCGGCCGAAGGCAACTCGTTGGCCGCCGGGTCGGCTGCCGCGAGGCCGGTGCCGGCCAGGTCACGCGCGACCGGGTCGCCGGCCAGCAGGTCATTGGCCGAGCGGTCGCTGGCCGGCTGGTCGCTGGCGGACAGGTCGGCAGCGGTGAGGTCGGGCACCCGGTCACGCGTGGGCTCGGGCAGTCCGTCGGGGCCACCGACGGCCAGCAGTGCCACGCCGACCACCACAGCGATCCCCACGATCACGAACAACCACGACATGGCCTGCCTCCTCCCACCCGCGAACGTCCGGTCGCGCGATCACGCTGCCCGTCGCCGCTCACTCTCGCCGCTGACCGCCGCTGGCGCCGGCTGCCCGGTCGGGTCCTGCCCGATCGCCGTCCCGGCGGCCCTCGTCGTCGCCCACCGGGCCCCGGCTCATTGGGCTGCGACGATGGTGCCACGCTGCGGCCTGGAGCCGGGCCATCCGGCGGAGGAGGACTGGTGCCGTTCCGGCTAGGCCGCCGTACTTTCGGCGACGACGAACTCGTGGTGATGGCCATCGTCAACCGCACGCCCGACTCGTTCTTCGACCGCGGCGCGTACGTCGCCGACGACGCCGCCATGGCCGCCGTCGAGGTCGCCGTCGCGGGCGGTGCGGCGATCGTCGACGTGGGCGGGGTCAAGGCAGGCCCCGGCGCCGAGGTCGACGCGGCCGAGGAGATCCGCCGTACCGCGAGTTTCGTGGCCGCGGTGAGGTCCCGCTATCCCGACCTGGTCATCAGCGTGGACACCTGGCGGGCGGCGGTCGGCGTCGCGGTCTGCGACGCCGGGGCGGACCTGCTCAACGACGCCTGGGGCGGTATCGAGCCGGAGCTGGCGGCGGTGGCGGCCCGCTACGGCGCCGGCCTGGTCTGTACCCACGCCGGCGAGCAGCAGCCACGGACCCGGCCGCACCGCGTCGCGTACGACGACGTCATGGCCGACGTCGTACGGCGGACCACGGCCGAGGCCGAGCGTGCCGTCGCCCTCGGCGTCGCCCGGGAGTCCGTCATCGTCGATCCCGGTCACGACTTCGGGAAGAACACCCGGCACTCCCTGGAGGTCACCCGCCGGCTCGGCGACCTCGTCGACACCGGCTGGCCGGTCCTGGTCTCGCTGTCCCGCAAGGACTTCGTCGGCGAGACACTCAACCTGCCCGAGCCGGCCGACCGGCTCACCGGCACGCTGGCGGCCACGGCGGTCTGCGCCTGGCTCGGCGCCCGGGTCTTCCGGGCGCACGACGTCGCCGCGACGCGTGCGGTGCTCGACATGGTCGCGTCGATCCGCGGGACGCGGGAGCCGTACCTGAGCCGTCGCGGGCTGGCCTGACCGGCGTACCGGGGCACTACCGGGCCGGCTCATGGGCGTCGTTAGCCCGGCGCTAAAAGCGTTCGTACATGGCCCGAACACCGCGGACCTGGCTTCGTCGCGGTCCGGCTGTGCACAGTGGAACGCCCGTCGCTGCCGTCGCTGGAGGACCCCGTGAGCCGCTCTCGCACGATCGCCCTCGCCGCCGCCTGGACCGCTGCCGGTGCCGTCGGCGCCACCGTGCTGACCGGCGTCGCCTTCGCCGGGGTGAATGCCGTGCAGGGCAACGGACCGGCCAACGGCGACTACGCCGCTGCCGCTGACGCCGCTCCCAGCCCGGACGCCACGTCCGGTCCGCGCCGGCCAGGCGGCGGTCCCGGGTTCGGCCTGCCGGGGCTCGGCGGCCTCGGCTTCCTCGGCGGACTGGCCGGCGTCGGCTTCCTCGGCGGACTGGCCGACGCCGGGCAGGCGCTCGATCAGGTCCGGGATCTCGCGGCAGGCGGATTGCTGCACGGCGACATCGCCGTGGCCGACAAGTCCGGCACGGCCACGACGCTGCGGCTGCAGCGCGGCAAGGCGACCGCCACCTCGGACAGCTCGATCACGGTCCGCAGCACCGACGGCTACGAGTCGACGTACGCGATCACCGGCGACACCACGGTCTACCGGGACCGCGACGAGGTGAAGGCGTCGGCGATCACCGCCGACGACACGGTCTTCGTCCTCGGCACGGTGTCCGGGGACACGGTGACCGGACGCGTGGTCGTCGCGTTGAGCCCGGAGGCCGCCGCGGCGCTGGAGCAACGGCGACAGGACTTCGCCGACAAGGTCGATGGCCTGCGCGACCGCGTCGAGAAGTGGCGCGACCACCACGGCGACGAGGGCGGCAAGGCCCCGGGCGGCAAGCCGAGCGACGTCCCCAGCACGGCACCGAGCGGTACGCCGAGTGCCACCGGCTCGGCGAGCCCGTCGGCCTCGGCGGCCTGAGCCGCGGGCAGTCGCGCCCGCGTGGCCCCGGCTGGTGGCGCCGGTCGTCTGAGCGGCTAGTGGCGCCGGTCGTCTGAACTGACGATGATGCGGGCGACCTCAGCCGGGTCGTCGGTCACGCTGAACAGGTCCAATTCGCCCGGGCGGATCTTTCCGGCGGCGGCCATGGTGCCCGACAGCCAGTCGACCAGACCACGCCAGTAGTCCGACCCGACCAGGATCACCGGGAACGACGTCACCTTCCGGTTCTGCACCAAGGTGAGCGCCTCGAACAACTCGTCCAGGGTGCCGAACCCGCCGGGCAGCACGACGAAGCCCTGGGCGTACTTGACGAACATGGTCTTGCGGGCGAAGAAGTAGCGGAAGTTGATTCCGATGTCGACCCACTCGTTGAGGCCCTGCTCGAACGGCAATTCGATGCCGAGCCCGACCGACAGGCCGCCGGCGGCGACCGCCCCGTGGTTGGCCGCCTCCATGATCCCGGGCCCCCCGCCGGTGATCACCGCGTAGCCGGCGTCGGCCAGGTGCCAGGCCACCTCGCGCGCCAGCGCGTAGTCCGCGTCGCCGGGCGACGTACGAGCGCTGCCGAACACGCTGACGGCCGGACCGAGGTTGGCCAGGGCCCCGAAGCCCTCGACGAATTCCGCCTGGATGCGCAGCACCCGCCACGGGTCGGTGTGCACCCAGTCGCCCGGACCGCGGGTGTCCAGCAGCCGCTGGTCGGTGGTCGACGTCTGGATCTGGCCGCGCCGCAGCGTGACCGGGCCGCGCTGCCGCTCCGGCGGGGGACCCGAGGGGTCGGGATCGGGGTCGTCGCCGTACCAGGTCGCGGGCACGGGCTCACGCTAGCCGCCGTTGTCGCTGCCCGCCCGGCCCGTTCCGCTGGGCCGTGGGCCCGTGGGGTGGGCGACGCCCAAGGCGGGATTTCGCGACGACTTGCGCCGTGAATCGTTTCGTGTTCAACTACTCAGGTGGTTGACGCTTTGACTATCCCCGATTCAACGAGATCGGGGCCGGTCCCGGCACCACGCCTGACGCCCTGACCACCCACCGCCTTGCCTCACCGATCGAGGAGCTGTCATGACCGACCTCAGCCAGTACACCGGCACCTGGACCATCGATCCGACCCACACCACCCTCGGCTTCGCCGCCCGCCACGCCCTGGTCACCAAGGTGCGTGGTTCGTTCCAGTCGTTCGCCGGGACGCTGGTCCTCGACGGCGCGGACCCGGCTGCTTCGACCGCCGAGGTCACGATCGACGCTGTCTCGATCACCACCGGCAACGCCGACCGCGACGCCCACCTGCGGTCCGGTGACTTCTTCGACGCCGAGCACTACCCGACGATCAGCTTCCGCTCGACCGGCGTACGGCAGCGCGGCGACGACTTCGTCCTGGTCGGCGACCTGACCATCAAGGACGTGACCCGGCCGGTGGAACTGGCCGTCGAACTCGGTGGCGTGCTGCCGCTCGACCCGTTCGGCAACGTCCGCGCGGGCTTCGAGGCGACCGCGGAGATCTCCCGCAGCGACTTCGGGCTGACCTGGAACCTCGCGCTGGAGACCGGTGGCCTGCTGCTGGGCGACAAAATCCGCCTCCAGCTCGACGTCGCCGCGACCCGGGTGAGCGAGCCGGCCGTCCAGCCGGTCTGAGTCACCGGCTGGCTCGCCCGCAGTCGGCTGCGGCCGTCAGCCGGCGAGCCAGCCGAGCAGCCGCTGCTCACATTCGCGCAGCTGCGCGATAGCGACCCGCTCGTCGGCGGCGTGCGCCAGCGCCGGGTCGCCCGGCCCGTAGTTCACCGCCGGCACGCCCAACTCGGCGAACAGCGCGACGTCGGTCCAGCCCAGCTTCGCGCTCGGCGGCGATCCCACCGCGGCGACGAAATCCGCGACCGTGGGGTCGCTGAGGCCGGGCAGCGCCCCACCGGCCAGGTCGACCACTTCGACGTCGTATCCGGCGAAGACGTCGCGGACGTGATCGGCGGCCCAGCCAGCCGGCCGGGAGGGTACGAAGCGGTAGTTCACCGTCACCACAGCCTCGTCCGGGACCACGTTGCCGGCGACCCCGCCGCGGATACCCACCGCGTTGAGACCCTCCCGGTACTCCAGGCCGTCGATCATCACCCGCGCCGGCTGGTACTCCGCCAGCCGGCGCAGCACGTCACCGGCCGCGTGGATCGCGTTCTCCCCCAACCAGGAACGAGCGCTGTGCGCGCGCTTGCCGCGTGTCGTGACCTGGGCGCGCAGCGTCCCCTGGCAGCCGGCTTCGACCCGGGCGTCGCTCGGTTCCAGCAGGATGGCGAAGTCCGCAGCCAGCCACTGCGGTTGGTGCGTGGCCAGCCGCCGCAGGCCATTGCGGTCCGCCGCGACCTCTTCGCAGTCGTAGAAGACGTACGTCACGTCACGCGCCGGGGTCCGCAGTTCGTGGGCGCACCGCAACGCAACGGCGACGCCACCCTTCATGTCGCAGGAACCCAGGCCCGCCAGCTCGCCCGCCTCGACGCGGTGCGGCAGGTTGCCGGCTGCAGGGACGGTGTCCAGGTGGCCACCGAGGACCACCCGTTGCGGGCGGCCCAGGTCGGTGCTGGCCACCACCGCGTTGCCGTCGCGCCGGACCGTCAGATGCGGCAGTTCCCGCAGCGCGGCCGCCACCGCGTCGGCCAGCACCGCCTCCTGCCCGGATTCGCTCGGGATGTCCACCAGGGCGGCTGTCAGGGCCACCACGTCGCCGGAGATGTCGATCACTGCTGCTCCGGGCACGTCCCTACAGTAGGCCGGGTGACTGCCGCGACTCCTGCTGCCCTGACCCCGGTGACCGGCCCTGCCAGCGGGTTGGGTCTCGCGACCTTCTGCGACGACCAGTTGCTGGACGTCTGGTACCCGGCGCCGTCATTGGGCAGCGAGCCGGTCGACGTCGCCGACATCGCCTCGGCCATCGACAGCGACCCGATCCGCGGCGTCCGGGTGCAGACCGTGACCACCACGATCGCCGACCTGCAGGCCGATCCGGTCGATGCGGCCGACGTCTACCTCCGGCTGCATCTGCTCTCCCACCGGCTGGTCCGGCCGCGCACGATCAGCCTGGCCGGGGTGTTCGGCCTGCTGGCGAACGTCGCGTGGACGTCGCTGGGCCCGGTCGCGCTGGACCGCCTCGACGACGTACGGATCCGGGCCCGCACGAAGGGCCGGCCGCTCACCGTGCTCAGCGTGGACAAGTTCCCGCGCATGCTGGACTACGTCGTACCGACCGGTGTCCGGGTGGCCGACGCCGACCGGGTGCGGCTCGGCGCCCACCTGGCTGCCGGCACCACCGTCATGCACGAGGGCTTCGTCAACTACAACGCCGGCACCCTCGGATCGTCGATGGTCGAAGGCCGGATCTCCGCGGGCGTGGTCGTCGGGGACGGCAGCGACATCGGCGGCGGCGCATCGATCATGGGCACGCTGTCCGGCGGCGGGACAGAGGTGGTCACGATCGGCCAGCGGTGCCTGGTCGGCGCGAACGCCGGCATCGGCATCTCGCTGGGCGACGATTGCGTGGTCGAAGCCGGGTGCTACATCACCGCCGGCGCGAAACTCACGCTTCCCGACGGCACGGTGGTCAAGGCCAGCCAGCTGTCCGGCCGCGACGGCGTGCTGTTCCGCCGCCACTCGGTCACCGGTGCGCTGCAAGCGGTTCCGGCCGGTCAGGTGTGGTCGGGGTTGAACGCGGACCTGCACGCCAACGCCTGACCGTACGCCGGGAGGCCGGCGTACGGTCAGCGGCAGTGGCGCCGGCGTACGGCCTAGCGCTGCGCCAGCGGCACGTAGTCGCGCTCGGGCTCACCGGTGTAGACCTGCCGCGGCCGACCGATCTTCGTGGTCGGGTCCTCGATCATCTCCCGCCACTGCGCGATCCACCCCGGCAGCCGGCCGAGCGCGAACAACACCGTGAACATCCGGGTGGGGAAGCCCAGCGCCTTGTAGATCAGGCCGGTGTAGAAGTCGACGTTGGGGTACAGCTGCCGGGAGATGAAGAAGTCGTCGGCGAGCGCGACCTCTTCCAGCCGTAGCGCGATGTCCAGCAGCGGGTCGTTCACCGACAGCTTCTCGAACACGTCGTGGGCGCTCTGCTTCACGATTGCCGCGCGCGGGTCGTAGTTCTTGTAGACGCGGTGGCCGAAGCCCATGAGCTTCACGCCTTCTTCGCGATCCTTGACCTGCCGGATGAACGTGTTGACCCCGCCGCCGGACGCGTGAATCGTCTCCAGCATCTCCAGGACGGCCTGGTTCGCCCCACCGTGCAGCGGCCCGAAAAGGGCGTTGATGCCGGCCGAGACCGAGGCGAACAGGTTCGCATGCGACGAGCCGACGAGGCGGACCGTCGAGGTCGAACAGTTCTGTTCGTGGTCGGCGTGCAGGATGAACAACTGGTCGAGCGCGTCGACCACGACCGGGTCGAGCTCGTACGGCTCGGCGGGGACGCCGAAGGTCATCCGCAGGAAGTTCTCGGCGAAGCCGAGTGAGTTGTCCGGGTAGAGGTACGGCTGGCCGACCGACTTCTTGTACGCGTAGGCGGCGATCGTCGGCACCTTGGCCAGCAGGCGGATCGTCGAGATCTCCACCTGCGCCGGGTCGAACGGGTCCAGCGAGTCCTGGTAGAAGGTCGACAGCGCACTGACCGCGCTGGACAGCACCGGCATCGGGTGCGCGTCGCGGGGGAAACCATCGAAGAACTGCTTGAGTTCCTCGTGCAGCATGGTGTGCCGGGTGATCGACTCGGTGAACGAGGCCAGCTCCGCCTCGGTCGGCAGCGCGCCGTAGATCAACAGGTACGCCGTCTCCAGGAACGTCGAACCCTTCGCCAACTGCTCGATCGGGTACCCGCGGTAGCGCAGGATCCCCTTGTCGCCGTCGATGAAAGTGATGGCGGACTTGCAGGACGCGGTGTTGAGGAAACCGGTATCCAACGCCACGTGGCCGGTCACCTTGAGCAGGCTCGACACGTCGAGCCCCGGGTCGCCGACAGTCGCGGGAACCTCTGCGAGATCCAACGAGCCGCCGGGGTGCTGCAGGGATACCTCGGGCACGGACGCTCCCTCTCCTCGGCTCGTGGCCGGTGCGGTGTGACGGTGGTGTGGCAACGCTAGCGACGCCGATTGCCCGCTGACCGCCGGGGGCGGCGATCACGCCACCAGCAGCGCCCGGTGAAGCACCTCACCCGGCCCGCAGCCGCCCCGCCGCGGCGGCGACCCGCTCGTCGGTGGCCGTCAGGGCCACCCGGACATGACTGCTACCGCCCGCGCCGTAGAAGTCGCCCGGCGCGACGAGGATGCCGCGGCGCGCCAGCCAGGCCACGGTGTCCCGGCAGGGCTCACCCCGCGTCGCCCACAGGTACAGCCCGGCCGCGCTGTGATCGATGCGGAAACCCGCCCCGCGCAGCGCGTCCAGCAGCTGCTGCCGGCGCTGCCGGTACCGGCCACGCTGGACCTCGACGTGCTCGTCGTCGCGCAACGCTGCCGCCGCGGCCGCCTGCACCGGGCCCGGCACGATCATGCCGAGGTGCTTTCGCACCTCGAGCAGGTCGGCGACCACGGCCGGGTCGCCGGTGACGAAGCCGGCTCGGTAGCCGGCCAGATTGCTGCGCTTGGACAGCGAATGCACGGCCAGCAGGCCGGCGTGCGAGCCCTGGCACACCTCGGGGTTCAGCACCGAGACCGGCGTGGCGTCCCAGCCGAGTTCGACGTAGCACTCGTCGCTGACCACGACCGCCCCGACCGAGCGGGCCCACGCGACGAGCCGGCCCAGCTCGGCCGCCGAGGCGACCCGGCCGGTCGGGTTGGCCGGGGAGTTCACCCAGACCAGCCGTACGCCGGCCGCCGTGGGCACCTCGCCGTCGGCCACCGGCACCGGCGTGGCCCCGGCGACCCGGGCACCCACGTCGTACGTCGGGTAGGCCAGGGCGGGAAAGGCGACCGCGTCCCCGCGGCCCAGGCCCAGCAGCGTGGGCAGCCAGCCGACGAGTTCCTTCGTCCCGATCACCGGCAGCACCGCGGTCGGGTCCACGGTCACCCCGAGCGCCCGGCGCAGCCAGTCGGCGGCGGCGGCCCGCAGCGCCGGCGTGCCATGCGTCGCGGGGTAGCCCGGCGAATCCGCAGCACCGCGCAGCGCTTCCTGCACGACCGTCGGCGTCGGGTCGACCGGCGTACCGACGGACAGGTCGACGATGCCGTCCGGGTGAGCCTGCGCGATCGCGGTCGCTGCGGCGAGGGAATCCCAGGGGAAGGCCGGCAGCGCCCTGGTGAGCGGCGAGGTCAGTGCTCGTGCTCCTGCGGGGGGACGCTTTCCAGCAGGGCCGCGTCGCTGTCGATCAGACCGAGCTTGCTGGCACCGCCCGGCGAACCCAACTCGTTGAAGAACTCCGCGTTGGCCGCGGTGTAGTCACGCCACTGCTCCGGGACGTCGTCCTCGTAGAAGATCGCCTCGACCGGGCACACCGGCTCGCACGCGCCGCAGTCCACGCACTCGTCGGGATGGATGTACAGCATCCGAGCGCCCTCGTAGATGCAGTCGACCGGGCACTCCTCGATACAGGCCTTGTCCTTGAGGTCGACACACGGCTGCGCGATGACGTACGTCACCTGGCTCCTCCCACATCACACCCGACCCCGGCGGCGGCTCCCCCGACCGGTCGGCGCCTAGTATCGCGACAGCGAGCCGGCCAGACCACAAGGGGTGCACCTGTGGAGCGGACGAGTCGGGGGCCGGTGGCCGTCCTTGCTGTCCGCATCTGCCCGGCCGACGTCGGCCGCCGCGTGACAGTGCGGCATCGGTGTGAACCCGGCAGGCCGACACTGACCGACGTGGTCGGCGAACTCGAATCGTGGTCGGCGACAACCGGAGACCTCGTCATCCGCCGCCGCACCGGGACCCGGGCACGGATCAGCACGGCCGATCTCGTGGCTGCCCGCGTCGTCGCGCCCGAGCGCAGCGCGCTGCAGGTGCAGGCCGCCATCGATGCCGCGCCCCACCGCGCCGTGCGGGAAACCCTCGGCGACTGGGTACTGCGCGCTGCGGTCGAGTCGGCGGCGGCCGGTGACCTGTGGGCCTGTTCCGCGCGGGCCGATGGGGACCCCGGTGTCCCGCTGGACGACGCGCTCGACCGGGTCGACGCCTTCTACGACAGCCGGGACCTACCGCCTGTGCTGCAACTGGTCTCGCCGACCCTGCGGGAGGCGGACCTGGCGGCACGCGGCTGGCTGGTGCAGCAGCGCTCGCTCGTCCTGGTCGGCCGGCGCGGCGACCGGTGGGAATGGTCGACAGCCGCGCTGGCCGACCACGCGGCGATCGCGCGGGCCCGCGACGCCGGGCTGACCCCCCACCACGAGGTCGAGCATCGCGCGCGGCCGGTGGCGGGCCTGCCGCGGTGAGCGCGCTGTCACGGGCCCGCTTCGCCGAAGCGGTACGGCGCCAGCCGGATCACCTCGACGAAGCCCTGCTGCTGTTGGCCGCCGAGACACACCCGGAGCCGCTGGACGAGCCCGGGCTGCACTCCTGGCTCGAACGCGGCCGGGCCGCCCTCGACGAGCTGGCAGCCGCGGTACCCGAGGCAGGCCGGCCCGACGAACGGCTGCGCGCCGTGCTCGGCTCGTTCGGCGGGTCGGCGCTGGACTACCAGCGCCTGGACGCCTCGCTGCTGCCGGCGGTGCTGGAGTCCCGCCGGGGGCTGCCGATCCTGCTGTCGACGGTCTGGACCGAGGTGGCGCGGCGCGCGGGCATCGCGGCGTACGGCGTCGGCCTGCCCGGCCATTTCGTCGTCGGCGTCGGCGACCCAGATGCCGACCGGGTGCTGGTCGACCCGTTCGACGGTGGCCGGTTGCTGCCGTACGACCGGGCCCGCCGGTACGCCGACGAGGCGGGCGTGACGCTGCGCGCGCACCACCTGCGGCCGCACGATCCGGTCGCCACGGTGGCGCGCGTACTGGGGAATATCGTCGCGTGGGCTGCCACACCCGACCGGGTGCGCACCCGGCTATGGGCCTTGGATCTCACGCTGCTGCTGCCCCACCACGACCTGGCCGTGCGCGGCCGTCGCGGCGAGACGCTGGTGACGCTCGGCCGGTGGGCAGAAGGCGCCGCCGAACTGCACGCCTACGCCGAGGTAGTGGCCGATCGCTGGCCGCTGGAGGCTGAACGCGTACGACGGATCGCGCGGGAGGCCCACGCCCGGCTCAACTAGCCAGCGCGGCTCAACAGGCAGCGCGGCTCAACGGGCTGCGCGGCTCGGTTGGGCGAGCGTGCCGGAAGCCCGCCGCTACAGCTCAGTTCCGTCGGCCGAATGCACAGAAGTGCCCATCGTCATCCGTCAGGCTGGACTGAGTTGTTCCGTCATACGGGACGGCCTTTCTGCCATCCGGACAACCGTGGCATGGTCCTCACGTGGGGACTCCGGTCGGCTGGGGACGTCGCAACCCCGGGACGACGGCCGTCCTGGGTGGCCGCCGCGCCTGGTGCATGCTCGCGCTCGGCATGGCGGCCCAGACCGCCGGGACCGTCGTCGTCATGGCACCGGCGTTCCTGATTCCGACGCTGCACATCGAGTCCGGGCTCAGCCTGGCGGCGGCCGGCCTGCTTGCCAGCACGCCGACGCTCGGCATGGTGACCACGCTGGTCGCCTGGGGCGCCCTCACCGACCGGGTCGGGGAACGCGGGGTCATCACCGGCGGCCTCGTCCTCACCGCCGTCGTCGCTGCCACGGCAGCGGCGGCAGCGAACATCGGCGTCGTCGCCCTCGGCCTGGCCTTCCTGTTGTGCGGGATGGCCGCCGCCAGCAGCAATGCAGCGAGCGGGCGCGTGGTCATCGGCTGGTTTCCTCGGGACCGCCGCGGCCTCGCCATGGGTATCCGGCAGGTGGCCCCGTTGCTCGGCACCGCGCTGGCCGCGGTGACCATTCCCGGCCTCGCCTCCCGCAACGGCGTCGCCGCCGCCTTGCTGCTGACCGCCGCGATCGCGGCCGGCGTCGCGGTGGTCTGCGGGCTCGGCCTGGTCGACCCACCCAGGGCGGCGGCCGCCGATGGTTCGGTCGCCCAGCCGAATCCTTACCGCGCCAACCGATTCCTGCTACGCGTCCACACCGCCTCGGTCCTGCTGGTCTTCTCGCAATTCACGGTCTCGACGTTCGGTCTGGTCTGGTTGATCAGCGGCATCGGCTGGGAGCCGGTGGCAGCGGGTCTGGTCATCGCGGCGTCCCAGGTGGTCGGAGCCGCCGGCCGCATCGCGATCGGTGCGATCAGCGATCGGATCGGCAGCCGGGTGCGGCTCCTCCGCTGGACGACTGCCGCCGCCAGCGTGGTGATGCTGGCGCTGGCCATTGTCGACGCCACCGGCGGACGGCTGGCCGGCGTGGCCCTCGTCGTAGCGGCGACCGCGACGGTCGCCGGCAACGGCCTCGCCTTCACTGCCGTGGCCGAAGCGGCCGGCCCGGCCTGGGCCGGTCGGGCTTTGGGCATCCAGAACACCGGGCAAGCCGTCGCGGCCACCGCGGTCGGCCCGCTCGTCGGGGCGGCGATCGGCGTCCTGGGATATCCGCTGGCCTTCGCCACCGTCGCGCTGTTCCCCGCGTTGGCCGTCGGGGTCGTGCCCGGATACGAACAACACGCCTGACCGAGGTGGCCGCCGGCCGGCCACGGCGTTGCTACGCCGACGGCGACGGTGCCGGCACCGGGGTAACGCCGGTCGCGCCGGGACTCGGCGACGCCGTCGGATCCGGCGGGGCGTTCTTGTCCGGCTTCTCCCCGCAGATCACCGTCGGCGAGGGTGCGTACTTGGTCGTGATCGGCTCGCGCTGAACCACCGCACCGCCGCGCACGAACACCCGGTCGACGACGATGGTGAAACCCTCGACACCGCCCTGCGCCATGCAGTCCGGGGCCTGGCTGTACACCTTCTTGAACGGCACGACAGAGGTCCGCGGTCCCGACACCGCCTCGATGCGGTCGTAGGACTTCGTCCCCCACAACGTCACGGTCACCGACGTGTTGGTGATCGACGCCTGGATGAACACGGCGGTCGGGGAGTTGTTGCGCCACTGCATGTCGAAGCTGCCCCACGCCACCGTCGCCTCCAGGCCGGGGCGGTAGCGAGAGATCCAGATCGAGTGCGCCTGCACGTTGACCCGTTCCATACCGGCGTAGAACGCCGCGGTCCAGTTGGCGGTCGTCGCGGTGGATACCCCGCCACCGAGGTCCTCCCGGAAGATGCCGCCCTCGCCGATCACGAAGCCCTCGGTGTATCCGTTGGCGACGGTGCGTTCCTTGATCGTGTCGTTCATCGAGTAGACCGCGCCGGGCATGACCAGGGTGCCGTCCATGTACTGCGCGGCCTGCCCGATGTTCTTCACCCGGTAGGCGGCGTACGGGAAGTTCTGGGTGAAGCTCGACAGCTTCTCCTTGACCCCCAAGGTCTTCGCGACCTCGGTGGACAGCGCGGGTTCACGAGTGGTCACGGCCACCGTCGCGGTCCTCGGTGCCGGCTGCGGCAGCACGGTCAGCACCGCCGCGGCGAGGTCGGCGTCGGCGACCCCCTTGCCGACCTTGGACGGCACGACCTGCGGTTTGCCCTTCACGATGGTGAAGGTCGCCTCGTTGCCACCGGTCTCCACGCCGGCGAGGTCCCCGGCGATCGCGGCGTGCAGCGCCGAGCCGTCGAGTTCGGGAACCAGCGCACCGTCGCGGACCACGAACGACAACGCGGCGGCAAGCTGCGCCGGGCTCAGGGTCGCCGTCGCGGTATCGGCCCGCACCGTGACCGGAGCCGCCAGGGCGGGCCGCGCCACCTGCTCGACCACCTGCTGCGCCGCGGTCGCGGACACCGCCGGTGCCAGGTCGGTGACCGGGAGCCTCACCGGCCCCGACCGGCTGGCCAGGAAGGCACGGCGTACCGCGGCTGCCGCGGCGTCGCGGTCGAGCGCCCGGCCGGGCTTGCCCTTGGTCAGCTTCGGCGTGGCGCCGGTGACCGCCAGGGTCGGCTCGACCGGCTTCACGTCCACCCCGTCGGCGACCTGGTCGATCTGGGTCCGCAACGCCGCGTCGTCGGTGACGACGACCGGGTCGACGGACACGGTGCCGAGCAGGTGGCGGGCCAGGCTCCACGGGTTCCACCGGGAATCCGCGGAGGCGTCGACGGTCGCCGCGGCATCGAAGGTGAGACCGGCATCGCCGGGCGAGAGGTCGAGGCTGGTGTCCGCGGCATCCACCGTGATCGGCCGCGCCGCGGTGGCTCCCACGGTCGAGGTGAGCGTGGCGATCGCCTGCTCCCGGCTCTGGCCGCCGATGTCGACCCCGAGCACGCTCGTCCCCCGCGGTACGCCGGACGAGGACAGGGCGACGGCCACCAGGTAGAGCGCCGCCAGGCCGGCCACGACCGCCCCGGCGACGACGAGGACGGTACGGCGACGGTCGCGGCGGGGCAGGTCGGACTGCTGCGACGACGGCGGGGCGGCGGGCAGGCTCACGCAGGCGTCGTCCTATCGATGCGGGGAAGCAGGGCGACCGCGGCGGGCCCTCAGTCCTCCCCCGCGGCGTGCCCATGGTACGGGCCCGCAGCGGACGCACCGGTCATCCGGCGGCGTCGGCGTCGCGGCCTCCCGTCGCGGCCCGCGGCGCGGAGTCGCGCAGGTCCACCGCCTGCGGGGCGGCACGCTCGGCGACCGCGCCCGTGGCCGCGGTCAGGATGTCGGTGATCTCCGAGCCGATCAGTTCGTGCCGTTCGAGCAGGGCGTCGCGCAGGGCCGCGACGACAGACCGGTTCTCGCTCAGCAGCATGCGGACGGCAGTCCGTTGTTCCTGCAGCAACCGCTCGACGCGGTCCCGGCCGGCGGCGTCGGCCAGCACCCGGCCGACGAGGTTCGTGTCGGACAGCCCGCTGTTCTGGACCGCGGAGTAGCTGACCAGGGTGTCGGTCATCCCGGCGGCGCCGACCATCTGCGCGGCCACGTTCGTCGCATACAGCAGGTCGCCGGCCGGCCCGGTCGAGATGTCACCGAAGAACAGCTCCTCGGCGACCTGGCCGCCCATCGCGATCTTGATCAGGCCCTCGAGCTCGGCACGCGAGCGGGTGTAGACGTCCTCGACGTCGCCGTGCGCGAGCATGCCCAGCGCGTCGCGGCGTTTGATGATGGTCAGCACCTCGAGCCGGCGGTGCGGCGCGACCAGATGGGCGACCGTCGCGTGGCCGGCCTCGTGTGTGGCGATCAGCCGCGCCTCGTGGTCGGTGTAGGCCACCGGCTGCCCGATGCCGACCTCCTCGACCAGGCGGGCGCGCTCGATGTCGACCCGCGACATCGCCGTCCTGCCGTCGCGCAGCGCATGGACCAGCGCCTCGTCCAGCAGGTGTTCGATCATCACCGGGGTGTAGGCCTGGGTCACCGCGGCGACCTGGTCGCGTACGTCGCCGGAATCCAGCTCCGGTTCGTGGGCTTTGCGGGCCAGGAAGTGGTCGATCAACGCCCGGCGGCCGGCCTTGGTCGGCGCGTCGAAGCTCAGCCGCCGGTCGAACCGGCCCGGCCGCAGCAGCGCCGGGTCCAGCGAGTCCGCGCGGTTGGTCGCGGCGATGAGCAGCACGTTCGTCGGCACGGACGCCGGACGCGCGAGCTGCCGGTGCGCCGGCAGGAAGAGGTTGGCCTGGTCGGTGAGCCAGCCACGGAAGCGTTGCGCGCCGGTCGGCTGGTCGAACGACTGCATCTGCACCAGTAGTTCGTTGACCACCCCGCCCACGCCCTCGCTGACGACCCGGTTGACGACCGTGTTGCCGGACGCAGCGGCGTACGACGCCGGCAGGCCCGTCAGACCACCGCAGTGCAGCGCCACGGCCGACCGGTGCGCCGCGTTCGGATCGGCGTACGCCGTCGCCGGCATCCCGCCGCGGGTGGCCGCGATCGCGTCGATCTCCTCGATGAACCCGATGGCTCCGCCCTCTTGCCGCGCTGCCTTGCGCAGCGCCTTGAAGTAGGACCGGATCTTGCGGGCGGTCGCGCCGTAGTACATCGACTGGAAGGACGTGCCGGAGACGAACAGGAACGGCACGCCGGCCTCGCGTGCCATCGCCTTGGCGAGGTGGGTCTTGCCGGTCCCAGGGGGCCCTTCGAACAGGATGCCGCGGCGAGGCGTGCCGCCCATGTGCGTGGCGAATGCCTTGTGCGCCAGGAACAGATTGAGGGAACGGATCACCTCGTCCTTGACCGGGTCGATGCCGACGACGTCGTCGAGGGTCGTGGTGATCTGGTCGGGACGGAAGGCGACGTGCGGCGAACGACCGGCGCCGACCGTCGTGGCCACCAGCAGCCCGATCAGCACGACGAAGAACAGCAGCGGCGCGAGCACGAGCGGATCGAGCGTGGGCCACGTGAGGTTGGTGATGTCCAGCGGGTCACCGGCGCCGACCCGGATCCACAGGTATACCGCCGGAACCAGCAGGATCGCCGCCAGCCGCAGCAACCGGCCGCGGCGGCGGCGCTCGCGGGTCGCCCCGACGTCGCCGGCCCCCGCGCCGATACGTCCGACGCCGACGTCGTCCAGCAGCGCCGCGCTGTGGTTGTCCACGGCCATGGGCCCTCCCGCCTCCGCGCCACCAGCCATGCGGTGACGTCGCCGCAGCACGCGGCGGAGCCATCCTGTCGGCAGCAGCGCCGTGACGGGGACCTCCCGGCGCGGTATTCACTGCCGCGGGGGGCCGTTGTCGCGCAGCGTCGTTCGCCTGTGACGCTCGGCGACCACCGCTCCTACGCGACTCCGGCGAACAGATCGGTCTCGTGGCCTCGCTCGTCACGCTCGCCGGCCGCCGTCCCGCGCACCAGCCGGAAGTACTCCGTCGACATGGTCTGCGGCCCGATCCGCTCGTACATCAGGAAGAACACGTCGTCGGCGGTCACCTGCGTCGCATGGGCGGCCAGCGCCGCCATCTTCGCCTCGACATGCTCGGGCGCCACGATGGCCGAGGTGACCGCGTCGTCGTCGCACCCCAGCGGCAGGTCGTCCGGATCCATCTCGCTGAACCAGCCACCGAGGCCGAGTTCCCGCGCCCGTACGACGCTCTCCCGCAGCCGGCTGCGGGGAATCGCCGTCCAGTACACCTTCGGCACGTCCCAGGCAGCGCCCAGGTCCGGCCGGAACGACGGCGCGGCAGCCAGCGCAACGGCGTACGTGGTGACCCGGTGGGCCTGGATGTGGTCGGGATGCCCGTACGCGCCGTAGTCGTCGTAGGTGACGACCACCTGCGGCCGCAACGACCGCAGAACCTCGACGAGGTCCGACGCCGCCGCCAGGATGTCACTGCGCCAGAACGAGTCCGGATGATCGTTGCTGGCGGTGCCCATCATGCCGGAGTCGCGGTAGCGACCGGGGGCACCCAGCAGCTGCCAATCGGTGATCCCCAGAATCGCCATCGACGCGGCCAGTTCACCGGCCCGGTGCGGCCCGAGTTCGTCGCGCTGCGAGGACGCGAGATGAGCCAGCTCCGGGACGAGGACCTCGCCTTCCTCGCCCAAGGTGCAGGTGACCAGCGCGACATGCGCACCCTCGCTGACGTAGCGCGCCATTGTCACGCCGGACCCGATGCACTCGTCGTCAGGATGGGCGTGCACGAACAGGATCCGGCGCTGCGCGGTCATGTCGCGAGCGTACGTCGGCCGGCCCGGCCCGCCCGGCTGGACCGACCAGTCCGCGAAGATGCCGCCATGACCGCACCGGCACCGTCGCATCACCGCGACGTCTCGGACTCGTACCCGCGGCAGCGCGCCCGCACCCGCTCGTTCCGGCTGGGCGCCCCGACCGCGGTGACGGTCTCCGCCGACGGGTCCCGTGTCCTGTTCTGTCGCAGTGTGCACGGCACCGATCCGGTGAATCGGCTGTGGGCGCTCGAGGTGCCGGCCACCGGCCCGCTACCGCCGCCGCGCTGTGTCGCCGACCCGACCCGGCTGCTGGCCGGCGACGGCGAGCAGCTGCCGGCCGCCGAACGGGCACGGCGCGAACGGGTTCGCGAAGTCGCCGCCGGGATCACGACGTACGCCGTGGACCGTGCTGGACGACAGGTCACCTTCGCCCTGTCCGGCGTGCCGTGGGTCGTGGATCTGGACTCCGGCGAACCGCCGCGCGCCCTGCCCGCGCCCGGACCGGTGCTCGATCCGCGCCCGGATCCGACCGGGCAGCAGGTCGCGTTCGTCAGCGACCGCGGGCTCTATGTGGCCGACCTGCGCTCCGGGGAACTGCGCGAACTGGCCCGCCCGGACACCGCCACCCAGACCTGGGGGCTCGCGGACTTCCTGGCCGCCGAGGAGCTGGGACGTACCCGCGGTTTCTGGTGGTCGCCGGACGGGTCGCACCTGCTGGTACAGCTGACCGACGAGTCGGCCGTGGCGACGTGGTGGATCGCCGATCCGGCGCGACCGGAACTGCCGGCCACCGCACATCGCTACCCGGCAGCCGGGGCGACCAACCCGCAGGTGTCACTGTGGCTGTTCGATTCGGATGGCGGCCGGCGGGAGATCGAGTGGGACGTCGCGGAGTTGCCGTACCTGGTCGAGGTGCATTGGGGTGAGCACGGCGACCCGCTGCTGACCGCGATGAGCCGCGACCAGCGCCGCGTCGTCACCTACCGGATCGATCCGCGCACCGCCACCGCGACAGCGGCCGCCGAACGCCACGACCGCTGCTGGGTGGAGCTGGTTGCCGGTGTCCCGCAGCTGGTTGCCGGTGGACGGCTGCTCGACGTCACCGACGACAACGGCAACGACACCCGCCGGCTGACCTTGGACGGTGTCGCGCTGACTCCACCGGGGCTGCAGATCCGGGCGGTGCTGGGCTGCACCGACGACGCCGCGATCGTCTCGGCGACAACCGAACCGGTCGACACCCAGCTCGTCCGGGTCGGCTGGGACGGCACGGTCACCCCGCTGACCGAGGGCCCCGGATGGCGTACCGCCCGGGCCGGCGCGGCGGTGCTCGTGGTCTCGCAGACGACGCTGGACACCACCGCGACGACGACGACCGTGCGGCGTCACGGCGTGGCGCTCGGCGACCTGGACAGCTACGCCGAGACCCCGGTCATCTCACCCGCGGTGACCTTGGTGCGCAGTGGATCTCGCGCCCTGCGCACGGCGGTGCTGTTCCCGCGTGACCATACCCGCGGCAGCCGCCGGCTGCCGGCCATCCTGTCGCCGTACGGCGGCCCGCACGCGCAACGGGTGGTGGCCTCGGGACTGTCGTTCGGTACCGAGCAGTGGATCGCCGACCAGGGCTTCGTGGTCGTCGTCGCCGACGGCCGCGGCACGCCCGGACGCGGGCCGGCCTGGGAACGCGGGGTCTACCGGGATCTGGCGACACCGGTGCTCGACGATCAGGTGGCGGCGCTCGACAGCGTGCTGGCGTCCTACCCCGACGATGTCGATCCAGACCGGGTGGGGATCCGCGGCTGGTCCTTCGGCGGCTACCTGGCCGCGCTGGCCGTCCTGCGCCGGCCCGACCGGTTCCACGCAGCGGTCGCCGGTGCGCCGGTCACCGACTGGCGGCTGTACGACAGTTGCTACACCGAGCGGTACCTGGGACATCCGGCGGACGACCCGGAGCCGTACGAACGCACGTCGCTGCTGCCGATCGCCGCGCAACTGCGGCGGCCGTTGTTGCTGGTGCACGGCCTCGCCGACGACAACGTCGTTGCCGCACATACCCTTCAGCTGTCCGCCGCGTTGCTGGCCGCCGGCCGCGAGCACTCCGTGTTGCCGCTGTCCGGGGTCACCCACATGACCCCGCAGGAGGTCGTCGCGGAGAACCTGCTGCGCTTGGAGATCGCCTTCTTCGGGCAGCAGCTGGCCGCCGGCTGACCCGGCACGACGGCGTTGCGTCCGTCCGCGACGGGTCAGTCCGCGAGGGTCAGTCGGCGTCGCGCGGGTCGACGAACTCGGCACCGGACGGCTCGGCAGTTCCCATCGGCGCGACCTCGCTGATCACCTCGAGCGGGTGCGGCACCGGACGAGCCGTGAGCACCGGATCATCCTGCGGCGGTGCTGGTCCCACGATGATCCGGCCGGCCGCCGTCGACTCCTCCGGGAAATGGCAGGCGACGAGGTGGTCGGGGCGCAGTTCGTCGAGAGCGGGAACCTCGTCCCGGCATCGGTCCTGGGCCTTCCAGCACCGGGTGCGGAAGACGCAGCCGGACGGCGGCGCAACCGGACTCGGCGGATCGCCCTGCAGCCGGATCCGCTCGCGACGCGCACCGGTCGCATCGGCCGGCAAGGGGACCGCCGACAGCAGCGCGTGGGTGTAGGGATGCAACGGGCTGTCGTAGAGCGCATCCCGATCCGCCACCTCGACCACCCGGCCGAGGTACATGACCGCGACGCGGTGGGACAGGTGGCGTACGACGGCCAGGTCGTGGGCCACCAGCACGTAGCCGACGCCGGTCTCGTCCTGCAGTTCTGCCAGCAGGTTCAGCACCTGCGCCTGGACCGACACGTCCAGCGCGGACACCGGCTCGTCGCAGACGATCAGCTTGGGCCGCAGGGCGATCGCGCGGGCAATGCCGATGCGCTGCCGCTGCCCGCCGGAGAACTCGTGGGGATACCGTCCCTGGTCGGCAGCGGCCAGACCGACTCGCTCCAGCAGCTCACCGACCGCCTGCCGTGTCCCGCCGGGCGGCGTCACCCCGGCGATCTGGAATGGCGCCGCGATGCTCGAACCGACTGTCCGGCGGGGGTTCAGCGCGGAGAACGGGTCCTGGAACACCATCTGCAGGTCGCGCCGCAGCGGTCGCATCGCCCGTGACGACAGCGAAGTGATGTCGCGACCCGCGAAATGCACCGACCCGGACGTCGGGTCGAGCAACCGGATCATCATCCGGGCGGTCGTCGTCTTGCCGCAGCCGGACTCACCGACGATCCCCAGCGTCTGGCCGGCCCGGACCTGCAGTGAGACACCGGAGACCGCCGTCACCTCGCCGCGACGGCGGCCCCGGATCCCGAACCGCTTCGTCAGGTCCTGGACGTCGAGCAGGACGTCGTCGGTCGCGCTCACAGCACCGCCCGTACGTCGCTGGCGAGGATCTGCTCCCGCTGCTCGGCCGTGAGATGGCAGCGCGTGCGATGCCCCGCAGCGACGTCGAGAAGCTCCGGGTCCGCAACCACGCAGCGGTGTCCGCTGACCAGCCCGGGGTACGGGCACCGCGGCTCGAAGGCGCAGCCGGCGGACCGGTGGTAGGCCGGCGGCGGCGACCCGGGGATGGGGGCGAGGCGTTGCGAGCGAGGACGATCCAGCCGCGGGACCGAACCGAGCAGAGCCCAGGTGTAGGGCATCTGGGGGTTCCGCAGCACTTCGTCGCTCCGGCCAGCCTCGACGGCCCGGCCGGCGTACATCACCACGACATCCTCGGCCACCTGACCGACGATGCCGAGATCATGGGTGATCAGCAGCAGCGCCGTGCCGAGTTCGCGGCGCAAGTCGACGAACAGGTCCAGCAACTGCGCCTGCACCGTGACGTCCAACGCCGTGGTGGGCTCGTCGGCGACCAGCAGGTCCGGCTCGCACACCAAGGCCATGGCCAGCAGGACCCGTTGCCGCAGACCGCCGGACAGCACGTGCGGGTGGTCGTCGTACCGCCGCGCCGGGTCGGCGATACCCACCCGGCCGAGCATGTCCAGTGCCCGTGAACGGGCCTGCCGCCGGCTGACGTCGTTGTGCGCCCGGTAGGCCTCCGCGACCTGCTCGCCGACGGTGAAGTACGGGTGCAGGCTCGTCCCCGGATCCTGGAACACCATGGCGATCCGGTCGCCGCGCAGCCGCCGCAGTTCTCGATCCGGCATCGTCAGGATGTCGAGACCGTCGAGGCTGATCCCGCCGGTCACTGCGGTCCGTCGCCGATCGTGCAGGCCGAGCAGCGCGAGTGCGAGCGCGGACTTGCCGGAGCCCGATTCGCCCACCAGCGCAAGCGATCCACCTCGCTCGAGCCGGAGGTCGACGCCGTCGACGGCCGTGACCGCGCCTGCGTCGGTCCTGAAGCGCACCCGCAGGTCGGCGACCTCCAGCAGGGGAGCACTCACCGGGTCATCCTCACCCTCGGGTCGAGGAAGCCATAGCTCACGTCGACGACGAGGTTGGCCAGCACGATGAACACCGCGGCCACGACCGTCACGCCCATGATGACCGGCAGATCCCGCGCCGCGATCGCGTCGTACGACAACAGGCCCAGCCCGGGGAGGCTGAACGTGACCTCGGTCAGGATGGCACCGCCGAGCAACGCCCCCAGATCGAGGCCGAGCAAGGTCACCAGCGGGGTGAGCACGGGCCGCATGGCGTGCTTGCCGACGATCCGCCGGCGCCGCAGCCCCTTGGCGCGCGCGGTCCGGACGTAGTCCTCCCCCAGCGTGTCGAGCATCGTGCTGCGAGTCACCCGGGCGTAGACGGCGGCGTACAGGAATGCCAGCGCGATCCACGGCAGCACGAGATTGGCGAACCACAGGTACGGCGATTCGGTGAACGGGACCCAGTGCACGTCCGGGAACCAGCGCAGCCAGCTCGGGCCGTAGCTGAACGCGGCCAGCAGCAGCATGCCGGTGAAGAAGACCGGCATGCTGACACCGACCAGCGATACAGCCACCGCCGCCCGGTCGAGCAGGGTTCCCCGGCGCAACGCCGACAGCACGCCCAGCCCGATACCGACCAGCAGCCACAGCACGGCCGCGCCGAGAGCCAGCGACAAGGTCACCGGGAACCGGTCGACGATGAGTTCGGTGACGGGCTGGTTGAGCCGGAAGGAGTAGCCCAGACACGGTGCGGCGCACTGCACCGTGGTGACCCCGTCGGAGTACTCGCGGCCGGCAACGACGCCACTGACCCACGTGGCGTACTGCTGCACGAGGGGTTGATCCAGGCCCAGCCGTGATTCGACCGCGGCGATCTGGGCCTCGTTGGACACCTTGCCGACGTACAGGTAGGCGGGGCTCACACCGGTGAGGGTCGGCACCACCTGGAAGACGACGAACGTGACGATGCTGATGATCCACACCACGACGACGGCGCCGAGGAGGCGCCGCAGGACGTACCACGCCACCGCTCCCCCTCCACCGGTCCTGGTCGCCCGCTGGCGTTGCGGACCGGAACCGGGCCGGTCCCCGACGGGCTGAACCCCGGCAGCGTGGTGATCTGCTGCCGGGGTCAGTGTCAGGCCAGTGGCCGGCTCACTTGCCGTCCGACACCCCGATGTTGACCAGGTCGTAGTTGTTGCCGAGGCCGCCGTTCAGGTAGACGTTGGTCAACCGCGGTGCGCGATAGCGCAACACGCGATCCCAGACGTACGGCAGGTAGCTCGCGCTGTCCATGACGGCGTGGTTGATCGACGTGTTGACCTCGGCTTGAGCCGCCGGGGACGGATCGCCGGACTTCGGCGAGGCGAGAGCCTGGTCGACCACCGGGCTGCGCAGCAGGGCGAAGTTCGTGTTGCCCTCGTCCGAGATCATGTCGGAGGACACGATCGGCGCCCAGAGGCCCTGCGCGTTGGGGAAGTCCGGTGTCCAGTTGACGACCATGAGTCCCAGTTTCTGGTCGACCACCGTCTGCTGGCTGCCGATGTAGCCGAAGTAGTCCGGCGGGTTGATCGCCTTGGCCGCCACGGTGATACCGACGCGCGCGAGCGCCTCCTGGAAGGCGGCGAACTGCGCCTGGCCCTTCTCTGTCGCCGCGTAAGCAACATTGGTGCTGAATCCATTCGGCTGGCCGCACTCGGCGAGCTTGGCCTTCGCCGTGGACACGTCGCCCGAGCCGTCGGTCCCGCTCGGGTACGGGTCGTAGGCCGGATCGTTGCCCGGCAGGTTCAGCGGCACCATGTTCGTGGCGATCTCGCCGGCCATGTCGCCGCCCTGCGCGAGCAGTGCGCTGCGCTTGTTCAGCGCGTAGAAGACCGCCTCGCGGCAGGCCTTGTTGTCCAACGGAGCCACACTCGGGGTGACCGCCAGGTACGAGATACTCCCGGTGACCGGGGCGTCGGCGTTGGCCTTGAGGGTGGAATCGGTCAGGATCTTGGTCTGGAAAGCGGACTGAACGCCGGTGTCGACCACCAGGTCGAGGGTGCCGGCTTCCAGCCGGGCATCAGCGTCGGCGCTGTTGCTGAACACCGTCAGGCTGACCGTCGACACCTTCGGCGACCTGATGCTGTCGCTGTCCTGGTTCCACTTGTCGTTGCGCACCAGGGTCATCGAGACGCCCGGCTTGTAGTCGGAGATCTTGAACGGCCCGGAGGCCACCGGGTGACTGCCGTACTTGCCGCCAGTGTCCTTCGCCTTGGGCACCGGAGCCGCGACCGGCAACGCCATCACGTAGTCGAAGGCGGGGTACGGCTTGCGCAGCGTGAACACGATCGTCGAGGGATCCGGTGTCGTCACGCTTGTCAGATCCTTGGCCCCGCTCTTGTAGGGGCCCTGATACGCCGGGTTTCCCTTGTCGTCCATCTCCGTCAGCAGCGGGATCAGGTACTGGCTGGGACCACCGCTGATCTGCTCGACGTCGAAACTCCGCTCGATGCCGTACTTCACGTCCTGGCTGGTGATCGGAGTGCCGTCCTCAAACGTGATACCCGGCTTCAGGGTGTAGGTCCAGACGGTCGCGTCGGCGTTGCGCTTCCCGGGCCCGGTCGCGAGGTCGCCGACGATCTCGGTCCCGCCAGGTCCGGGTTTGGGCGCGTAGCCCACCAGCGTGCGGGTCATCAGCCGCTGCAGGTCCCAGCACCAGGTGAGGTAGGTACGAGCGGGATCCCAACTGTCGCAGTCGGCGCTGGCCGCCAGCCGCAACGTGCCGCCGGTCGCCGACGACGGGTTGACCACCGAGGTGACGGCCGCGTCGAACCCCGACGGCGCGGGGCTCGAAGCGGCCGGACCGCGGGCGCTGGAGCTGGTACAGGCGCTGAGCGCCAGGACCGCGACCCCCGTGACCGCGACGACAGCCGGGAACGATCGGGAGGTGCTCATCAAGGTGTCCGCCTTCATACGGGGGTGACTCGAGCTTCGGAAGGGCCTCTGCCGCAATCGGTTCGTCATCACGTGGCCCCCTTGGGGTCCAGCGCGTCGCGTAGTCCGTCGCCGAACAGGTTGAGCGCGAGAACGGTGAGCAGGATCGCGACACCGGGAGCGAGCATGTACAGCGGATAGACCGAGAACGTCGCCATGGCCGTCGACAGCATCTGTCCCCACGACGGCGTCGGTGGCTCCAAGCCGACGCCGAGGAACGACAGCGCCGCTTCGGCCAGGATGTACGTGGGCACCAGCAACGTCGCGTACACGATGAGCGTGCCCAACAGGTTGGGCAGGATCTCCCGCCGCAGGATGAACAGCCGGCTGGCACCCAGACTGCGGGCGGCGTCGACGAACTCTCGCTCGCGCAGCGAGAGGACCTGGCCCCGGACCACCCGGCCGATGTAGGCGAAACCGAAGAAGCCGATGATCAGGACCAGTACGGCGACGTCGAGCGCAGTGCCGCCGATGCCCAGGACGCTGTCCACGTCGCGCAGGATCACCACCAGCGCAATCGAGAACAGCAGCACCGGGAAGGCGAGCATCAGGTCCATGAAACGACTGATCAACGAGTCGGCCACTCGACCACCCGACCCCGCAACGACGCCGGCCACCAGGCCGAGAACGACCGACAGCGCCGCTGCCAGTACGGCGATCACCAAGGAGTACCGCGCGCCGTACAGAATCCTGGCGAGCGTGTCACGGCCGTTGGCCGGCTCCACGCCGAGGGGATGCTGGATCGTCATGCTGTCCCACGGCGGCTTGGGCAGGGTGGTCGACGAATCGATCAGGTCGATGTTGAACTGCTGCGGATCGATACCGAGGACGCGACAGATCACCGGAGCGAAGACCGCCGCGGCCACCACGAGGCAGACGACGACGAATGCGCCCATCGCCACCCGATCGCGTCGCAACCGTCGCCACGTCGAGGAGGGCACGCTCACAGCCAGTGATGGCGAGGCGGGCCCGGGCAGTGCCGCGGGAGCGGTTGTCGACATGGCGCACGCCTCCTTCGGCCGCGTCCGATCTCCTTCCCCCGGGGGACACGCGCACCGTACGTGACCACGACGCGGGAGTCCTGCTGACAGGCCGGAGCCTCAGCGATGGTGATGCGAGCGACAGCAGTTCGGCCTACCGGCCAGCGACGCGGCTGTGCCCCGGACGGCTCAGCTGCGGACCCGGGACCGGCTGCGTGCCTTCTCCCGTTCGGTGGCGCCCAACAGAACCTTCCGGATCCGGACGTTCGCTGGGGTCACCTCGATGCATTCGTCCTCGCGGCAGAACTCCAGGGCCTGCTCCATGGACATCTGCTTGTGCGGGATCAGCGGGACCAGGACGTCACTGGAGGACTGACGCATGTTCGTCAGCTTCTTCTCCTTGGTGGGGTTGACGTCCATGTCGTCGGCACGAGAGTTTTCCCCGACGATCATGCCCTCGTAGACCTCGGTCCCCGGCCCGACGAACATCGTCCCGCGCTCCTGCAGGTTCGCCAGGGCGAAGCCGGTGGTGGGCCCACGCCGGTCCGCCACCAGGGAACCGGTGGGGCGAGTTCGCAGGTCACCGTGCCAGGGCTCGTACCGGTCGAAGACATGGTGCAGCAGACCGGTACCCCGGGTCTCGGTCAGGAACTCGGTACGGAATCCGATCAGTCCACGGGCCGGCACGACGTACTCCATCCGGATCCACCCGGTGCCGTGATTCACCATCTGCTCCATGCGGCCCTTGCGCAGCGCCATGAGCTGGGTGATCACCCCGAGGTAGTCCTCGGGAATGTCGATCGACAGGTGCTCCATCGGCTCGTGCACCACGCCGTCGACGACCCGCGTCACGACCTGCGGCTTGCCGACGGTCAGTTCGAACCCCTCGCGGCGCATGATCTCGACCAGGATCGCCAATTGCAGCTCGCCGCGGCCCTGGACCTCCCAGGTGTCGGGCCGTTCGGTCGGCTCCATGCGGATCGACACGTTGCCGACCAGTTCGGACTCCAGCCGGCTCTTGACCAGCCGCGCGGTGAGCTTCGTGCCGCTCTGCCCGGCCAGCGGCGAGGTGTTGATGCCGATCGTCATCGAAATGGACGGCTCGTCGACGGTGATAGCCGGCAGCGGGACCGGATTCTCGGGGTCGGCCAGCGTCTCGCCGATCGTGATCTCCGGGATACCCGCCACGGCAATGATGTCGCCGGGACCGGCCTGCTCGGCCGGCACTCGTTCCAGCGCCTCCGTCATGAGCAACTCGCTGACCCGCACCCGCTCGGTCGTCCCGTCCGCACGGCACCAGGCGACCGACTGACCCTTGCGGATGGTGCCGGCGCGGACCCGGCACAGTGCCAGCCGGCCCAGGTACGGCGAGGCGTCCAGGTTCGTCACATGCGCCTGCAGCGGTGCGCCTTCGGAGTAGGCCGGCGCCGGGACCGTCGCCAGCAACGTGGCGAACAGCGGCTCAAGGTCCTCACTGTCGGGCAGACCGCCGTCAGCCGGGCGGGTCAGCGAGGCACGGCCGGCCCGGGCGCTGGCGTAGACGATCGGGAAATCGATCTGACTGTCGTCGGCATCCAGATCGAAGAAGAGTTGGTACGTCTCGTCCACGATCTCCGCGATGCGGGAATCGGGCCGGTCGACCTTGTTGACGACGAGCACCACCGGCAATCGCTTCTGCAAGGCCTTCCGCAACACGAACCGGGTCTGCGGCAAGGGGCCCTCACTGGCGTCGACCAGCAACAGCACCCCGTCGACCATCTCGAGGCCGCGTTCGACCTCGCCACCGAAGTCCGCGTGTCCGGGGGTGTCGATGATGTTGAGCGTGACGCCTCCGGCCGGTGCCGCGGGTCCGGCGTACCGCACCGCGGTGTTCTTGGCCAGGATCGTGATGCCCTTCTCACGCTCCAGGTCCATCGAGTCCATGACGCGCTCGGCGACGTCCTGGTTGGCTCGGAATGCACCGGACTGCCACAGCATCGCGTCCACCAGCGTGGTCTTGCCATGGTCGACGTGGGCGATGATCGCGACGTTGCGCAGGTCTTCGCGTACGGGCATGCGTTGGTCGCTCGATTCGTCGGAGGCGGTCCCGGCAGCCTACCGGCCGTGAGCGGCCTGCTCGTCGTCGGCCGGTAGCGCTGCAGCCTCCGTACTGGCCAGGTAGGCGCGCCAGCCACCGAATCGGGTGATGTCCTGTGCGTCGCCGATGACGTGGGTCTCGCACCGGAATCCGAGGACTTCGCGGCCGTCGCCGAGTTCGATCCGGCCAAGTCCCAGCGGTGCCGGGATCTCGGTCAGCAACGAGCCCAGGGCTTCGGTCGACAGCCGGTAGATCTCGACCTCGATCGAGGCACCGCGTCCGGGATCGCGGACCAGACCCGGGCGGCGCACCGAATCGCCCGGCAGCGCATAGAGCCGGTAGTCCGGCGCAGTCGCATTCGGCCCGACCAGAACAGCGCCGCGGTCGGTGAGTTGGTAGTGCAACGGCAGGCCGGCCAGATGGGCACCCACGACCGCAAGGTCAACCCAGCCGTCGGTGGAGATCCGGGCAGGGAGGCTCGCAGCGACCGAGGCCCTGGCCGTGCCTGCGGGGGGCATGGCCGAGCGGCTGGCTATCGAAGCAGTAGCCACGTCGTCGGCCGGCACGATTTCGCCGGTGGCAGCAGCCAACCGCAGACATCGGGCGTGTACGGCCGAGCCCAGGGACAACAGCGCGTCGTCATGACCGGCGGGGGCCAACAGGGTGATGCCGAACGGCTGGCCGGCCGGGGTGAACGCCGCCGGGACGGCCACCGCGGACAGGTCCAGAAGGTTCGCGAACGTCGTGTAGTGCCCCAGGGTGCTGTTCAGGTTCACCGGGTCAGCCACGACATCGGCGACCGAGTAGCTCGTGGCCACGGTCGGCAGCAGCAGCGCATCGATCTCCGCCCAGACCGGCTCGACGGCACGGGCGAGCTCCGCCAGGGCATACCGGCCACGGAACATTTCGACGCCGGAGACGGCGTCGCCGCGGTCCAGGATCGACCGAATGACCGGATGCACCGATTCGGGCCGCGACCGGACGAAGTCACCCACCGCAGCCGATCGTTCGGCGACCCACGGCCCGTCGTAGAGCAACCTGCCGGCAGCCAGGAACGCCGCGAGATCGACATCGACGACGCTGATGCCGCTCCTGATCAGCCGATCGACGGTGCCGCCGTAGGCGTGCCGAAAGTGCGTGTCGCCGAAGAACTCCCACTGCTGACGCACCGGGACGCCGATCGTGACCGTGGTCAAGTCGGCTGGCTGTGGTGCGGCGGCGGGCAGCGGCAGCCGCCGGGAGTACGGATCGGCGTCGTCGTATCCGGCGATGAGCGCCATCACCTCGGCGCCGTCGGCCACGCTCAACGAGAACACGCTGACGCAGTCCAGCGACCGGCACGCCGGGACAACTCCGGTGGTGCTGACCAGGCCACGGGACGGCTTGATACCGACCACGTTGGTCAGGGCGGCAGGGACCCGGCCCGAGCCGGCCGTGTCCGTCCCCAGGGCGAACGACGCCAGGCCCGCCGATACCGCGACCGCAGAGCCGGAACTGGATCCACCCGCGATGAACGAGGGATCGAAAGGTGACCGGCACGCACCGTATGGCGAACGGGTACCACTCAGGCCGGTGGCGAACTGGTCAAGATTCGTCTTGCCCACGAGGATCGCCCCAGCGGCCACCAGCCTGGCAACGACAGCGGCGTCGCGCTCGGGCCGATAGCTGAAGTCCGGGCATCCGGCGGTCGTCGGCAGGCCGGCGACATCGATGTTGTCCTTGACCGCGAACGGGATCCCGAACAGTGCCGGCAACGGCAGGCCCTGCTCACGGTTTACCCGCAGCAGCCGGTCCAGCTCCGAGGCTCGCGCCGCCAGGTCGTCAGACGCCACGACCGAGATCCAGACGTTCTCCGCCGCCGACGATTCACGCCGGTTCACGATGATGCGGACGACGTCGCCGACGGTCAGCTGACCGGTTCGGTAGGCCTGGTGCAGGGCCGGAATCTGCAGCGACGTGAGTCCGTCGTCGTACTGCAGCGGAATCGGCGCGGATTCGCGCTGCGCTCTCACGCCGGCAGCGGGGCGACCAGCGACTGCAGCAACGCCTCCGATGTCGCGACCGCACCGAACACCCCGCCCTGCATCGTGACCATCTTCAAGGCCGCGGCGTAGTTGCCGAGGTCCGTGGCGCCCGTGCAGTCCGACAGCAGCAGGCATTCGTAGCCCCGGTCGTTCGCGTCCCGCATCGTGGTGTGAACGCAGACGTCCGTGGTGATGCCCGTCAGGATGATGTGGGTGATACCACGGGTTCGCAGCAGCAGGTCCAGATCGGTCGCGTAGAACGACCCTTTGCCCGGCTTGTCGATGATCATCTCGCCGGGCAGCGGAGCGACTTCGGGCACGATCTCCCAGCCCGGTTCGCCGCGGGTGAGAATCCTGCCGCACGGTCCGCTGTCGCCGATTCCGGCACCGATCCGGCGAGACCGCCACAGCTTGTTGGCCGGGAGGTCGGACAGATCGGGGCGGTGGCCCTCACGGGTATGGACGATGGTGAAGCCCAGCGGCCTGGCGACCTCCAACATGGCGGCGGTCGGCGCCAGACCGGCACGGGTCAACGACAGGTCGTAGCCCATGGCGTCCACGTAACCGCCGGGACCACAGAAGTCGACCTGCCAGTCGATGTTGATGATCGCGGTCGTGCTGGCCTGGAAGGTGCCGTCGTACGGCCACGGGTACGGATCGGCGGCGACCGCTCCGAAGGTGGTGATGGCGGCAGAGTCCGTCACGGACATGCTGGCTCCTCGGCGTTTCGGGCGTTTCAGGATCGGGATGGATCAGCAACTCTGCAGAGCTGCGAGGACGGCAGGAGTGGTGCCGACGGCGCCGAAGATGCCGCCGGACATCTCGATCATGGACACCGCAGCTGGAGTCAGGCTCGGATCGGCTGCGGCGCAGGCATCGACGACGAGCAGGCACTCGAAACCGCGGTCGTTCGCCGAGCGCATGGTGGAGTGGACGCTGGTCTCCAGACCGATTCCGCCGATGAGCACCTGGTCGACACCCCAACTGCGCAACGCATGATCCAGCGAAGTTCCGAAGAAGCCGTCGATCCCCGCGGCGACCATCGTGACGTCGGCGGCCGCGGCCAGCGGGCCGTCTGCGCTGCCGCCGGCAGCTGCTCCCGCCCACTGCACCGAGGCTCTCGGACGTCCCGGTGGAATAGTGGCGACGTGCACCACCTTGCCGCCGACCGCAGTCACAGCCGCTGCGATCCGCACGGCAGCAGCCGTCGATTCGCTCTGCGGCGCAGCACTTCCGGCTTCCATCGGTGACACCAGCACCAGGACGAGCCGGCGCGGATCGAGCCTGCCGTCGAAGGGCCACGGGTACGGCGTCGTACCCGCAACCCCGGAAACGGGTGCGTCGGCCATGAATCTCACCTCACCGACCTGCCGGGTTCCGCCAGCCCGTGCCTGCCGGCACGGGCTGGCGGAAGCGGACCTCTACTTGGTGGTACCGACGACACCCTTGACGAAGTAGTCCATCGTCTCGATCTGGTCGACGGTCAACGACGTGCCTGCCGGCACGATCAACGTGCCGTCCTGCTTGTACAGCGGCCCGGTAAACGGCGTCCACCCGCTCTTGAGCTTCGCTGTGGCCGCGTCGACCAACGCCTTGGTCTGGGCGGTGACCGACGGTCCGTAGGCCGAGGAGATGAAGGGGTTCTTCCCGCTGGCCATGTTCGCCCGATAGTTGGCGTTGTAGGTACTGCCGGTGAACTTGCCGTCGATGGCCGTCTTGACGATGTCGACGTACAACGGTCCCCAATTCCACTCGGAACCGCCGAGCCAGCCCTTGGGCGCCAGCGAGGAAGCGTCCGCGTGATAGCCCACCGTGTACTTTCCGGCGTTCTCGGTCGCCTGGATGATGGTCTTGGTGCAGTCCTGGTGCTGGGTGACGACATCGACCCCCTGGCTGAGCAACGCGGCGATCTTGTCCGCCTGCACCGGCGGGTCACACCAGGGGTTCGTCTGCGACGGCGTCGAGACGGCGATCGTCTGCGACTGTGGCGTGACCGACTGCGCCCCGAGCTCGAAGGCGTTGATGTTGGCCAACGTCTGCGGGATCGGGATCGCGTAGACGTACCCGAGCTTGTCCGAGGTGGTCGCCGCTCCGGCCAGAATTCCGCCCAGATAGACCGGCTCGTAGACAGCCCCGAAGTAGGAGCCGACATTCGCGGGAATCGGTGTCGGGATGAGACCACCCTGATGCACGACCACGACGTCGGGGTGGGCCTTCGCCACCTTCAGGGCCGTCTGCAGGTGGCCGTAACTGGTAGCGAAGATGATCGTCGCGCCATCGGAGATCATCTGCTCCATGGTGGTCGCAGCGGAGTCGTTCTCCGGAATGCTGTACGCATCGATCACTTCCACGTTCGGATAGGCCTTGCGGATCGCCTGCGCGCCCTGGAACACCGCCTGGTTGTAGCCGTAGTCGTCCTTCGGCCCCACCGCGATGATCCCCACCTTCGTCGCGCCCTGCCCGGGCGCCGTGCCGCCGGAGGGGCTCGACGACGTGGCGGGGCTCGAGCAGGCGGCCAGCGCCATTCCGACGGCCGCTATCGAAGCCAGCAGCCCGACGCGGGTTCTCCCGATTCTCATGATCTTCCTTTCGAGGTTCCGCAAGCGCGGAGCGGACGTGGATACAGGACGCGACCGTTGTCCTGCGGCACAACGACACACAGCGGGATCAGGCGATGCTGTGCGCTAAGTCGTCTTGCTGTTGTCGAGCACGCGAAGCAGCTCGTCAGGCGCTGCCAGCAGCGTGCGTTTGCCGAGGATGGCGAGAATGGCCAGGGTCAGGACGAAGGGAAGCGCACCGAGGATCGCCTGGTTGACCGCGATTCCCTGCGTCTGCAGCGCGCTGCCCAGCGACAACGCCACCCCGAACAGGTAGGAGCCGGCCAGCACCAGGATCGGATTCCACATCGCGAAGATGACCAGGGCTACGGCGATGAATCCTCTTCCCGCAGTGACATTCTCGTACCACGTCCCCTGAGTCAGTGCCAGCGAGATCTGGGCCCCGCCGACACCCGCCAGCGCGCCGCCCACTGCGACGGCTGCGCACCGGACCTTCACGACGCTGTACCCGTGGACTTCGAGCGCGTCGGCGCGCTCGCCGGCCGTCCGGACGATGAGTCCCGCCCGGGTCCGGAACAACACCCACCAGAGCAGGGGTGCGGCGAGGTATCCCAGGTACGTCAGCGGATCGTGATCGAACAACACCGGCCCCACCAGCGGAATCGAGGAGAGTCCCGGTATCGCCCAGGTCTGGAAGAAGTTGATCGTCCCGGAGACGTACGGAGCGCCGTAGAGCGCCGTGAGGCCGAAGGCCAGAAAGACCAGCGCCAGCCCACTGGCGAACTGGTTCGCCCCCCGCAGGACGACGAGTACGGCGTGCACGCTGGCCAGCAGCGCCCCCAACGCCGCACCGCCGAGCACGCCGAGCCGCGGCGAACCGGTGGCGGAGGTCGCGACGTACCCACCGAGCGCACCGACGAGCATGCTTCCCTCGGTGCCCAGGTTGATGACGCCGGCTCGCTCGGAGATGGTCTCGCCCAGACCCGCGTACATGATCGACGTACCGCCGACCACGGCGCTGGCCAGGATCTGCTCGATCACGGCTTCGCCCCCTTCTTGGTGGTCCAGCCGAGAACGGCGATGAGGACGAGGCCCAGCAGGATGTTCACCGTCGGTGCCGGCAGACCCGACCGCAGCTGCAGACTGTCGCCGGCGATGGCGATGGCTGCCAGCGCGAACGAGGCGACCAGGACCGGGATGGGCCGATGCCGGGCAAGCCAGCTGGCGAGGAAGCCCAGGTATCCGATGTTGGCCCCGAACGTCGAGACGAGTTGATATTCCTTGCCGGTCAGGTGGATGACCCCGGCGAGACCGGCAAAGGCGCCACCAAGCAGGAGAGCGCCCAGCAACAGCTTCCGGACGTTGAAGCCGGCCCGGCGCGCGGCCTCGGCGTTACCGCCGACGACCGAGAGGCGGAATCCCCAGGTCGTGAACCGCAACAGCACCCAGACGGCCACCGTCGCGATGACCGCGATGGCGATACCGATATGGACCTTGGAACTACCCAGGACCGGCAGCAGGGCGCCCGTCTCAAGCTCCCGACTGGCGATGCGGCCGTTCTGACCCGGATCACGCCAGGGACCGATGATCAAGTACTGCATGACGAAGAGCGCCACGTAGTTCAGCAGCAGGGTCGTCACCGCTTCGTTGACCCGGACCGTCAGCCGCATCGCTGCGGCCACCCCGGCCCACAGGGCGCCGGCCACCGTCCCCGCCACGAGCATGAGGATCAGCACCACGGTGCCGTTGACGCGCTGATCGAGCATGAGCCCGACCCCCGCGGCCGCGACAGCCCCGATGATCAACTGGCCCTCGCCGCCGACGTTGACCATCCCGCCTCGAGCTGGGACGACGACCGCGAGGGCAGTCAGCACGATGGGTGTCGCCAGGATCAGGATCTGCTGCAACGACGTACCGCGCGCCAGCGTCGACGACCAGATGTCGGAATACACCTGCAGCGGGTTGGCGCCGTTGGCCATGACGAAGGCGCCGAACACCACCAGGGCCCCCCCGAGCGCGACCACCCATCGCAGCGTCGTCGCCAGCGCTCGGGAAGCCAGACTCTCCCCAGGAGCCTCCGCCGGACTCGGCGGTGGTCCAGCAGGCTCCGCCGGCGCCGGCTCGGCCGAGACGGTGACGCTCATGCGGCTCCTCCGAGCATCAGTTGGCCGATCCGCTGGCGGTCGAAGTCGGCAGCGGCCACGATTCCCGCCACGTGGCCGTCGTGCATGACCACGATGCGATCGGCAACCGACATCAACTCGTCGAGATCTTCGGAAACCATGAGAATCCCTGCCCCCGTGGCTCGTTGCTCCAGCAGCACCTCTTGAGTTCGCCGGGTATTGGCGATGTCGAGCCCCCGGCTGGGATAGGCGGCCACGACCAAGGCGGCAGGCTGCCCGAGTTCCCGCGTCAGAATCACTCGCTGAATGTTTCCCCCGGACAGTTCCGCCACCTTGCGGTGCGGAGCGGCGATGCGCAGGCCGACCCGCTTGTCGAACTCGGCGGTGCGATCGGCGACGACCTTCCAGTCGATTCCCCACCGTCGGCGCGGCAGCGCCTTGCCGTCCAGAGCCATGTGCTGCACCACGTCCAGCCGGGCGACCACGGAGTCCGCGACGGGATCCTCGGGGATCGTCACCGCTCCAGCAGCCAACGCGGCCCGCGGCGACTCCTTGCCCAACGCCGCATCGGCCAATCGGACACTCCCGGCGGTGACCGGGCGCAGCCCGACTGCCACATCGCACAGTTCGCGTTGCCCGCTGCCGGCAACCCCCGCGACTCCGACGAGTTCGCCGGGGAACACCTCGAAGGTGATGCCCTTGAGCGCCTCGTGCCCCCGGTCGCCGTTGGCGCGAACGCCATCCAGGGCCAGGACACTGCGCTGCCCGACGCTGACCGGATCGCGCTCCCGCGTCAACGGCGCAACCCGGCGGCCCACCATCGCCTCGATCAGTTCCGGGTCGGAGTAGTCGCCAGGCTTGGCCCCGTTGAGGACCACCCGACCGCCACGCAGCACCGTGACCCGGTCGGCGATCGTCCGTACCTCGCCCAGCTTGTGCGTGACGATGACGATGCCGAAGCCGTTGTTGCGCAGCTGATTGACCACGCTGAACAGCGCTGCGACCTCTTGCGGTGCCAGCACGCTGGTCGGCTCGTCCAGGATGACCAGACGGGCGCCGGTCATCAGGACCTTGAGGATCTCGGCGCGCTGCCGCTCGCCGATCGACAGGTGCCGCACCTTGGCTTCGGGATCCACCGCGAGGCCGTGTTCGGCACTGGCGGCGGCGATGCGCGCCGACAGACGATCCAGGCCGAGGGTGAGGCCGCCCGGTATGGCCAGGGCCACGTTCTCCGCGACGGTCAGTGCCGGCACCAGGCGAAGGTCCTGAAACACCATGCCGATGCCCAGTGCGCGTGCATCGGCCGGGCTGCCCGGCGCCACGACGGTTCCAGCCACCAGCATCTTCCCGTCGTCCGGAACATAGATTCCGTAGATCATCTTCAGCAGCGTGCTCTTGCCGGCGCCGTTCTCCCCGACCAGCGCATGGACCTCGCCAGCAACGACATTGAGGTCCACATCGGTGTTCGCCTTGACCTCACCGAAGTGCTTGGTGAACCCGAGGACCTCCAGCAGCGGCGCCGGCGGACCGGTATGCCGTTCGCCTCGTGGGTTGGGAACGATGGGGGCCGGCTCCGCAGTGGCAGCCGACTCACTCGGGAACTCGGTCATGGTCGAGCACCCCGGTGCAGCGCCATCTGCGTGATGGCGTGGACCGCCCGCCGTTCGACTACCGCCATCGACTCACCGACATTGCGCCGCAGTTGTTCCACTGCTTCGTCGATGTCACCGGCGATGACCGCACGGATGATGGCCAGGTGCTGCACGATCGTCAGCTCGATGCGGTCTGCGGTCAGGAAGTCGTACATCCGCACCGGACGGATCCGGGCGTTCACGGTCTCCAGGGTCTCGGTGAGCAGCGGGTTGCCGGCGGCGATGCTGAGACGGACGTGGAAGTCCTCGTCGAAGTCGACGAACTGCGAGTCCGGAGCCGGCGGCGACTCCTGCAGGCCCTCCCACGTGGTCAGCAGGTCGGCCATCACCGCGGGATCGTGAGGTACCCCTGTCTCCAGGACCCGTTGCAGGCCACGGGTTTCCAGTGCAATGCGCAGTTCGTAGAGGTCGCGCAACTGGGTGACGTCCGGCTCGGCGACCTCGTAGCCGCCGTCGCTGGAACGTCGCAGCAGCCGATCGGCGTGCAACCGCACCAGGGCCTCCCGAACCGGGGTCCGGGACACCTCCAACAAGGCGGCGAGCGGTTCTTCGGCGAGCCTGGTCCGCGTCGGGAAGTCCCCGGCCAGGATCCGGCGGCGCAGGTCGGCGTAGACCTCTTCGCGTCGGAGCCGGGCCCGGGAGGCACGACGACGTCCCAGTGAGGCGACGCCGGACTGGGCGGTATCCGAACCGGTATCCAGAGCCGTGCCCGGCCATGTGTCCGGAGCTGCATCCATGGGCCGGGACGCTAGGGAGGCCGAGTTTCGGCCGACAGCGTGGCGCGTAACGATCAGGTGAGCAGGCGGCCCAGGTCGTTGCGCCGACGTTTCGTCAGCGCAACGGTCCGCCCTTGGCTAGGTCGCCGCCCGCAACGCCGTACGCGCCGGTTCGACGTCACCGGGAAGCCACGCCACCGCGTCGAAGTCCGCGAGGCCGACCCACTGGATCGCGTCGTGCTGCTCGGCCGGCAGCGGCTGGGCACCCACGGCCAGCCGCGCCAGGTACACATGCAGGACGTACGTGTCGCCGGGCAGCCAGTCGCCGCCGATCCGTGCCCCCGGCTGGATGTGTACCCGGAGTTCTTCTGCGATCTCGCGGACGAGCGCGGTGTGGTCGTCTTCGCCCGGCTCGACCTTGCCGCCAGGCAGTTCCCAACCGCCGGCCAGCTCCGGCGGTTCGACCCGCCGCGCAGCCAGCAACCGACCGTCCCGGATGATCGCTGCCCCGACGACGAGCTGCCGGCCCGTCAGATCCGGCCGCGGCTCGCGCCCTGAACCGGCGGCATAGCTCACGCGCCGCGATTCTGCCAGGCTCGCCACATGCCGCGACTTCTGGACGCCGCCGAACTCGAACGCCAGCTGGCCGGTCTGCCCGGCTGGCACGGCTCCTCGGAGATGATCCGGAGCGCCTACACCTTCCCTGACTTCCTCACCGGCATCCAGGCCGTCGGGGCCGCGGCGAACGAGGCGGAAGAACTGAACCACCATCCCGACATCGACATCCGGTGGCGCACCGTGTCGTTCGCTCTGTCCACGCACGATTCGGGCGGGGTGACCCAGCTGGATATCGAGCTGGCGCATCGCATCCACGACAGTTGCACCCAAGTGGGTGGCACCACGGCCACCGGTTAGCCCGGCAGGCGAGCCTGCGGCGCGGCCTTTCCTTACCTGGCTCTGACATTCCGCTCAGCTGGTCCTGAGGTTGCCGCGGTTGGCTGTGATGGCCCGCCGACCGCAGGAGGCGTCGTGAGTGACATCAGGTGGCCACCGTCGGCGTCGACCACGGTCGCGCCGGGGCCGTACCCCGCTGCCCCGCCGTACCTCGACGCAACCGACACCGAGCCCAGGCCGCCGGACAGCCCCCCACCGCCTGGGCCTGGGACCTCGACCGGCACGGCCGGCCGCCGCCGGTGGTCGGCGCTGGCCATCGCCGCCGCGGCGCTGCTCATCCTCGGTGCTGCCGCTGGATTCGGTGCGGGCAGGGCGATCTTCCCCTCGTCCGCAACGGATCCCACGGCGTCGGCGTTCAGCCCGGGACGGACCAGCCCGCTCCCCGGCCCGGGCGCCGGGACAGTTCCGGGCGACGTGCCGCCAGCCGAGCGGGGGTCGGGCGGGGCTGACTCGGGCGGGGCTGGCTCGGGCGGCACGGCCGACGGTTCCGCCGGCAGCCCGAGCGCGGCGGCGGCCGCCGTCATCACGCCATCGATCGTGAACATCACGACGACCATCAATTTCGGCTCTGGCCAAGCCGCCGGCACCGGCATCGTGCTGACGGCGGACGGGCTCGTGCTCACCAACAACCACGTGATCAGCGGCGCCACCACGATCTCGGCGGAGCTCGCGTCGAACGGCGCGACGTACCGCGCCACCGTGGTCGGCTACGACAAGTCTCACGACATCGCGCTGATTCAACTGACGAAGGCGAGCGGGCTGTCGCCGGCCACCTTCGCCCACGACGACGTGGCGATCGGGGACATCGTCGTCGGGGTCGGCAATGCCGGTGGCGACGGCGGGGCGCCCAGTGTCGCGGCGGGCAAGGTCACCGGGCTGAACGAGACGATCACCGCGACGGATGCCTCGGACGGCAGTTCCGAGACCCTCCACGGCCTTATCGAGACCGACGCAGCGATCCGCTCCGGTGACTCCGGTGGGCCGCTGGTCGACACCGACGGTGCCGTGGTCGGCGTCAATACCGCCGCCTCTGCTGCCGCCACGGGACAGGGTCCGACGAACCGGCGCGACGCGGTACAGGGCTATGCGATTCCCAGCAGCGTCGCACTGGGGATCGCCGAGCAGATCCGGTCCGGCAAGGCGACCGACACGATCCACATCGGGCCGACCGCATTCCTCGGAGTTCAGGTGGCCGGCGCGGCGTCCGGAGGTGTCCAGATCGCCGGCGTCGTCGACGGTTCGGCGGCAGCCAAGGCAGGACTCGCCGCCGGGGACGTGCTGACCACCGTCGACGGCACCCCGGTGCGCGATCCGAATGCGCTGAGCCAGGTCATGAATCGCCTGGCCCCCGGGGACAAGGTCGCGGTGAGCTGGCGCGATGCCAGCGGCAGCCACACCGCCACGGTCACCCTCACCGAAGGCCCCGCCGGCTGACACCGAGCCCGGCCAACCAGCCGACGGGCAGTGTTACGCCGCCATACCCGTCCGCCGGCCGCTCGGTGAGGCACCCGGAACCGGCGCGGTCGGGGACGGGACGCCCCCGGTCGCGGCGTACCGCAGCAGTCGCTGTTCGAAGAGCTTCACGATCGCGGGAATCGTCGTTCGTCCTTCCACGGCGACCTGCTCGCCACTTGCCGAGGGGAAGTACAGGCCGAGCAGCAGCGGTCCGCGGCGCAGATAGACGACGGCACGGGCGGAGTCGCCGTCGCCGCTACTCGTGGTCACTTCGTACGTCAGTCGCTGCACACCCGGAGTCGACCCCCAGGACGAGTCGTCGAGCGGGCCGACCGTCGTCACCAGCGGCAGCCCCGAGGAGTCGGTGACCCTGCTGTCCGGGCAGTTGCGAGCCGACGCAGCGATCTCGGCGAACGCCTGCTCGGTCGCCGCCGTCGATCGGTACGCCACTGCCTCCGTGCTGATCCCCGGCCCACCGAGGACGTCGACGGCCCTGACCTGCAACCGCGCGGAACGCAACTGCTCGCTCGGGTAGCGCGCCGACGCGCACAAGTCGATCGTCACCGTGCCGTCGACCTGCGTCCCGTCGGGGATCGGCTCGACCAGGTAGCCGGAGGGCACGTCGGACTGCCGCACCACCAGGTCCCGCAACGACGCCGCCGTCGCGGGCGCACCGGAAGGGACCGGCGGCGTCGGAGTACCCGACGGCGCCGGACCGGACGGCGCCGGTGCGCTCGGCGACGTGGTCGAGGGCGGGCTCGTCGCCGGCGCGGGGCTGGTCGGCCGGGGTGACGGCCGGAATGCGGCGCTGGGTTCGGACCTGTCCCGCGTCAGCGCAGCGACGCCCAGCCCCACCAGGCCGCCGAGGACGACCAACGCGACGGCGATCACGGCGAGTACCCATCCCATGGGCCGTCCCGGCTTCGGGGGCGGACCGAGCGAGACGACCTCGGCAGTGCGGCTGTCGCCGGCCGGGGTCACCGTGCCCCAGGTCGGCGGGGGCGGCGGCGGCCAGACCCGCGCTGTCGGCGCCGGACCGTACTGCGCGATCGTCGAGTCGATCGGGCGTACGCCGTCCCCCGTGGAGCCCGGCACTGCCTCCGGGAAGACGTCGGAGGTCCATTCCGATCCCGTCCAGTACCGACGCTGGCCGGTGAACCACGGGTCGGGGTACCACCCGGACCGGTCCGGGTGGCCGGTCTGTCGCGACTCGTCCACGTGAGGTCCTGTCAGGTCGGGCGTCCTGCGACGCGTTGGCACGCGCTCGGCCGGGGCCAGCGGCCCCATCGCATCACGAGCCGCGGCCGTGAGGCCAACCCGCGCAGCGGTCTTCACCGACCCCGTACATGCGGCATGGTCGTCTCTTACGTCAGGGGCGCACAGTGTCTGTCGGCGGCGCGCCGTTGCGACCGCTCGGGCGCCCGGCGCCGCGACACGTGACCGACGACCACCGAAGCGCCGGGTCGAGCACTCCCGGGGAACGGAGAACCGATGGACACCTCACCGCTGCACTCCGAACCGCAGTACGCCGCACCGCAACCGGCCGGGGCCGACAACGCGACCGCGGTGCTTCCGCCGCGCCAGGTCGCCACCGACCACGCCGCGCTGCTGGAGGACGCCATCTTCCAGGTCAAGCGCGTCGTCGTCGGTCAGGACCGGCTGGTCGAACGGGCCTTCCTCTGCCTGCTGGCCGGCGGCCACTGCCTCATCGAGGGTGTCCCCGGGCTCGCCAAGACGTTGACCGTGTCCACGCTGGCACGGGTCGTCGGCGGGCACTTCTCGCGATTGCAGTTCACCCCCGACCTGGTGCCGGCGGACGTGGTGGGGACCCGGATCTGGCGCCCGTCGCGTGAAGAGTTCGACATCGAGTGGGGACCGGTCTTCGCCAACCTAGTGCTGGCCGACGAGATCAACCGGGCGCCCGCCAAGGTCCAGGCGGCGCTGCTGGAGGTCATGGCCGAGCGGCAGGTCTCCATCGGCGGTCATACCCGGCCGGTCCCTGCGCCGTTCCTCGTCCTCGCCACGCAGAACCCGATCGAATCCGAGGGCGTCTACTCCTTGCCCGAAGCACAGCGCGACCGCTTTCTCATGCAGGTCGTGGTGAAACACCCGTCCTACCAGGAGGAGACGGCGATCGCCGGCCGCATGGGCGTCCATCCGCCCCGGCCGGAGCAGGTCCTCACCATCGAGCAGCTCACGGCGCTGCAACGCGAGACCGAGGACGTCTTCGTCCACCACGCGGTGCAGGACTACGCCGTACGCCTCGTCATGGCGACCCGGGAACCGCAGGCGTGGGGCCTGCCGGCACTGCAGCCGCTCATCGCCCTGGGAGCCAGCCCACGTGGCACCCTCGGCCTGCTCGCCGCCGGCCGGGCCCTGGCCGTGGTACGAGGACGACGCTTCCTGGTCCCGCAGGACGTCTTCGACGTGGCGCCGGAAGTACTGCGGCACCGCGTGATGCTGTCGTACGACGCTCTCGCGCAAGGCGTCGACGTCGACGAGGTCATCGCCTCCGTGCTCGCCACCGTCCCGGCGCCGGCAGTCCGCTCGCAGCAGGGTTCGAGCAATGTCACGATGACCGACTTCAGCACTCAGGCCGCCGGATGACCAGGCTGCCGGGCCGACCCACCGCGACCGACTGGGTCTCTGAATCCGTTGGCACTCAGGTCAATCGCGCCGCGGTGCTCCGTCGTCTCGAGCTCGACGTCATCCGGCGGCTGGACGGCCGCCTCACCGGCGACCATCGGACCGCGGCGTACGGTCCGGGCAGTGAGCGAGCGGCCGCCCGTCCGTACCAGCCCGGCGACGACGCGCGGCGCATCGACTGGAGCCTCACGGCGAGATCACTGACGGCGCACGTCCGTACCACCGAGGCCGACCGCGAACTGGAAACCTGGGTGCTCGCCGATCGGTCGGCGAGTATGGACTTCGGTACGGCGCAGCGGGAGAAGCGGGACGTCGTGCTCGGCGTCGCCGCTGCCTTCGGCGTGCTGACGGCCCGGGCCGGGAATCGCTTCGGGGTCATGGCTTTCGGTGGCGACGCGCTGGTGCACCGGCCGGCCGCCACGGGACGGCGCGGCATGCTGGCCGGCCTGGCCACGCTCTACGACTGCGCCCGGCAGGGCGGAACTCCCGGACCGGGCGCCGATCTGGCTGCCGCGCTGCGGACGTTGCCGCGCGTCCAACCGCGCCGCGGCCTGGTCGTGGTGGTGTCCGACTTCCACGACGACGCCGACTGGGCCCATGCGTTGCGGGAGTTGACGCTACGACAGTCGGTCATCGCCGCGGTCGTCACCGATCCGCGGGACAACGTGCTGCCCGACGTCGGCATGCTGGACGTCGTCGATCCGGAAACCGGGCGCCTGCTTCATGTGCAGACCCGGTCGCCCAAACTGCGATCGAGATTCGCCGAAGCGGCCCAAGCGCGACAGGACCGGATCCACACGTCCATCCGCTCGACCGGCGCCGCCCTGGTATCGCTGTCCACCGACCGTGACTGGCTGACCGATGTCATCGGCTTCGCCACCGGTCGGGCCGTCATCCGCAGAACCGCTGCACTCCAAGGGGTCTCGTCATGACGTTCTTGTCCGGCTGGCGGCTGTTGCTGCTGCTGGTCCCGCTTCTGCTGCTCGTGGCGTATCTGGTCATGCTGCGGTCGCGCCGTCAGGCGGCGGTCCGCTTCAGCAGCGCCGAGCTGCTGCGTACGGTGGCGCCCAAGCGGTCCGGCTGGCAGCGGTTCGTGCCGTGGGCCTCCTTGCTGACCGCGATCGTCGTCGGCGTACTCGCCTTCGCCCAGCCGGCCTGGGCGATGCGGACACCGAAGGAACGCGCGACGATCATGCTGACGCTGGACGTCTCGGCGTCGATGCTGGCCACCGACGTGGACCCGTCCCGGCTGCAAGCAGCTCAGCAGGCAGCGCGCGATTTCGTTGCCGCACTTCCGGCCGGCCTGCAGGTCGGCCTGGTGACCTTCGACCAGAGCGCCCGTCTGCTCGTCTCCCCTGGGACGGATCGGACGACGCTGCTGGCGGCAATCGACGCGATGCGAGTCGGGCAGGGCACGGCGACCGGTTCCGGCATCGACCTGGCACTCAGCACGCTGGAAGGCGTCCCGCCGGGCGACGACGGGACGAAGGCGCCGGCGGCGATCGTCCTGATGAGCGACGGCGCTCCGACCGTGGGCAGCGGCAGGCAGTCGGCCACTGACACCCTCGACGAGGCGACGGCCCGCGCCGCGTCCGACGGCGTCCCGGTGACCACCATCGCCTTCGGGACCCCGGACGGGTCGGTCACGATCCGCGGTGAGCAGGTCGCAGTTCCCTATGACCCGCAGACGATGGCGGGCATCGCCGAGGCGACCGGCGGGCAGACCTTCACCGCCGAGAGCGCAGATCAGCTCGGGTCGGTGTACGAGCAGATCGGCAGCATCGTCGGGTACGACGTCGAGTCGTACGACCTGACTGCGCTCGCCGCCGGCCTGGCCCTGCTGTTCGCCTCGCTGGCAGCCGCGTCGGCCATCGGTTGGGCGACCCGGCTGGCGTGACCTGAGACCGGCAGCGCCATCGGGAATAGCCGGGCGGCGTGCGGGGTAGCACGTCGGGATGACCTGGCCGCATGCGCTCGTGCTCGATGTCGACGGAACTCTGGTGGACTCGGTGTATCAGCACACCGTCGCCTGGGTGCGCGCGCTGCGGGCGCACGACCTCGACATCGCCCACAGCACAGTGCATCGCGCGATCGGCCTGGGCGGCGACAAGCTCGTCGCCCAGGTCGCCGGCCAACAGGCGGAGGACGCTGCCGGTCCGGCGATACGCCAGCGGTGGGAAACGGAGTTCGACTCGTTGCGGCCGCAGGTCCGGCCGCTGCCCGGAGCCCGCCAGCTGCTGACGGCGGCTGCTGACCGCGGCGTCCCGGTGTTCTTGTCCAGTTCAGGCCGCCGGGTCGACATCGAGCACTACGTGCAACTGCTCGGCGCCGAGCATGCGGTCGTGGGATGGACCACCGCGGACGACGCCAGCCACAGCAAACCCGATCCCGAGTTGGTGGAGATCGCACTGACGCGGCTCGGCACCCGTGACGCGATCATGGTTGGCGACACCGGCTGGGACGTGGAGGCCGCTCGCCGGGCCGGCCTGCGCACGGCGACGGTGCTCACCGGGGGCTGGGGCTCCGCCGAGTTGGTCGAGGCCGGCGCCAGCGTCGTGGCACCGAACATCGGTGCGCTGCGGTGGATGTGGGACGCCCCGCCGGGCGCGCCCAGCGCAGCCGGCGACGGTTCCGCGCAGCAGGTCGTCGCCGTGTCGGCCGGTCGTACGCCGTAGCCGGGCCCGAGTACCCAGCAATCGGAGAACCACTTGCAGCACCGGTGAAACGCCACCGTGGTGAGCGGCGCCGGGCCGGGCAGTTCCGTGGTGAACAGCGCCGCTGCTAGTGGTGGCGGAGCGCGTCGATAAGTTGGCCCTTCGACATGCTGGCGCGACCGGGGATCCCGACCCGCTTCGCCCGCTCGTACAACTCCTTCTTCGTCATGTCGTCGTAGGCGCCGGCTCGACCGCCACGCCTGGCCACGGCAGATCGGGAACTTGCCGCCGATGCGTTCGAGATCCGTGCGGCCTTCTGTTTGCTCATGCCCTCCTTCCGCAACGCCTCGTACTGTTCGGTGTCCTTGAGGCTCGCGTTCGGCATACCGATCCTCCTCGCTGGTCGATAGGCGACGTGCCCGGGCGAGTTGGGTCCCGTCGTCGTCTCCGGTGCGGCGCTGCGTCGGCTGATGGGCGCGGCATACCCGTCCTCAGCTCGTCCTATCCGAACTGGCCTGAGTAGGAGGCCACCGTCCCGGCATGTCATCATGTGAGGACATGACTGTGGGCGGGAGGATGATGACGGAGTCCCGAACGCTCACACCGTCCCGAGCACCATCACAATCTCGGGCGCTGCTGCCGACTCTCGTCTTCGTCACCCTGGTCGTCTCGATCATCTCGAGCCTTGGGGCACCGCTCATCCCGACGATCGCGACCGAAACCGGCGTCTCCCTGGCGACCGCGCAGTGGATCCTCACGGTGACCCTGTTGGTCGGCGCCATCGCCACCCCGATTCTCGGTCGGCTCGGCGACGGCCGGCGACGACGCGAAGCGGCGCTGACCGCACTCGTCCTCGTCGTCGTCGGCGCGGTGCTCGCCGCGCTTCCGCTGTCGTTCGCGGCGTTGATCGCCGGCCGTGGCCTGATGGGCGTCGGGCTGGCCCTGACCCCGCTGGCGATGGCAGCTGCGCGCGACGCGATCGCCGGCCAACGGGGACGGCGCGCCATCGCGATGCTGTCGGTGTCGACCGCCACCGGGATCGGCCTGGGCTACCCGCTGACGAGCCTGGTCGCCGAGGTCTGGTCCTTCCGGGCCGCGTTCTGGTTCGGCGCTGCGATCGCCGCCGTCGCCCTGGTCGCGGCAATTCCGACGTTCCCACGGACGCCCGACCGGCCGCCGCGTCGGTTGGATCTCGTCAGCTGCCTGCTCGTGGCACCCGGACTGGCTCTGCTGCTGCTGGCGATGAGCCAGTACGGCACCTGGACCGGCCAGGCGGTCGCGGTGATCGCCGCGACAGCGCTCGTGTTGCTTGCAGCGTGGATCGTCCGAGAGGTCCACTCGGCCGCCCCGCTGGTGAACCTGCGGCTGGTGATCCTGCCCGGAGTTCTCGCCGCGGACCTGATCGGGTTCTTCGGGACGTTCGGTGTCTACACCACGATGACCGTGTCGATCCGCTTCGTGCAGACGCCGACCGATGCTGGCTACGGGTTCGGTCAATCGGTCTTCGTCGCCGGCCTCACGCTGGTCCCGCTGTCGGTGTTCACCGTGGCGGCCAACCGGTTGACCGGTCCGCTGGCGCGCCGGTTCGGTCCCGACCTGATCCTGCCGTTGGGCTGTTTCCTGTTCGCCGCCGCCGGCGCCACGTTCCTGCTGGCACACAGCAGCCTGTGGCAGATCTTCCTCATCATGGGTATCGGTGGGCTCGCCATGGGCTGCACCTCGACGGCGATGCCCGGCCTCATCGTGCGTTCCGTGCCGGCGGACGAGACCAGCAGCGCGATGAGCTTCAACCAGGTGCTGCGTTTCCTCGGTGGCGCGGTCGGCAGCGCGTTGACGGCGACCGTGCTGGAGAACCACACGCCGGTGGGCGCCCACCTGCCGACGCTGGACGGGTACGTGGTGATCGTCTGGACGTCCATGATCTCGCTCGTGCTGGCCGGTATCGTCGCCGCCGTTCTGCAACGACGAGCCCGCGGTCACGACGTCGACCGCGCCGACGCAGCGCTCCTCGAGGAGGAGAGCATGGCCGACGCTTATCCCATCGGCGCCCCGCGGACGAACGAGACCTGATGGCCGTCCGAGGCGAGGCCCGTCAGACCCTGCTGGCCGCCGCGAGGACGATGTTCGCCGAACGCGGCTACGACAGGACGACCACCCGAGACATCGCGGCGTCTGCGGGCGTGGACGCCACCTTGATCACCCGCTACTTCGGGAGCAAGGCCAAGCTGTATCTGGCGGCGCTGCAGTTGGACCTCGCCAGCGGGCCGCCGCCGGACCTGCTGTACCCGGGCCGCATCGCCACGACGCTCGACCGGGTGGGCACGGCGGGGCCTGGACCGCTGCTGCGGGCCGCGACGCATCCGCAGAGCGACGAGACGATCGCCAGGATCGCCCGTGAGGTCCTCACCGCCCGGATGGTGGAGCCGCTCGCGCAACGATTCGAGCGGGACGGGCTCGATCAGCCTCGGCTGCGAGCGGAAATCGCTGTCGCCGCCTTCGCGGGCATCACCTTGGGGCGGACGTCGGGGATGTTTCCGGAGCTGGCGGACATGCCCAATGCCGCGCTGTCCGAGGTGATCGAGATCGTGCTGTCCTCGGTCGCCTCTCCCTGGGTCGCCCCCGAGCCGACCGAGGACGCCGGGGAGCCCGTCACGGCACCACGGTGACGTGGATGGCGTCCTGCCCGTCGACCTCGCCGGCCAGGATCCGCACGGCCAAGTCCACATCGTCCAGGCCGATGCGATGGGTGTGCAGCGCCGACAGGTCGTGCCGGCCGGACGCGAGTACGGCGACTGCCTGGGCGAACGCGGCCGACTCCGCGCCCAGGGCGGTCTTGACGGTGAGTTCCTTGCGGAGCAGGTCGTCTGCCGGCAGACCGGCCTCGCCGTGGCGTGCGACGTACATGACCGTCCCACCGCGACCAGTCGCGGCCACCGCCAGCCGCAACGCGTCCGGCGCCGGAGTGAAGTCGAAGGCACGATGCACGCCACGGCCGCCGGTGATGTCCAGCACGGCATCCGCGACGTCGAGGTCCTCCAGCACGTCAGTCGCGCCCAGGGATCGCGCGATGTCGAACTTCCGGCCGTCGCGTTCCCGGCCGGCGACGATGATGCGGCCGGCACCGGCTTCCTTGAGGGCGATGATGCTGGCCAGGCCACGCTGGCCCGGACCGATCACCAGGACGTCCTCACCGCGCTGCGTCCCGCCGACGTCGATGGTCCACGACAGCGCCGCGGCGAGCGGATTGAAGAACACCGCGTCGGCGATCTCGACGTGCGCCGGCATCGGATGCAGCACCGTGCCGGGCAGCACGACCAGGTAGTCGGCGTACGCACCCCACAGCGACGGTGCGCGGTCGATCGGCAGGTACGAATACACCTGCCGGTCCGGGCACTGGTGGCGCTGGCCGGCCGCACAGCGAGGGCAGACCCCGCAGGATGCGGTGGGCTCCACCGCGACCCGGTCGCCGACCGAAACTCCCCAGCCGGGCGACGCGTCGGGGCTGAGCCGTTCGATGACGCCGACCGGTTCGTGACCGAGGACCATCGGGTACGGCGGCGGCTGACCGGCGGCGCCGGCCAGCCCTCGGTACTGGTGCACGTCGGTGCCGCACATCCCCCCGCCTTCGATGCGGACGAGGGCGGCGCCGGCGGGGAGTTCGTCCGGTATCGCGATGCGGCGAAGCTGCAGCCGGCGAGGACCCTCCAGGACCGCGGCACGAGAACTCACCGAGTACTCCTTTCGTGACAGCGCCACCGGGTCGCCGGCAGCCTCGGCGCAGCCGGAGTCCTCGGACTGGACGGCCAACGGCGTATCCCGGGTAGACGGCCGTGCCGGGCGATGGTACGAATCGGGTCGTCAGTCAGCTCGACGGAGGTGGTTGGCATGGGCCCCGAGCACCGGTCGGTGACCGACCTGTTCGCGGACGAGGTGGAAGGTGTCGACCCGACCGATCCGGTGTCGTGGTCGCTTCGGACGAAGGAGGCCCGGATGGAGACCAGCGGAGAACGCGCTGCCGACCAGGACGCGTTGCCGGCGGCAGAACCGCAACCGGACGCCGTCCCGCTGGTGATCGACGCCACGACGAACCCCGACGACCTGCCGATCCACGTCAACGACCAGCCCCCGGTCCATTTCAACAGCGACGTCGGCGGCATCCGCGTTACGCCGTAACCCGGCCGTCCCTTCCCATCATCGCTGGCTCGCCCCGGTCCGGCTGCGGTTCGAACGGGCGCGACGAGGTCGTCATTTCGGAGTTTCATGCAGTTCAACCACGTGGCCGTACGCATAGATCCGGCCCATTTCGAGTTGATCGTCGACATGCTGGTCGCCCGGTTGGGATTCGTCGAACTGCGTAGGATCGACCGAGCAATCTGGTTGCGTCAGCCGGGGACGAACATCGACCTGCAGCTGACCCACAGCACGACCTCGAACCGTGACGACGACAAGCGGCGCTCCCAGGTGTCCTTCCTCAGCTTGCAACCCCGGCAGGATCTCGACGACCTCGTCGGTTGGCTCGGCGAGCGTGGTCTGCCGGCCACGGTCGGGGTCTACTCCGATCGCGAGTTCTATCTGGATGCGCCGGCGGCGTTCGTCGACTTCGTCATCGAAGCGATGCGACCCGAACTCGCGGAGTACGACGTTCAGGTCTGACCGCGCAACCCTCAGCCGAGGCTTCCGCCGGCTCCACTGACGGAACCGAGCTCGGCTGGACCTCAAACCTCGCTGCGCCGCGAGGTGCGGCGGGCGCAGCGATGCGAGGAGACGCCGAGGATCACCAGAGTCATCGCCGGGACTGCCATGACTCCTTGGAGTACATCCGGGCCGACGAACGGGATCTACACGACGAGCTCGACCAGCAGCAGGACACCGGAGCCGACGGCGGCCAAACCCAGCCGGGTGGAACGCCGCCACGCCATGACCGCCGTGATCGCACACGGCAGGGCGACGCTGGCGGCGAGCCACATTCCGGGCACGACCCACGAGGTGAGGCCCAAGGGTTCGAGGTCGCTGACTGGAGGAGTGAAGGTGCCAGTGACGAGCTGCACCGATCCCGCAACCGCGGCAACGCTGGTGGCCGCTGCGGTGATGCCGAGAGTGCGGCGCCATCGCGGCAGCGCCACAGCACGGTCAGGGGTTGCCGGCACCTTCAGCACAGTGTTCATCTCGCCATCCCTCCGGTTTCCGATCGTCGATGGCGACGGTCGCCGCATTGCAGCGGCCGATCACCGGGCGATACCAACGGGCAGCCTTACTGACCTCAGGCTGGATCGGCCAACCAGAGCCGAGTAGGGCCAGAAGGCCCATGGCCCAAGGTCGCCTCCGCCACCGGTCCCGGATGAGCAGGCGACGTGACAACTGGGCGACGACGGCGACAGTGCCTTCGTCAGGCGTACCGAGGACGGCCGCCCACGCCGTACGTGAGCGCGACGATCCCGGTGCCGAACACGCGCGAGTCGGTCAGGTCGAGTGCGAAGTCCAGGCCGCTCTTGGGGAACAGCCGTTCTCCTTCGCCGACGATCACCGGGAACTGGACGAGGTTGAGCTCGTCGACCAGCTCGCGTTGAAGCAGCCACCGCGCGAGCGAAGCGCTGCCCACCACGAGCAGCTCACCGCCGGATTGCGCCTTCAGCTCCCGGACGCGCGCTTCGATGTCGCCGGAGATGACCGCAGTGTCATTCCACGTGGGCGTCCTCACCGTGGCGGAGACCAGGTACTTCGGCTTCGAGCTGATCGCCTCCCCGAAACCGCCGTCGTCGCTGCGGGCTCCCCAGTACGTCTCGAACAAGCCGTACGTTTTCCGCCCGAGCAGGAATGCGTCGGGCCGCCGCCACGTGTCGAGGATGTACTGCACCGCGCCGTCGTCGTTGAGCGAGCGGCCCCAACCGCCGCGGGTGAAACCCGGGTCCATCGCCTCGTTGTTTCCGCCGTTCGCCTGCGCCACACCGTCCAGAGTGATCTGCAGGCTGATCGTGAGCTTCATGAACGCTCCCTCGCTCGGGGGTGGGATGTACGGGATCGCACAGAACGAGACCGGTCACCACGTTCCCACGACGACGGTGTTGAGCGACGGTCAGGCTAGTCCGAGCCCTGACCTAGACCTTCGATCGTCGCGTACCGTGCGGAAAGATCGCGGATGCGCTGCCAGACAACTGCTCGAGGCGCGTCGATCTTGAGTGCTCGGATGTATTCGTCGAGCCGTTGCGGGCGGTCTTGGAGGTAGGTGACCGCCCTGGTGAGGCTGTCGCCGACCGTCCTGCCGTACGCAGCGTCCGCCTTACGCGCGCCAGTTCTCAAGGCGGTGATGTCGGGTTTCATCATGGCCAGGTCGATCAGGTCGCGGCCGAACGTCGACGTGTCTGCCCAACGGTCGTCGTTGGCGAGCAGTTTGGTTGCGACCTGGTCGGTTCGGGTCAGGATCCGCACCCCGCAGATCTCATCGTCCAGGGAGGGAGTGTCGAGGTCGATGCGGCCTTCGTGGATGATCTCGAACTTGATCGCAACTCCTGCGACGAACACCGACGTCCGGATCCCGTAGCCGTCGACAGAAGGTGTTCGGCCCAGGTTCAGTTTGCGTGTGGCGAGAGCGTCGAGCCCGTGGTCCCTGACGATCTGGCGCAGCGCGCGGTAAGACTGCTGGTCGGAGACCAGGAAGTCGATGTCGACCGATTCGCGGAACTCACCGTTGGCGAGGACGATCGCGGTGCCGCCGCCGAACCAGCAGTTGTGCTCGGTCAGGAGCCGTCCGTCGAGCATCGACAGCAGCTCGGCCACCTGCTGGTGGTGCAACCGCCTAAACAAGGAGCCTCCCGTTGCTGTAGGTGTCCGCGAGGTGCTGGATGAACGCCTTCTCGTCATCGGTGAGGGCTTGCTGGTTGAGGTGTCGCCAGCCGCGTTCGTAGAGGTTGAGTGCCTCTGTCTCGGTGATGGTGGTGCCGGCGTCGGTCTGCCACGCCAGCGTGCGCAGACCGGGGTAGTCGCCGACCGTGATCGTCGCCGGTTCTGCTGCTGGAGCGTCGAGGATCGGGACGACGAGGTGGAGTCCGAGTGCGGCTGCAACGTTGATGTAGGCGCCGATCGTGACCGAGGGGTTGCCTGCCTCGATCCTGTGCAGGGTGACACGCGAAACGCCAGCAGCTTCGGCGCAGGCGGTTGCCGTGACGCCGAGGGCCTTTCGGCGTTCGCGCAGTCGAGCGCCGAGGCGTTCGAGGTCCGCCTGTTGTTCAGAGCTTGTGTAAGGGCTAGAGGCCGGCATGTTGCTCATTTTAGTCATATGGCGTGCTAAGTCAATAATGAGAAACACTTTGAGCAATCCAATCGGGCGGGCGGACCAGCCCAGAGCGCAGCCGGCCGCACCCACTCGACGATCTCGTCCACGCAGGACGAAGCCCGATGGTCGACCGGCTTGCGGACTGTCTGCGGACCGACTCGAACCTGAGGGCCCGCGACTCTCAACGCCTACCGGCGAATCCCGAACGCTAGACGTTGAAGCGGAACTCCACGACGTCGCCGTCGGCCATGACGTAGTCCTTGCCCTCGACCCGGACCTTGCCGCGCGCCTTCGCCTCGGCCATCGACCCGGCCTCGATGAGATCGTCGTACGACACGACCTCGGCCTTGATGAATCCCCGTTGGAAGTCTGTATGGATCACCCCGGCGGCCTGCGGTGCAGTCGCTCCCGTGGGGATGGTCCACGCCCGGGATTCCTTGGGGCCAGCGGTCAAATACGTCTGCAGTCCCAGCGTGTGGAATCCGACCCGGGCGAGTGCGGCGATCCCGCTCTCGTGTTGTCCGACGGATTCCAGCAGTTCCAGCGCCTCCTCGTCAGGCAACTCGACCAGCTCGGATTCCAGTTTCGCGTCGAGGAACACCGCTTCCGCCGGAGCCACGAGCGCCGCCAGCCGGCTCCGCAGCTCGTCGTCGCCGAGTTCGTCGTCATCGAGGTTGAACGCATACAGGAAAGGCTTGGCCGTCAGCAGGAACAGCTCTCGCAGCGGCTCCGGATCCAGGCCGGCGCCGAACACGGTCCGGCCGGCGTCGAGGACCTCTCGTGCCCGTTCGGCCGCAGCGAGCACGACGGCCTTCTCCTTGACCAGCCGCGCCTCCTTCTGCAGCCGCGGGATCGCCTTCTCCAGGGTCTGCAGGTCGGCCAGGATCAGCTCGGTGTTGATCGTCTCGATGTCGTCGGGCGGGGATACCTTGCCGTCGACGTGGACGACATCGGGATCGGTGAAGGCCCGGATGACCTGGCAGATCGCGTCGGACTCGCGGATGTGTGACAGGAACTTGTTACCCAGCCCCTGTCCCTCGCTGGCCCCACGGACGATCCCGGCGATGTCCACGAACGTCACCGTCGCCGGGACCACGCGCGCAGAGCCGAACAGCGCCGCGAGCCGCGCCAGCCGGGCATCCGGTACGCCGACCACCCCGGTGTTCGGTTCGATGGTGGCGAACGGGTAGTTCGCGGCCAGCACGTCGTTCTTGGTCAGGGCATTGAACAGCGTCGACTTGCCGACGTTCGGCAGGCCGACGATGCCGATGGTGAGCGCCACGGGCCGGGAGTCTAGGCGCGAGTGGCGCCACCGCCTGCCGGCGACCTGTCAGACCCCTCCGACACCATCGGGCCATGGATCCGTTCGCCGTGATCGCGGTCATCGTCGTCGGTGTGTTGGCGTACGCCGCCGGGCTGTACGTCGGTCGCGGCGCCGCCCGGAGCAGCCGAGCCGAGTTCGCTCGGCTGGCCGCGGAGTCCCTTCGGGCCAACAACGACCAGTTCCTCGCGCTCGCCGAGACCCGGATGCGGGCCACGCAGGACCACGCCGCTGCGGAACTGGCGCAACGGGAGCACGCAGTCGGGCAGCTCGTGGCACCCCTCCAGGAGGCCTTGGCGAAGGTCGAGCAGACCCTGGGATCGATGGAGCACACGCGGATCTCGAGCCAGGCGAGCCTCATTGAGCAGCTCGGTGCCGCGCGCCGCGCGTCGGAATCGCTGGAGAGCCAGACCCGCGCCCTGGTCACTGCCCTCCGCGCGCCACAGAGCCGTGGTCAATGGGGCGAGATGCAGCTGCGCCGAGTGGTCGAGGTCGCCGGGATGGTGGAGCACTGCGACTTCGATGAGCAGTCGACGCTGCGGACCGCCGACGGCAGCCGTCGGCCGGACCTGGTCGTCCACCTGTCCGGCGATCGCCATGTCGTGGTCGACGCCAAGGTCTCGCTGTCGGCCTTCCTCGAAGCGGCGGCGACGTCGGACCCTGACGTCCACCGCGAACGGATGCAGGCGCACGCCCGGCATCTGCGCAACCACGTCGACGACTTGGCGGGCCAGGACTATGGGGCCCAGCTGCCGGGCGCCGCGGAATTCGTCGTGTTGTTCGTGCCCGGTGAAGCGTTCCTCGCGCCAGCACTCGAACACGACCCCGGGCTGCTGGAGTACGCCGCCAGCCGCCGCATCGTGCTGGCCACGCCCACCATCCTCATCACGATGCTGCGCACGGTCGCCCTCAGCTGGCGGCAGGACGCCGTCTCGCGGCACGCCACGGAGGTGCTCGAGCTCAGCCGCCAGATCTACGACCGCCTCGCCACGCTGGCCGGTCACGTCGACAAGCTGGGCCGCTCGGTGGGTCGCGTCGTCCAGGACTACAACGCCGCGCTCGGTTCCCTCGAAGGCCGGGTGCTGGTGACGGCCCGTCGACTGGCCACCCTCAAGGTCGTCGACGCGCCACTGGACTCCCCCGCGCCGGTCGACGTCGCGCCCCGGCCGGTGACCGCGCCCGAGTTCCTGGCCATGGGATACGACGAGGACGAGGACGACGACTGGCTCGCCGGCGGCTTGCTCGGTGGTGGCCAGCCCGCGGCGCAGCGACAGCGAGCCGGCCCGGCTGCCTGAGTGGTCGCGTGTTGTCGGCGGACGGCGGGGCGTGCGGGATGTCCTGCCGTACGGTATGGGGCGATGAGCATCCCTGACCACGCGGCGGCGGCCGAGCCGGCGGGCGACCCTGGCGTCCCGTCTCACGACAGAACCCTGTTCGAGGATCCTGTCGACACTCCGCCGGTGCTCGACCCCGCCTGGGAGACCGCCCGCGCGGCCAACGGCCGACCCGTGCCCACCGCGGCCGCGCCAGTGCAGTCCTCGCCCGCCATCGCCGGATCGTCAGCCGCCGCGGCGTCGACCATCGCGGGCTCAGCTGTCCCTGGCGATCCGGCAACGGAGACCGCTACTGGCCCCGCCCATACAGCCCGCACGGCCCACCCCGATGGTTCGGCGGGGGCACCGGGTTCGGCACAGCCCGCAGGTTCGGTACGCCACGAGGAGGCCGAGCCCGTCCCGGTCCGCGCAGCGCCTGCGGTCGACGTCGGCCGGTTGTATCGGTCCGCCGGCGCCGCCGGTCCGGCGACGACCGGCACGATTCCGGCGTTGACGCCGGAGATGCTGGCGGCCCGAGCCGCCGCGGCAACCGCGGCCTCGCCGCCACCGGCCGCCGTGCAGTCCCGGCCGCAGTCAGCGGGTCCCGCCGCCGTTCGCCCGGCGGGCGCGGGCCTGAACGCTCGCGGCGTCGCCGTCGTCGTCACCGGCGTCACGCTGCTGCTCGGTCTGGCGGACGCGATCATCGGCACCGGCCGGCTCGGCTGGGTCACCGGCGTCGGGCTTGTGCTGTCCAGCGTGTACGCCGCGTTCGCCGTACGCCTCAACGACCTGTGGACCGCCGTGTTCACCCCGCCGCTGGCCTACCTGGTCACGGTGCTCATCGCCGGACAGCTCACCTTGGGCGAAGGCACCCTGCTGACCCGCGAAGCGATCATGATCGTGTCGACGTTGTCGTTCAACGCCCCCTGGATCCTCGCCGCGACCCTGGCGGCCCTGGTGATCGTGTTGGTCCGGCGCCGCGCCGTTGCCGCACCGCGGCAAGCCGCGGTGGGCACGTCACCGACGACCGGTGCCGCAGGACCGCCGCCCGCCTGAATCGCCCCGCCCCGCGTCGAACCGCGCCCGAACACGCGAGCCGCCCTGCACGCAGCGGCGCCGAAACACAACAGCTCCCGACACCCAGCCGGCCACGAGACACATCGGCCCGCGAGCCGCCCGGCACGCAGGGGCCCCGAGATGCAGGGGCCCCGAGATGCAGGGGCTACGAGATGCAGGGGCTACGACGAGGCGGCCTCGGCCTTGCGTAGGTCGCGGCGCAGTTCCGGCGGAAGCGCGAACGCCAGATGTTCCTCCGCAGCGGCGACTTCTTCGACGTCCTCGAAGCCCCGCTGCGCCAACCACTCCAGGACGCCGGCGACCAGCGTCTCGGGCACCGAGGCGCCGCTGGTGAGGCCGACAATTGTCGCCGTCGCGAACCATTCGTCGTGCAACTCACCGGCGTGATCGATCCGGTACGACGATCCGGCCCCCGCCTCCAGCGCGACCTCGACCAGCCGGACGGAGTTCGACGAGTTCCCCGAACCGACCACGATGAGCACGTCGCAGTCGGGCGCAATCTGTTTGACCGCGCTCTGCCGGTTCTGTGTGGCGTAGCAGATGTCATCGCTCGGCGGGTCGACCAGCAGCGGCAGCCGTTCGCGGAGCCGGGCCACCGTCTGCAGCGTCTCGTCGACCGACAGCGTGGTCTGCGACAACCACGCCACCGGCGCGTCCTGGCCGATCTCGACCGTGGCCGCCTGGTCGGGCCCGTCGACGAGGGTGATGTGGTCGGGCGCCTCGCCAGCTGTCCCGATCACTTCCTCATGCCCGTCGTGACCGATCAGCAGGATGCGGTAGCCCTCCTCCGCGAACCGCCTGGCCTCCGCGTGCACCTTCGTCACCAGGGGGCACGTCGCGTCGATGGTGCGCAGCCGGCGAGCCTTGGCTTCCTCGTGGACCACCGGAGCGACCCCGTGGGCGGAGAACACCACGGTCGCGCCCTCGGGCACTTCCTCGGTCTCGTCGACGAAGATCGCGCCAGCCGCCTCCAGGGTGGCCACCACATGCCGGTTGTGCACGATCTGCTTGCGCACGTAGACAGGCGGGCCGTACACCTCCAGCGCCTTCTCCACCGTCACGACCGCTCGGTCCACACCGGCGCAGTAACCGCGGGGCGCAGCCAGCAGGACCTTCCGCGTGGCGCTCACCGGCCCATGGTAGGTGGCGGCGGCTAGCCTCGCGGCCGTGGCACTGGCAACCTCACCCGAGCAGCCGGCTCCGGTTCGCACCATCGCGCGGCTCGTCTCGGACTGGGTCGACCGCCTCGGCGCGGTCTGGATCGAGGGCCAGGTGGCGCAACTGACCCGGCGTCCCGGGGCACGTACGGTCTGGTTGACGCTGCGCGACACGGACGCGGACATGAGCCTGCAGGTCGTCGCCGGGCTGCTCGTGGCCGGTTCCGTCACGCCCCCGCTGGCCGAAGGTCAGCGCGTCGTGGTCCAGGCCAAGCCCGAGTTTTGGACCGGTCGTGGCCAATTGCAGTTGCGGGCCACCGAGATTCGGCCCGTCGGGCTGGGAGCTCTGCTGGCGCAGATCGAGCAACTCAAGGCCGTACTGGCTGCCGAGGGCCTGTTCAGCAGCGACCGCAAGCGCCCCATCCCCTTTCTGCCGCGGTCGATCGGTCTGGTCTCCGGCCGCAACAGTGCCGCGCTCCGCGACGTCGTCGCCAATGCGCGCCAACGCTGGCCCGCGGCGCGATTCGAGGTGCGGGAAGTCGTCGTACAGGGTCCGCAATCCGTCCCGGCGATCGTCGCCGCACTGCGGGAACTCGACACGCTGGCCGCCGTCGAGGTGATCGTCGTCGCGCGCGGCGGAGGCAGCGTCGAGGATCTCCTGCCGTTCAGCAACGAAACCCTCGTCAGGGCCGTCGCGGCGTGCCAGACACCGGTCGTGAGCGCCATCGGCCACGAACAGGACTCGCCGCTACTCGATCTGGTGGCCGATCTGCGCGCTTCCACCCCGACCGACGCCGGCCGCCGAGTTGTCCCCGACGTCGCCGAGGAGCGGCGGCGCATCGACGACCTCGCGCGCCGGGCCTCGGCACGGACCCGCGGCCGGCTCGACGCGGAACAACGCTGGTTGCAGTCGACGGTCGAGCGCGCCGTCCTCGCCGAGCCCGGCACCATCCTGCAGGGCCACCGCCACCTCCTCGACCAACTGACGGCCCGGGCCGTGACCACGCTGCGACACCGGCTCCATCGCGCCGAAGACGACCTGACCCACGTCACCGCACGGGTGCGCGCGCTGTCGCCGGCGGCGACGCTGGAACGTGGGTACGCCGTTGTACGACGGGCGGACGGGACCGTCGTCCGCTCCGCGGCCAGCGTCGAAGCCGACGAGTTACTGCGGATCAGGCTGGCCGACGGCGAACTGACGGCCCGTCCGGACGCGCGCTGACCGCCACGCATTCCGATACGGCCGGCTGGCGGTCGCGAGCCACAGCGGCCGGACACAAGGCGCCGGACACAAGGCGCCGGACGCAAGGCGCCGGACGCAAGGCGCCGTAGTCGAGCAGCCGGACGCGGCAAGGCGCCGCACGCAGGCAAGGCGCCGCACGCAAAGCCGCCGAGCCAGCGCGGCAGCCCAACGGCGGCGAGCCGCCTACAGTGGCCGCCGTGACCAGGGGCGACGATGCGACGGCAGCCGAGTCGGCATCCGGAGCGAGCGAGGACACCGCCGACGAGTTCGCCGGTCTGGGCTATGAGCAAGCCCGCGACGAGTTGACGACCATCGTGCGGGCGCTGGAGGCCGGTGGCGCGACGCTGGAGGAATCGCTCGCGCTCTGGGAACGCGGCGAGGCACTGGCCGCCGTATGCCGGCGCTGGCTCGACGGCGCTGCGGCCCGCCTGGACGCTGCCGCCCGCCGGCACGCCACCACCAGCGACACGACTGGCAGCGACACCACCCGCGGCCAGACGGTGGGCGACACGACAGCCGGCGACAACACCGCCACGAGCAAGCGGTCGTCCTGACAGGATCGGTGCCCGCAGCGCCCGCTGTGTCGCCGCTAGGAAACCTGCTCAGCCAGCCACAACTTGGCCGCAGTGTTGTCCGCGGGGATGGTGAACTCGTCGACCGCCATGATCCGGTCGATGTTCTCGGCCACCGACTCGACCGACAACTCCGGGTCGTGCATCCCGGCCCCGAGACCGAGGAACACCCGGGCCACCGAGCCGGCGCGGCATTCGAACACCTCCCCGTTGACCGTGCACGAACGGTGCGACAGCCAGCCGACCAGTGGCGCGACGAGGTCCGCGGAATACTGCTGCTGGGCCTCGCGGCGCGGGTGGCCCACGGGGAAGGTGACATCGGCGAGCCGGGTGAAGGCGGCCGGATTCACCGCGTTCACCCGGACACCGACCGACGCGCCGAGCAGGGCGAAGGACCGGGTCAGCCCGTACACCCCCGCCTTCGCCGCGGTGTACGCCGGTTGCGGCGTACCGAAGATCGCCGACGATGTCGTCATCACGACCCGCCCGTAACCCTGCGCCACGAAATGCGGCCACGCGGCAGCCGTCACGTTGAAATGCCCGCCGGCGTGGACCCGGACCATGTTCTCGAACTCGGCGTACGACAACTCCGCCAGCGGCGACTCGTTGGCGATCCCGGCGTTGTTGACCACGATGTCGAGCCGGCCGAACTCGTCCAGCGCCTGTTCGACCGCCGCAGCCGCGCCGGCCGACGTGGCGATGTCGTCCCCATTGGCCACAGCCCTGCCGCCGGCCGCAACGATCTCGGCCACCGCCTGCTCGGCGGGCTGCAGGCTGCGGCCGCCACCGGCAAGATCGATCCCCAGGTCGTTGATCACGACGGCGGCACCCCGAGCTGCCAGCAGCCCGGCGTGTGCCCGGCCGAGCCCCCGGGCCGAACCGGTCACGATGGCCACCTGGCCGTCGTACCTTGCCTCGTCCATTCCGCTCCTCACCGCAATGAGTTCGACCGCACCGAGTTCGCGCGAACGACGGTCAGCTTCCCGCCAGTTCGGCCACGACGTGGACCATGGCGTCCTTGCTGTAGTTCAGACCGATGAAGTACGAGATGCCGTAGCGTTCCCGGTACATCCGCATCTGGTCGGCGACGGATGCGACCGAACCGCGATACGCCCACGGCGTGCCCTGCATCGCCTGCACGATGAGCTGGTGCCGGGTGGGAGCCTCGTCCACCTGGACCTTCCCGTCGTCCAGGACCATGCTGAAGATGTTGACCGCCAGGGTGAGTTCGGGCATGCGGTCGCCGGCCACCTCCCGGACCTTGGCGATCTTTCGTTCGAACGCCTCGGGCGTGCAGTCGTCGAACTTGTGATTGGGCTGGCCGGGGATCTGCCGGGGTTCGGTCTGCGGGATGACGTTGACGATATTGGCGTGTTGCGCCGCGATCGTCAGCATTCGCGGTCCGCCGCCGCCGACCATGATCGGCGGGTGCGGCTGCTGGACCGGCTTCAGCAGGGGCGACTGCACGTTCACCGACGGGTAGTACTGGCCGTCATGGGTGAACGGGTCGCCCGCCCAGGCCTGCTTGAGGACGGTCAGCGATTCCTCCAGCCGACCGACCCGGACCCCGCCACGATCGAACGGCATACCGAGCGCCGTGTAGTCCTTCTCCATCCAGCCGGCACCGATGCCCAACTCGAACCGGCCGTCGGAGAGGATGTCGATCGAGGCGGTCTCCTGGGCCAACGCGACCGGATGCCGGAAGTCGTTGTCCAGCACCAGGTAGCTGAGGCGGAGTCGATCACTGATCTGGGCAGCTGATGCCATCGCGGCGAGCGGGCCGATCCGGTCGTCGACGTGGTCGGAGACGAACATGACGTCGAAGCCGAGGTCGTCGACTTCCCGGACCATGTCGACCCAGTCCTGCCGGCGGCGCACACGCGACGGCGACACGTGCGCGGTCTGCATTCCGAAACGGAACGGACGCAACGTTTCCTGGGCACTCATCGCGCGGTCAGTCCGTCGTGTGCGGTTCGCCGTACTGACCCTGGAAGAGGCTGCGCGGCTTGGAGGCACGGGGACGGGTGAAACCGGATGCGCTGCGCAGACCCTTGGTCAGTTCGTCCTCGCCCTGATTCTCGCCCTCGGCGGCTTCCCAGGGATTGAACGCCCGGTCGACGTGCAGCATGACCTCCAGGGCCATGCCATATCCGACTCCGACGTCGTCGCGGAAGATTCGCTGCCAGCGCGAGACGAATGCCCGACGCATGAACCGCAGGGCCAGCGTGTCGAACGTCGCCAGCTGGTGCGCCAACTCCAGCGCGCGCGGCATCAGCTCGTCCAGCGGCATGACCTCGTTGACGAAGCCGATCTCCTGCGCCTGCTGGGCGGTGATCTTGTGGCCGGTCAGCAGGAAGTACTTGCCACGATTGGGGCCGAGCAGTTCCTGCCAGAAGATATGGGCGCCGTCGGCCGGCGGCTCGCCCATGTAGACGTGGCCGTCGGTGAAGTACGCGTGGTCGGCGGCCAGCACGATGTCGTTGAGCACCACCAGTTCGGAGTGGTGGATCGACGGTCCGTTGACCGCACCGATCACCGGGCAGTCGATCTGGAACAGGTAGTCGTACTGCATCTTCTGCCGCCGGGCAGTGAACTCGTGGTGGTCGGGGGTGGTGAAGCGCTCGCGCCACGGACCGTGCGAGCCGATGAAGGCGTCGCCGGTCCCGGTGATGATGACGACCCGATTCTCGCGGTCGGCCGCGATGTCCCGCAGCGCCGGCGCCCAGTCCTCGTGGTGCTCCTGCGCGTAGTCGGCGGTCGTCCCGTCCGGATCCTGCAACCGCATCACCAGGACGCCGTCGTCAAAACGTTCGAAGGCCAGGGTCGGATACCGATTCGCGTACTCCGGTTGTGACATGTCGACGGTCCCTTTCGGCAAGGTACTTAACGTCTGTGAAGTAGCTTGGCGAAGCTAACACGACCCAGGTAGACCGTCAATGAGTCACTGCCGGAAACATTTCACGAGCAGCTGTTTCGGACGCTCGGAACGAAAGATCTTGCTGCGCCACACGGAACGCCGGCGCCGTCAGCCGCCCTGCAGCGAGGTGGCGAAAGGTTCCAGAACGGTCCAGTCGACCGTCCCGGTGACCACCGTGGTCACTCCATCGGTGGTGCAGACCAGCGAGCGCTCGCCGGCCTCGGCGTTCTCCCAGCGTTCCCACGCCGTCGATCCGAGGGTCACCACGCCGACCCGGCGGCCGTCACGGGTCCGTTCGGCCAGGAACCGCCGGTCGGTGGTGCGCGCCTGGGACAGCCCGACGTACTGCTCGCCCGCGGTGACCCACCCGACCTGCCACACCGGGACCCCCGGCAGGTCCGGCAGCGGCTCGTACCGGGCGCTCGTGGGCGTCCAGTCCGCTGGGCTGACGACCGGAGCCAGGACCGGGAAGTCCGCGGCCGCCCGGGCCCGGATCAGGACCGGCTGATAGTCGACCCGGGTGGTCGGGGTCGGCTGGGCGCGGCCGGCGACAGCGACGACCACCAGGCAGATGAGGACGACGACGACCATGGACAGCACCATGTCGCGCAGGTTCTGCGCCAGGCTCCGGCGCCGGGCTGCTGCCATGACCCCCATGCTCCCGGACGGTCGCACCGACCGACGACGCGGGCCGTCCGCCGATAAGCTCCGTCGGATGCCGGGGACGCTCCCTGCGCCGCGCCGACACCGGAGGGCCCATGACACCGAGCAAAGCGGCCGTTCGGGAAGCGCCCGACCGCAACCTGGCCCTTGAACTGGTCCGGGTGACCGAAGCCGCCGCCATGTCTGCTGCCCGTTGGGTGGGTCGCGGCGACAAGAACGGCGCTGACGGGGCCGCGGTGAACGCGATGCGGGCGCTGGTCGGCAGTGTGTCGATGAACGGCGTCGTGGTCATCGGAGAGGGAGAGAAGGACGCGGCTCCCATGCTGTTCAACGGCGAGCGCGTCGGCGACGGCACCGGACCGGAGTGCGACGTCGCAGTCGACCCGATCGACGGGACGACGCTGGCAGCCAAGGGCATGCCCAACGCGATCTCGGTGATCGCCGTCGCCGAGCGGGGCGCGATGTACGACCCGAGCGCGGTCTTCTACATGGAGAAGCTGGTGACCGGGCCGCTGGCGGCGGACCTCGTCGACATCACCGCGCCGGTCAAGACCAACCTGCGCCGGATCGCCAAGGCCAAGGGCGAGCGCATCGCCGACCTGACCGTCTGCGTCCTGGACCGGCCCCGGCACGAGGGCCTGGTCCGCAACATCCGGCAGGCCGGCGCACGCATCAAGTTCATCAGCGACGGCGACGTCGCCGGCGCGATCATGGCCGCCCGCGACGGCACGGGCGTCGACCTGCTGATCGGCATCGGCGGTACGCCTGAAGGGGTCATCGCGGCGGCGGCGATCACCTGCCTCGGCGGGACCATCCAGGCCAAGCTGTGGCCCCGCGACGACGACGAGCGCCGCAAGGCACTGGACGCCGGTCACGACCTGGACCAGGTGCTGCTCACCGACGACCTGGTGACCGGCGACAACATCTTCTTCTGCGCGACCGGCATCACCGACGGCGAGTTGGTCCGCGGTGTGCGCTACAGCGGCACCCAGGCCCGTACTCATTCGATTGTCATGCGCAGCAAGAGCGGGACGATCCGTGAGATCAAGAGCGAGCACCGGCTGGACAAGCTCGGCCTGTACTCCGCGGTGGATTTCGACGGCGGAGCCTGATCGCTCCCGGAACGGGACCGCGCACCGGCCGCCCCGACGGACACGCAGCGGCCGCCTGGCCTGCGCCGGTGAGCGGCAGCCCCTGACGGGCGTGCCCGCGCCGGCCGTGCCTAGGCTGCGCGCATGGCCGATTTCGCGTACTCCGACCTGCTGCCACTGGGACCCGACGAGACGTCGTACCGCCTCGTGACCGCCGACGGCGTCAGCACCGTCGAGGCGGCCGGTCGCACCTTCCTGCACGTCGAGCCCGAGGCCCTGCGGCTGCTGTCGTTCGAGGCCCTCCGCGACATTTCACACCTGCTGCGACCCACTCATCTGGCGCAGCTGCGCGCGATCCTCGACGACCCGGAAGCCAGTCCGAACGACCGGTTCGTCGCCCTGGATCTGCTCAAGAACGCCAACGTGAGCGCCGGCGGTGTGCTGCCGATGTGTCAGGACACCGGTACGGCGATCGTCATGGGCAAGCGGGGCCAGCACGTGCTCACCCCCGGCGACGACGAGGCCGCCATCTCCCGGGGCATCTTCGACGCCTACTCGACCCTGAACCTGCGGTATTCGCAGATGGCGCCGCTGACGATGTGGGACGAACGCAACACCGGGACGAATCTGCCCGCCCAGGTCGAGCTGTACGCCGACACCGCGCCGGGCCACGAGGCGGTGTACAAGCTGCTGTACATGGCCAAGGGCGGCGGCTCGGCGAACAAGAGCTACCTCTTCCAGGAGACCAAGGCAGTCCTCAACCCGAAGGCGTTCCGTACCTTCCTCGACGCGAAGCTGCGCAGCCTGGGAACCGCAGCGTGTCCGCCGTACCACTTGGCGGTCGTCGTCGGCGGGACGAGCGCGGAGTTCGCCCTCAAGACCGCGAAGTATGCGTCGGCCCACTACCTCGACACGCTGCCGGCGAGTGGATCGGCTGTCGGCCACGGCTTCCGCGACCACGAGATGGAGGCCGAGATCCTGCGGATGACGCAGGAGTTCGGTATCGGCGCGCAGTTCGGCGGCAAGTACTTCTGCCACGACGTCCGGGTCATCCGGCTCCCCCGCCACGGTGCGTCCTGCCCGGTCGCGATCGCGGTCTCCTGCTCGGCGGACCGGCAGGCCCTGGCCAAGATCACGGCCGAGGGCGTCTTCCTGGAGGAACTCGAGCACGATCCGGCGCGGTTCCTGCCCGACGTGACCGACGAGCACCTCGACGACGACGTCGTCCACATCGACCTGAACCGCCCGATGGACGAGATCCGCGCCCAGCTCAGCACGCTGCCGGTCAAGACCCGGGTGTCGCTGCGCGGACCGCTGGTGGTGGCACGCGACATGGCCCACGCCCGGATCCAGCAGATGCTCGACAACGGCGAACCCCTGCCGGCCTACCTGCGCGACCACGCCGTCTACTACGCCGGTCCGGCCAAGACGCCCGCCGGCTACGCCTCCGGTTCGTTCGGTCCCACCACCGCCGGCCGGATGGACGCGTACGTCGACAGCTTCCAGGCCGCGGGCGGCTCCATGGTCATGCTGGCCAAGGGCAACCGGAGCAAGGCGGTGACCGAAGCCTGCCAGCGGCACGGCGGGTTCTACCTGGGCTCCATCGGCGGTCCGGCGGCCCGACTGGCGCAGGACAACATCCGCAAGGTGGAGGTGCTCGACTTCCCCGATTACGGCATGGAAGCGGTCTGGCGGATCGAGGTCGAGGACTTCCCCGCGTTCGTCGTGGTGGACGACAAGGGCAACGACTTCTTCGCCGAGACGATGCGTCCGACGACGCTGCGCATTCCGGTCGGGGCGCCCACCGGCGGTTGAACCGCCGGCTGACCGCGATCGGGCCGAATGCGGCCGCGTCGCTGGCGGCGGGAGCCGCGAATTCGCGCGACCATAGGGGCATGGACGGCTCAGCGGGGCAGGACGTACGGGTGGAGCACGACAGCCTCGGTGAGGTCCGTGTGGCCGCCGGCGCGCTCTGGCGGGCGCAGACCCAGCGGGCTGTCGAGAACTTCCCGATCTCCGGCGAACCGCTTCCCTCGTCGTTGCTGCGAGCCCTTGCCCTGGTGAAATCCGCTGCGGCGCAGGTTAATGCCGAGCACGGTGTGCTGCCACGGGACGTCGCCGACGCGATCAGCGCCGCCGCCGATGAGATCGTCGAGGGGGCCTACCCGGAGGCCTTCCCGGTCGACGTCTTCCAGACCGGCAGCGGGACCTCCACGAACATGAACGTGAACGAGGTCGTCGCGACCTTGGCCGAACGTCGGCTCCACCGACCGGTTCACGCCAACGACGACGTCAACGCGTCGCAGTCCAGCAATGACGTCTTCCCGACTGCCATTCACGTCGCCGCCGTGCAGGCTGTCGTGGACCGGCTGGTGCCGGCATTGGAGCATCTGGCGCACAGCCTGCGCGGCAAGGCCGAGCAGTATCGCGACGCGGTGAAGCCGGGCCGGACGCACCTGGTCGACGCGGCGCCCACGACGTTCGGTGCCGAGCTGAACGGCTACGCCACGTCGGTGGACCACGGCATCGCGCGTCTGCTGGCGACGTTGCCGCGGTTGGGCGAACTGCCGATCGGCGGTACGGCCGTCGGGACGGGCCTGAATGCGCCGAAGGGGTTCGGCGGCGAGGTGGCCCGGCGGCTGGCGGCGCGGACCGGGCTGCCGCTGCGGGAGGCCCGCGACCACGCGGAGGCGGCCGGCGGCCGCGATGGCCTCGTCGAGCTGTCCGGCCAGCTGCGCACGGTCGCCATCTCGCTGACGAAGATCTGCGACGACCTGCGGTGGATGGCCTCGGGACCCAACGCCGGTCTCGCGGAGATCACGCTGCCGGCCCTGCAACCGGGCTCGTCGATCATGCCCGGGAAGGTGAACCCGGTCGTCCCGGAAGCCGTCATCGGCGTCTGCGCGGCCGTCATCGGCAACGACGCCACTGTCGCGTGGTCAGCAGCCCGCGGCTCGTTCGAGCTCAACGTCGTCATGCCGGTGATGGGACGCGCTGTGCTGCAGTCGGTCGACTGGCTCGCGGCGTCGGTGCGGCTGCTGGCCGACCGCTGCGTCGACGGGATCGTCGCCGACGTCGAACGCATGCGGGACCTGGCGACCTCCTCGGATGCCGTGGTGACGCCGCTGGCGACGCGACTCGGCTACGACGAAGCCAGTTCGGTCGTCAAGGAGGCGCGTGCGACAGGCCAGAGCCTGCGTGCGGTCGTCCTGGCCCGCGGGCACGTCGACGCCGGACGGCTGACCGACGCCGAGCTCGACGACCTGCTCGACGTACGGCGGATGGCCCGGCCGCACGACGACTGAGCCACGCCCGATCAGCAGCAGCCGACGCGGGTCAGCAGCAGCCGGCCGAGGTCAGGAAGCGACAGGCGGCCAGGCGGCCGCGTCGGAGAGAGCCGGCGAGGCCAGGAGGAACCGGCGGGGTCAGTACCAGTGGTGCGAGCGCCAGAACGACCACGCCTTGGCCGGGGTGCCGTAGCGAGCGCGGATGTAGCGCAGTCCCACCTCGACCTGGATCTCGGGCGAGGCCATGTACTGCGCGACGGTGTAGCCGTTGCCACGGACCACCGCAGCCGACGTCTGCGGAATCCCGAGGTATTTGCCGCTCGGGTTGCGGGCCTTGTGACGCCAGGAACTCTCGCGCTGCCACATCGCCACGAGCGCGGTGTACTGCGCGCCGTCCCAGCGGTACTTGCGACCCATGTACTGCCGGGCATACCAGCGGTTGTACGTCGCTGTCCCGAAGCGGGCGGGCGCCAAGGACCGAACCGTGCGCAACGCCGACTTGGAGGTCTTGGTCGTGAAAACTGCTTGCGGCACAACGGCTGCGCCGGCGGTAGAGCCGGTCGTGACCGCCGCGGTCAAGGTTGCCGTGGTCGACGTTGCCGTGGCCGACGTTGCCGTGGTCACCGTCGCCGTGGTCGACGACGGTGCGGTCAAGGCCGACGTGGTTGATGCCGGAGCGGTCAGTGGGGCGGCTACCAGGCCAGTGGACGGTGGGGCCGCAGCGTCGGTAGCTGACGTCGCGGCCGGCTCGGTCGCATCGACGGCGGCAGCGTCCGCCGACGCCTGTGCCACGAGGGCGCCAGCGCCGACTGTCAGGGCGGTCGCGACGGCCAGGCCTCGCAGGGCTTGCTTGGACACACGTGTCCCTTCCTCGGACACGCCCCCTGGTGGGCGAGTCGACGGGGCCGCTGGCACAGGCAGGGCGTGAACGGGTCCAGGGTCGGCGCGCACGCACTGCACAGGCCCCCGCAGGGGCGGCGCGGGCACCATCGATCCGGCACGGGGCCGACTGACCGATCTGCCCGTCACGGGGCTCTTGATCGGGCTCTACCCTGCCGAGCAGGTCCCACAGCGCCAAGACCATGGGCCGTGAGGAGGACCACTCACCGGCGCTTCATTTCACGACTAATCGGACATCTAGGGGAGAACTACCCCTGATATCGGCGAATTCCTGTGACGTGTTGCACAGCCGTGTGTCCACATGGCGGACGACAGATCTCGACATTCGCTCACGGCGTGTCGCACTGTCGTCACGGCCGGTAGAACTTGGTGACGAAAGTCGGTCTCGGCCAGGCCATTCAGCCTCAGCCGAGATCAGTGCCCACGTCACCCAGCATCTCGGTCACCAGCGCGGCGATCGGCGATCGCTCGGACCGGGTCAGCGTGACATGCGCGAACAGCGGATGGCCTTTGAGCTTCTCAACGACGGCGACGACGCCGTCATGTCGGCCCACCCGCAGGTTGTCGCGCTGAGCGACATCGTGTGTCAGCACGACCCGGGAATCCCGGCCGATGCGCGACAACACCGTGAGCAGGACGTTGCGCTCCAACGACTGTGCTTCGTCGACGATGACGAAGGCATCGTGCAGCGAACGCCCGCGGATATGTGTCAGCGGCAGGACCTCGAGCATCCCGCGATCGACAATCTCCTCCACAACCTCCTGTGTCGCAAGGGCTCCCAGTGTGTCAAAGACCGCCTGCGCCCACGGCGACATCTTCTCGTGCTCGGTACCCGGCAGGTAGCCGAGATCCTGACCACCGACGGCAAACAGCGGGCGGAACACCACGACCTTGCGGTGCTGTTCCCGTTCCAACACCGATTCCAGTCCCGCACACAACGCCAGCGCGCTCTTGCCGGTACCCGCGCGACCACCGAGCGAGACGATCCCGATCTCCGGGTCGAGCAGCAGGTCCAGCGCGATCCGTTGTTCAGCGCTGCGACCGTGCAGGCCGAACGCTTCCCGGTCACCCCGGACCAAGCGAATCTGCTTGTCAGCAGTGACCCGACCGAGGCCGTGCCCACGCTCGCTGACCAGCACGATGCCGGTGTTGCACGGCAGATCACGGGCTTCGGCCAGGTCGATCCGCTCGTCCTGGAAGAGCCGGTCCAGGTCGTGTCCGGCGATGTCGAGTTCGACCATCCCGGTCCAGCCGGACTCGACCACCAGTTCCGCCCGGTATTCCTCGGCGGTCAATCCCACCGCGGACGCCTTGACCCGCATCGGCAGGTCCTTGCTCACCACGACGACGTCGTCACCGTCGGCAGCCAGGTTGCGGGCGACCGCGAGGATGCGAGTGTCGTTGTCCCCCAGGTGGAATCCCTTCGGCAGGATCGTTGGATCGGTGTGATTGAGTTCGACCCGGATCGTGCCGCCGGCAGTTCCCACCGGGATGGCCTGGTCGAGCCGGCCGTGCTCGACCCGCAGATCGTCGAGCAGGCGCAGCGCACTGCGCGCGAAGAAGCCGAGTTCCGGATGGGTGCGCTTGGCCTCGAGCTCGGTGATGACCACGACCGGGACCACGACTTCGTGTTCGTCGAAGCGCAACAACGCGTTCGGGTCTGACAACAGCACGCTGGTGTCGATGACGTAGGTACGGCGACTGCCAGCGGCTCGCGAAGCGTTGCGGTGCGCAGTGGGCACATCGGCCTCCGGTGTCGGGGGGCCGGCCGGGCGCCGGCCCGATGACGTGACGCTAGGCGCATCGAACGTCGCCGAACGACCGCCACGCCGGGCGGCAGGTGACATCGAGATGAACGGCTGCCTCACAACACCCAGCAGTCACGCTGCCTGGCCGTCAGGAGCCGTAGCGGCGCTCCCGGTCGGCGTACGCCCGAAGGGCCCGGACGAAGTCGACCTCGCGGAAGTCGGGCCAGAACGCTTCGCAGAAGTAGAACTCCGAATGAGCGCTCTGCCACAGCAGGAAACCGGACAGCCGTTGCTCGCCGGAGGTGCGGATCACCAGGTCCGGGTCGGGCTGGCCCTTGGTGTACAGGTGTTCGGCGATGTGCTCGACGTCCAGCAGCGCTGCGAGGTCGTCGAGGCTGGTGCCACGCTCGGCGTGCTGTTGCAGCAGCGCACGAACCGCGTCGACCACCTCCCGTCGACCGCCGTACCCGACCGCGACGTTGACCAGCGGGCCGCGTACGCCGGCGGTGGTCTCCTGAGCGTCCTTGAGCAGGGCCGTCGTCGACGACGGCAACAGGTCCAGCGCGCCGACCGGGTTGACCCGCCAGCGGCGGGCGGCCGCCAGGTGGCGCACGGTGTCTTCGATGATCCCGAGAAGCTGCGTCAGCTCCTGCGGGGGACGCGCCAGGTTGTCCGTCGACAGCAACCACAGCGTGACGACCTCGATGTGCAGGCTCTCGCACCAGCCGAGCAGTTCGTCGATCTTCGCCGCGCCAGCGCGGTGCCCTTCCGCGGACGAGGAACTCCGCTCGCTGGCCCAGCGCCGGTTGCCGTCGAGGATCACTCCGACGTGGCGGGGCAGCTGCGCCGGGTCGAGGTCGGCACGAAGGCGGCGGAGGTAGGCGCGGTAGACCAGATCCGACAGCGCCATGGGGCGAAGGCTACCGCCGCCGCCTGCGGGAAACCCTGTCGTGCACGCCAGAGCACGCGTTCGGCCCTGAACCCAGGAGGTCGTTCAGGCGGCGTCGGGACCCTGCGACCGGACGCGCTCGACGGCGGCCATGGCCTCGCGCAGTTCGGCCAGCCACGTCTGTTCGTGACGGCCGACCAGCCGCACGGACCAGGCCAGCGCGTCGGACCTGGAGCGGGCGACGCCGGCCTGCACCAACGTGTCGAGCACGAGACGGTCCTGCTGCCGCAGTCGCGTCATGACCGGGACCGACAGGGTCGTGAACAGCTCGCGACGACCGTCGCAGTCGACACCCCAGGCCACCTTGCGACCCGTGCGGTGCTCCAGCTCGCGGGCGATGTCGATGCGTTGCGGTCGGGTGCGTTCGCGGAACTCCTTGGTGCGGCCGGCGGCGGCCGCAGTGCGCTCGGCCTCCGAAGCTCCGGCAGCCAGCTCGACCGGCCGGAGCCGGCCGACGACGGTGATCTCTTCCCGGTCGACGACCACCTCGAGGTCACCGTCGAACCAGTCCTGCGGCACGCGGCCGGTGAGCCAGCCCCGTACTTGGTCGGTGAGGTGCTGAGTCATAGCGCGATGATTACACGATTACGTCGATGCAGGAAGGCCCGGCGGGCGCCCCGGTTCGGGCAGCGCGCCGACCTGGGCGGCCAACTGTCCGACGTCGGCGGTCGGCGCCTGGCAGCTGAAGTCGCGGCAGACGTACGCCGTCGCCCCATCGGCCAGCAGCGGACGGCCGACCACCAGGGCGGCTGCGGATTGGTCGGCGCCCGGAGGGTCGGCGGCGGGTGGGGCCACGGCGACCACGAGCCCCGGCGCCGTCCCCATCAGGGCGGTGTGATGCAGCGCGGCCCGCGCCGGATCGTCCGGCCCCACGACAGCGACCTCCCGTGGCCCGTCCGCCCATGCCTCGGCGACCGCCAACCCCCAGCCGGCGAAGCGGGGTTGGCTGCGGCCGATCGCGGCGACGACTCCCAGGGCCGCACCAGCGGCGTCGCGATGGGGAACGCTGCCGGTGAGAGCAGCGAACGTCAGCAGGGCGCCGGCCGCGGCGCTGCTGCCCGACGGAGTCGCGTTGTCCGCAGGGTCCTGGGGCCGCGCGACGAGTTCCTCTGCGTCCCAAGCGGTGTCGTAGAAGGCGCCGGTGTCGTCACGGAACTGGGACAGGACGACGTCGAGCAGCTGACCGGCCACCGTGAGCCAGCGCGGCCGCCCGGTGACCTGGTAGAGCGCCAGCAGTCCTTCGGCGACCCCGGCGTAGTCCTCCAGCACTCCGGCGTGCCGGCCGGCCGTCCCGTCGCGGGACACCCGGGCCAGTCGTACCCGGTCGGACTCCACGAGGTGGACGGCGACGAGCAGGTCAGCGGCTGCCGTTGCTGCGTCGAGGTACGCCGGAACTCCCAGCAGGGCACCAGCTTCGGCCAGCGCCGCGATCGCCAGTCCGTTCCAGCCGGCGACGACCTTGTCGTCGCGGGCCGGCTGCGGCCGTCCGGCGCGCGCGGCGAGCAACCGTTGCCGCACGGACTCCCATCGCACGCTGTCCTGGGGATCGGCCGGCAGTTGCAGCACCGAGCTGCCGCCCTCGAAGGTGCCGGTGGTCGTCACCTCCAGCAGTCGTGCGGCCCACGCGGCGTCGGCCGTCCCGAGCGCGGCGGCCAGTTGCTCCTGGGTCCACACATACGTCGACCCTTCGAGGCCGGCCGCATCGGCGTCGAGGGCCGATGCGAAGCCGCCCTGCTCGGTCCGCAACTCCCGCAGCAGGAAGTCCGCGGTCTCCCGGCTCACCCTCTCCGCCAGTCGGTGGCCGGTGGCACGCCACCAGTGCAGGTAAACCCGAAGCAGCAATGCGTTGTCGTACAACATCTTCTCGAAATGCGGCACCGTCCATGAGCGGTCGACGGCGTACCGGGCGAAGCCGCCGCCGAGCTGGTCGTACATCCCGCCGCGTGCCATCGCCTCGCAGGTGGCGCTGACAATCGCCAGGGCACGCCGGTCGCCGACTCGGCCATGATGACGGAGCAGGAACTCCAGCACCATGGACGGCGGGAACTTCGGCGCACCGCCGAACCCGGCGAACTGTGCGTCGTACTGCGAGGCGAGGACCGCGACCGCCTCGTCGAGCAAGGCAGCATCGGGTGGCCCACCGGTCACCGCCGGAATCTGCTGACGGGACAGCAGATCGCGGATGTCCGCGGCCGAACCGCGGACCGCGTCCCGACGATCGCGCCACGCATCGTCGACGGCGAGCAGGACCTGGGTGAACGCCGGCGAACCTGCGCGCGGTTCCCGCGGCCAGTACGTCCCGGCGTAGAACGGTGATCCGTCATGATCGACGAACACGGTCATCGGCCAGCCCCCGTGACCGGTCAGCGCCTGAGTCGCGCGCATGTACACCGCGTCGACATCGGGACGCTCCTCCCGATCGACCTTGACGCTGACGAACCGTGCATTCATGAGCCCGGCGGTGGCCGCATCCTCGAAGGACTCGTGCGCCATGACATGGCACCAGTGGCACGCGGCGTACCCGACGCTCAGCAGGATCGGTACGTCGCGGCGCTTGGCCTCCGCGAACGCCTCGGGTCCCCACTCCCACCAATCCACCGGATTCTCCGCGTGCTGGAGCAGGTACGGACTTGTCGCCGATGCGAGTCGGTTGGCCATGTCCTGTCACTCCTGCCAGTGGTGTTTGCATGAGAGATCCTTGAATGATGTTTCCGTGGAGGCCCTCTGCCCGGCATGTCGAGCGGAGTCCCGACTCCAGCCTAGGAGAGGTGGTCACGGTGGCAGCTCGCACGAAGACCACCCTGCTCGCCCAGGGCAAGGGAGCGCCGCCTCGACGGGACCGGCTGGTCGTGGCGGGTGCGGCTCTACGGGCCCGCCACTGGCGAAACCGGCTACCAGGTCATCTTCAAGGCCCCGGCCGGTGAAGGTGAGCCGCGGAAGCGAGTCCTGCGGCGAGCTTCATCGGAGGAGGAGCGCGCAAGATCTTCGCCCAGGCCGAAGCCGCACTCGACGCCGAGAGGGAGACTCCCGCGGCCGCCGGCGTGCGGGGATGAATTGGTGATCGGACTCCGGAGCATCTACCGACTAGGCCCCTACTGGGCGGACGGCAGGCTGTCTGGACGCCTGCAGAGTCGAGCGAAGACCTCGGAGATGAAGCAGTTCATCTCCGAGGTGCGAGGGAGGGTCACCGAGTCGTTCGCACGCTCGGTTGCAGCGAAGCTTGAGCAGCTCGGGATGACAACGAAGCTGTCGGTGAACAAGATCGGACAACAGCGGCTCGTGGATTCGAAGGGTCAGGACCTCGGAGACGTCGACATCCTGGCCGCACACCGGTCGACTCGATCCATCGTCGCGGTGGAGGCGAAAGACTGCGAGATCGCTCGGACCCCGCCGAGATCGCCGGGAGTTCGAGAAGCTCCTCAAAGGAAGAAGGGCAAGAAGTCGACGGTTGAGCTGCACAGCCGGCGGCTCGCGTGGCTCCGCGAGAACCTCGCCGAGGTCGTACGCAGCCTCGGCGTGGATCCCGATGACGGACCGTGGCAAGTCGTCGGGAGCATCGTCACCAGCGGCCCGTTACTGACGCCGCTGGTGGAACACAGTCCGCTTCCCGTCGTCCCGTACGTTGACCTACGGATCGAGGCCGCACGATCCTGGACCTTCGCCGTGGGTGCGTCAGGGGAAGAAGAAGCCGCGAACGACCCGGAGTAGGGCCTTGGCGTGCGGAACTTGAGCGAACGCGCCGCCGCTTCTCCACAGATCGGGGCCCGCCCAGCCGTTAGTTCCGTAACATCTATGATACGCTCGCTCCCTGGAGAGGAGTGATCGACATGACCGGCAACAGTGCCTTCTGGGATGACCTTGCCCGCGACCTTGAGGATCCTGAGTTCCTCCGGGAGTTCGTCGTCGAGTCCATGCGCATCGCCACCGTCGACAAGGTAGTCAACGCGCTCGATGACGCACGCGAGGCCGCTGGGCTGTCCAAGGCTGAGCTTGCTCGCGCCATCCAGGTCGAGCCGGCGACGATCCGGCGCCTCTTCGCCTCGGACAAGTCGAACCCGACGCTTGGCACGCTGGCCGAGGTCGCCGCAGCGCTCGGGATGCGAATTACTATCGAGCCGCTCGATGAGGACGAGCGGACGAAGGTTACCGAGCCCCTCCTGGCTGGACGGACCGCCGACCCCGCCGCCCTGGCTCGCCACCTCCACGAGCTGCGGACCCGCTCCAAGGTTCCGGCCTGACGTCACCCGATCGAGCGCGGGTTGCGGTTGAGGTATTCCTTGCCCATCGAGCGCACCGCCGCGTAGTCGGCGTCGCTCAACGTCGTGCGGAACGGCTTGTCACGACCGTCGATAACGACCAACAGCGGCTTCTCCTGCCCCTTGGCCTCGTAGTCGAGCAGGCAGAACAAGCGGTAGTGGTGGCGCCTCGGTCCGTCGATGCGAACCTCGAACCAGCCTCTCATGTCGCCCTTCATCGCCTCCCAGTAGCCGCCGCCGGTGAACCGCTTGGGCGGTGCCGTAGCAACGGCGATGAGAACGGCGCTGGCCTTCGCACGGACCGAGATCGGCCAGGAGCGCAGGGCATTGCGACCGGGCTCGGTCTGACCGGCGTCGTCCTCGACGTGCCGCTTGAAGTAGACGATGTCGTGCGGGTCGTCAGGAGAGGGCCCAATGCGCACAGTTGGCGCCGGAGCGTTCTTTCGCTTCTTTGAGCTCGCCATCACCGTCAACGCTATCGGCGACTACCGACATCGGCCGGGAGGCAGGTGCCCCCGTGATGCAAAGTAGTGATGCAAACTGTCCCGGGTACAGCGTTCAACGGCGATACGGCGTGAACCGACGCGGCACGCCAAGCGCTCTCTGACCTGCGGTTTAGCCGAAACCCGTCAACGACCATCTACGCGGCGACCATGTGGCACCAGTGGCGGCGGCGAGTCGACACTCAGCAGGATCGGTACGTCGCGGCGCTTAGCCTCCTCGAACGCCTCGGGTCCCCACTCCGACCAATCCACTGGATTGTCGGCGTGCTGGAGCAGGTACGGACTTAAGGCCGCCCCCGCCAGGTAGGCCGAGAAACGCGAGCGCAGTGACATCTTGGGCAACTGCGAAGTCTCGACGGGCGTCTCGCTCTCGTTGAGTCCCGTGAAGTCCGATGGCCCGGCCCCATCGGCAGGAATGCCAGTGCGTCGAACGAGTCGTGTCCTCGGATGGCCGATTCCAACTTGGTCCGGACGGCCTCAATCTGACGTTTCAGTTGGGTACCGATGTCGCCATGACAGGATGCCTGCTGCACGAGGTTGGTATAGAAGTCCGCGAACGCGAGACGTTCTCGGTTCCCGCGTCGATGAACTGAACGCGGTCGGGCTTGGGATGGGCGCTCGCAGTGTGGGCGCCGGCACCAACAACCGGGCGGACCTCGACTGCTCGGAGTGGCTAGGCTGCCAACCTTGGCGAATCTGCTCGCGTCTACTTCCAGGTCGTCGACCGTCGCGCGACCTCGTAGATCGCCTCGATCTGCCGCGTGCTCAGCTGGAGAATCCGCAAAAGGTCGATCGCACGAACCGCAAAGGTCGATTCGATCTTGATTCTCGCCCTTCCCCGGCCCCGCGCTTCTCCGGCACCTACTGCGACGCCCGCCTGGCACTGGCTACCAGTGCGGAGGCGGGGCGGCCTGGGGCGCGGTGTGCTCGGTCCAGCCCGAACCGTCCCAGTACTTCTGACCCGGCCCGTGCGGGTTCGGATACCAACCAGCGGGAACGTCCGGCGGCGGAGGCGGCGGAAGATCGGGAACGATCCGCAGCTTGACCGTTGCAGGCCAGGAACCCTCGTGCGCGACAGGGTCGACCTGTGACCGTTCGGCCAGTGCGCGGGTCAGTTCCTCGTAGAGGGCAGCGAAGCCGGCAGTGTGCTTCTTGAGGAAATGTAACTGGTGACGTCTGCCGCCCTTAGTCCGAATATCCAGTCGACCATTCCTGACGATGTTCGCATCGCGATAGTCAACAGTCGCAATGTCGTTGATGGCGACCTTGACCTCGGACGGAATCGGTTCGCCCGGAATCTTGGTTCCTGCAACACCCAGTGTGGCCATCTTGTTGCGGCCCCGCACGCGCAGCGTATGACCGTCGAAATCGACATCGATGGCGTACCCCCGGATGCTCATGCTCCCCATTCCCCTGGCCGCGATCGCTTCATACCCCGTCCTCTCCTGCCGCCCCGGCGGCTGCTGAGCCTTCCCCGCTCCGCAGGATGCAGGTGGTGCGGCCCGACTTCAAGCCTGTCAACGGGGACGTCTTGGCAACCCCTGCCCTGCCGATGCGGTGAGTGCGCCTCAGCCACGCCGGGGACGTTACGGGAGCCGTCCGACACTGTTCAGCCGGCTTTCGCAGTGTCGTCGCCCGTCACGATCGTCGATGACGTTATGGCCGCCCAGCATGGGGGCGCAATCGCTCACGTCACGGCAGCAGCAGGCAGGAGTCGCCGAACTCGTGCCAGCGGTAACCGCACCTCGCCGCCTCGGCGTACGCCGCGCTGACCGCGTCGGGACCGGCAATGGCCTGCAGCAGCAACAGGTGCGACGCCTGCGGCTCATGCCATCCCGTGAGCAAGCCGGACACCACGCGCGCCGGTCGGGACGGCCCCAGCACGAGGTCGGTCCACCCCTCACCAGGCACGACACGGCCGGCCGGCAGCGCCGCCGATTCCAGTGCCCGGGTCACCGTCGTACCGACCGCGACGACGCGACCGCCGCTCGCCCGGGTGAGTTCGACGAGGCGGGCGGTCTGCGCTGGCACGCGGTACCACTCGGGCGCCGGTGGCTCGGCGGCCTCGGGCGACGAGAAGCCGGTGTGCAGCACGACCGGGGCGATCGTGATCCCTGCCGCGACCAGCGACGTCACGACCTCGGCGGTCAGCGGTCGTGCGGCGCTGGGCATTTCCGCACTGCCGACCGGCGCATCGGGATCGGCGTCCGGACCTGGCGCGGTGGCAAACACCGTCTGATACGCCGACAGCGGCCAGGATCCTTCGACGTGGGAGTACGCGATCGGCTGCCCGTACCGACGAAGGTATCCCTCAAGGCCGCCCTCCACAGCGGCTGCCGCGCGCCACAACCGGGCGCCGCGCGCCGACTGCCCTGCGGGGAAAGGTGCCGTCAGCCGCAAACTGACCTCCCCCGGGAGCTCGACGACGTCGCCGACCGCAGCGGTCAGCACCGGACCGCTGCGGTCCGGTCGGCGCAGTTCCACGACCCATTCCCGCCGCCCACCGGGCGACGCCATGGCGTGAACCGTCACCGGGACGCTGCCCAGCGCCGCCCCGTCGACCGCGGCGGGCAAGGTGGCAGACGTGTTGACCACCACCAGGTCACCGGCCCGCAGGACCGACGGCAGCGCAGGGAGCCGGTGGTGGCGAAGCACCGGACCGCCCGCGCCGGTCGTGACCACGAGCAGACGTACGTCGTCACGTCGCCCGCCGCCCGCCTCAATCGGCGTCCGGGCGTCCGGACCGGACGCCACCCTCGACGTCGTCATGGCCGCTCCGGCGACGGACGCGACGGCGCCAGATCCGCCGCGCGGAAGCGGCCGCTCGGCGGGCGCTGGTCGATCAGCCGTAACAGAGCGGGCAGCACGGTGACCGGCTCCGGGCGATCGGAGATGTCCTGTCCGGGAAAGGCCAACTGGTGCATCGCGGTCCGCATGTCGCCGGGATCGAAGGCGTAGCTGCGCAGGTCGGGTTCCTCCGCCGCCAGGACAGCCGACAGCTGATCGAGCGCGGCCTTGGATGCGCCGTACGCACCCCAACCGACGTAGGCCTCCGTGGCAGCGTCCGAACTGAGGTTGATCACCGTCCCCGCGGTGGCCCGCAAGTGCGGCAGCAGGAGCTGGAGCAAGGCAAGCGGAGCCACCGTATTGGTGTGCAGCACAGCGGCGAACGTCTCGATGTCATAGTCGCGCAAGGGTGGAAGCGGACTGGTCCCGAGCGTGCTCGCGTTGTTGACCACCAGGTCGAGCCGCCCGTACGCCGCGACCGCCGTGGCGATCGACTCGCGATGCGCCGGGTCGCCGACGTCACCGGCGATGGCGACGAGCCGTCCGGAACCGGTTCCCGCTGAAGGGACCTCCGCGATGTCGGTGGCGGCCTCGACTGCCGCCGCCAGCGCCCTGGGGTCGCGGCCGTCGATGATGACCGTCCAGCCTCGACCGCCCAGCGACCGGGCGAGTTCTCGGCCGAGGCCGCGGGAACCGCCGGTCACGACGGCGACGTGCGACGGCGATGCGACGGCCTGCTCCGATGCCATGAACGGGAGCCTAAAATCTGAAGTTGACTTCAAGTCAATATCGCTGGAGCAGGCCAGTGCCGCGTCCTATCATCGCGGTCGTGGCCTCCGTCGACGACCCGATGACCGTGGGAGAGGTCGCCGCACGATCGGGTCTGTCGCCTTCCGCACTGCGGTTCTACGAACGCGAAGGCCTGATCGAAGCTCATCGCACCGCCGGAGGGCAGCGGCGTTACGAACGAGCGGTACTGCGGCGGTTGGCGTTCATCCGCGCGGCCCGGACGGTCGGCATCGGCCTGACCGAGGTCCGGGCAGCCCTCGACACGCTGCCGTCGTCGCGAACCCCGACGCGAGCCGACTGGTCCCGGATCTCCCGGCTCTGGCGGGCTCGGCTGGACGCCGACATCGACGCGCTCGTTGCGCTGCGCGACGGCCTGGACTCGTGCATCGGCTGCGGTTGCCTGTCGCTACGACGATGCCGACTGTCCAACCCCGACGACCGGGCAGCGACGGCCGGCCCGGGTGCGGCCTTCCTGCCCCGCCGGCTCCGCGACGCCGAACCGTGACCGAACCCCTGCTCGTGCGGCCCGGAGTGGTCATCCCCGCCGCCGAGTTGTCGTGGCGTTTCTCCCGTTCGTCCGGGCCGGGCGGCCAGTCGGTGAACACGACGGATTCTCGGGTGTCGTTGTCGTATGACGTCCAGCGCGGTACGGCGCTGCCGGCCGCGCTGCGTGACCGCGCGCTGGCCCGGCTGGGTGACCGCCTCGCCGACGGCGTACTCACTGTTCACGCCGAGCGGGAACGATCTCAACTGTTGAACCGGCAGGCCGCGCTGCACCGGCTGGCCCGGCTACTGCGGGAGGCGACCGATCCACCCGGCCCGCGCCGTAGCCCGACACGGCCCGGCCTCGGTGCCGTCGAGCGACGGTTGAAATCGAAACAACGCCGCGGTCTCACCAAACGACTACGAGGACCCGTCGCCGACGACTGACTCACCGCGGCGGACGTGCACCGGTCACCGCCGTACCGGACACGGCCGCGGCGGACACCGCTGCGGCGGCAAACCCGGGTCCCGCGCGACCTATGGTCAACTCGGGGGCGACTGTGTACGGTAAACCGCGTTGCCTCTGTCCCACGAACGTTCTTGAACGCCCGCGGTCTGGTAGCGGGCGTTTCGTCGTATTCCCCCAGGATCGGCCGCGGGACACCGGCACCGGCGTGCGCCGTGCACGTCCGAACCCCGCAGCACAGGAGTAGGAACATGCCACAGGGCACAGTCAAGTGGTTCAACGCCGACAAGGGTTTCGGTTTCATCGCCCAGGACGGCGGCGGGCCGGATGTCTTCGTTCACTTCAGCGCCATCGTCGCCGACGGCTACCGCAGCCTCGATGAGAACCAGCGCGTCGAGTTCGAAATCACGCAGGGCCAGAAGGGCCCGCAGGCCGACAGCGTTCGAGCCATCTGACGCGACGTCCAGTTTTCGATTGAGCGCACCCCCGCGGCAATCCGTGGGGGTGCGCTCTATCGCGGGCCGGGTTTCGGCGGCGGCCTGAAACCTCAGCCGGACGTCGCCGGCGCCCGGGAACTGGCCTCGGCTAGTTGCGCCTCGACCCGATGGCTCACCCACCGCTCCGCGAAGAACGAGGCGAACGGCACCGTGCCGGCGAGCGCGACGAGGATCAACCGCCACAGCGGCCACCGGAGCCGGAAGCCGAGATCGAGCGCGGTCACGACGTACACCACGAACAGCCAACCGTGCGCGACCCAGCCGACCGAGTACAACCCGGTCTCGCGCAACGATGACACCGTCAGGCTGTAACACAGCGCCAGTGTCATCACCGCGAGCACGACACCGGTGAGCCACGCCATCACCCGGTAGCGCAGCAGCGCACCCCGCATGCCATCTCCTCCTGCCCAGCCGTCCAACCGTCCCCCTACTGTCGCGCGCCGTGCCGGGCAGCCGCCGGGCGCCCCTGCATCCGGTGGCACCGGACTGCCGGATCGGACTTCCGATCAGGTCTGCTCGACCGAGCGGGCCGGGGCGGGCGTAGCAGCCCCGGCGGCATCGGCTCGGGCGCGGCGAAGGTCGTCGCGCAGCCAGCGAGCCCACAGCAGGACCGCGAACAGCGCGAAGATCCACCACTGCACCGCGTACGCCGCGTTCTGCAACGGCCAGCCGGGCGTCGGCGTTGCGACCGTGATCGCGACCGGAGCCGGGGCCGTCGCGGGAGCCGGCGCCGTCGCAGTGGCGAGCACCAGACCGCCTCGCAGCGGGACGTCCACGCGGTCGGCCACCAGATCCCGACTGATCGCTGTCGGCGCGCCGACGCCGGTCGCGCCGCGATAGAAGGACTCCCACCCCTGGAGCACGCCGGTGACCTCGACCTCACCGGCGGGGACGGCCGCGGCCGGGTCCTGCGGATCGGCGACCCAGCCGCGCACGATCGCCACGGCGGTCCCGTCGTCCAGCAGCAGCGGGGAGACCACCCAACTGCCGGTGCGCCCCGCAGCATCGGTGCGGTTGGCGACGGTCACCTGGCCGGTGGTGGCGAAGCGGCCGCGCGCGACGACCGGCCGGCCGAGCGCCGTCCCGGACGCGTCGTCGCCGGCCGCGACCAGGCTGGCGACCGGAACCGGGGCCGCCAAGGCGGCCGCCTCGGCGTGACGCAGCTGCTGGGCCCGCTCGAACTGCCAGAAGCCGAGCAGCCCGCACAGCACCACGGCGGCGATCGCCGCTGCCGTCAGACCGACCCAGCGCGGCGTGAACAGCACCCCGGACACCTCGGCGCGCACCTGGTCCGCCCGGTTCATCCGCCCGGCGTACGCCGAGCTGGGCCGCCCTGCCCGTCCGCAGCGTCCGACGCCGGACCGTCGGCGCCGTCGGGCCGCGGTCCGGGAGACGAGGTGGACTCGGACTCCGACCCCTGGACCGGCGGCTCGAAGGTGGGCGGTACCCGGCGCAGGTGACGGGTCATCGACCGGCCGAGGATGATCACCGCCGCGATCAGCACGATGAACGACAGCAGCCCCAGCAGGCCCGGCGTCACGCGACTCGCGTCGATCGGCGCCGACCCAGCTGGCGCCGACGGGCTGGGGGTCGCCGCGAGCGCCGCCAACAGCGTCATGCCGACTCCTGCCGGCCTGGCGCCTCGCGCAGACCGGCGAACAAGTCGTCCTCTGGCAGCTGCGTCGCCACCCGTGACCGCGCCAGTTCGAACTCCTCGTACGGCGCGACCTCCTGTTGCAGTTCCAACGGCGCGGCGAACCAGAACCCGGTGGGATCGACCTGCGTCGCATGCGCCCGCAACGCGTCGTCGCGGACCGGGAAGTACTCGGCGCATTCGACCCGGGTGGTGATCCGCTCGGCGTCCTCCGGGCGATCCTCCCAGCGCTGCAGCCACGGCCCGTACGGCGATTCCAACTCGGCGGCGAGCATCGCCTCGTGCAGCGCGAGCAGCGAACGCTTGCTGCGGCCGTTGTAGTAGAGCTTCGACGGCTGCCACGGCTGACCCATCCCCGGGTACCTCGCCGGGTCGCCGGCTGCCTCGAACGCCGCCACGCTGACCTCGTGGCAGCGGATGTGGTCGGGGTGCGGATAGCCGCCGTGTTCGTCGTACGTCGTCATGACGTGCGGCCGGAACTCGCGGACCAGCGCCACGAGCGGCCCGGTGACGTCGTCCAGCGGCAACGCCGCGAAGCAGCCGGCGGGCAACGGCGGCAGCGGATCGCCTTCGGGCAGACCCGAATCGATGAACCCCAGCCAGGCGTGCCGCACACCGAGGATGCGCGCCGCGGCGGCCATCTCGGCGCGCCGGACCGCCGGCATGTCGGTGCGGGCGGCTTCGGAATCCGCTGCCGGGTTGAGGATGTCGCCGCGCTCGCCACCGGTGCAGGACACGACGAGCACCTCGACACCTTCGGCGACGTACCGAGCTGTCGTGGCCGCGCCCTTGCTGGACTCGTCGTCGGGATGCGCGTGGACCGCCATGAGGCGCAACCGATCCCCGTCGGCCGCAGTCGCGCCGGGCGTGGCAGCCGCGCTCGCGCGGGTGGTGGCCTCGTCGGTGGGGGCCTGTCCGGAGTTGCCGACCACTGCTGTGCCTCCCTCCGCCGGTCCTGATTGCCGTCGAGATTAGTCTGGCGGCAGGCTCTCCCCGACGCCCGCCCCGACCGGGCCGCGAGCGGCCAGGGATCGATCAAGGGACCGATGACGCGGACAGACCTGCCGGCCAACCTGCGACTGCGGTACGGCGTGCGGGGCCGCCCGGCGTGGGTCGTACCGGTGATCGTGATGGCGGTCGCGATCCTGGTCGGCGCCGGCGGACTGGTCGCGCTGCGGCTGACCGACCAGCCGGTCAGGAGCACGCTGCTGACCTGGCGCGTGGTGGCGGCGGACCGCGTCGACGTCACCTTCGAGGTACGCCGGCCCGCCGACCAGCCGGTGGTCTGCGTCCTGCGGGCGCAGGACGCCGACCACGTCGACGTCGGTTACGCCGAGCTGACGCTGCCGGCGGGGACGGCGTACGAGCAACCGACCTTCCGGCTGCGGACCCTCGCCCCGGCGTTCGCCGCCGAGGTGCTCGGCTGCGGCGCCGGGGCGCGACCCCGCGATGTCCCCCCGCCGCAGTTCCCACCCGGAGTCGCGCCACCCCCGCAGCCCTGGGCCGGCTGAGTCGGGCCCAGCCGGGTCGATACGGCCTGGATGCGTCGGCGACAGCCCGGACCGGATTGACGGCGGGCTCTCCGGCAGGCGACGGGCTACCCTCGATGTTTCCCCACGGCGAGCGGGTACCCCGTGGGCCGGACCGCACGTCGGTGCCGGCCGTCCGCCATCCCGACCGCCTGTTGTCGCCGACCCCGACGGAGTTCCCGTGAGCAACCCCACCGATCAGGACGTCACGTGGCTCACCCAGGACGCCTACGACCGGCTGCGCAGCGAGCTCGAGGACCGCACCGGCGCCCGGCGTACCGAGATCGTGAAGCGGATCGAGGCCGCGCGCGAGGAGGGTGACCTCAAGGAGAACGGCGGCTACCACGCCGCCAAGGAGGAGCAGGGCAAGAACGAGGCCCGGGTGCGCGAGTTGCAGCACCTGCTGGAGCACTCCCGGGTCGGCGCCCCGTCCTCTGCCGACGACGAAGTCGCCCCCGGCAAGGTCGTCACGGTCCGCTTCCCGTCGTTCGACGAGGAGGAGACGTTCCTGCTCGGCTCACGCGAGGAGGCGGCTCACGCGACCGTCGAGGTCTACTCGCCGACGTCACCGCTGGGCGCCGCCGTGCTCGGGACGAAGGTCGGGGACGCGACGACCTACACCCTGGCCAATGGCAAGCAGATGGCCGTCGAGGTGCTCGCCGTCGCGCCGTACGGCGGCTGACCCGCCCGCTCAACGCGATGGGCCCGCCCCCACCGGGGGACGGGCCCATCGTGTGTGCGCCGCAACCGGCACCATCGGCCCGGCTCAGCGAGCGGTCGCTCCCCGATACCGGCGGACCGACAACGGGACGAAGATCAACAGCAGGATCAACGAGCTGAGCACCGTCCACAACGTCGCGTGCGTCATCGGCCACGAATCGCCGGGCAAACCGGTCGGGTTCCCGAACAGCTCACGGGCGGCGAGGCTGGCCGCGGACACCGGATTCCATTCGGCGACCGGCTGCAACCACGACGGCATTCCCTCGATCGGGACGAACGCGCTGGAGATGAACGTCACCGGAAACAGCCAGATGAATCCCGCCGTGTTGGCTGTCTCGGTGTTCGGGACGAGCATGCCGACCCAGGTCCCGATCCAGGCGAAGGCATAGGCGAACAACAGCAAGAGCGCGAACGCGGCGACCGCATTGCCGAAGCCGTTCTCGATGCGCCATCCGATGATCAGACCGGTGACGGCCAGCACAACGAACTGCAACAGGTTGCGCACCGCGTCGCCGGCCGTGCGGCCGACGAGCACCGCCGACACCGACATCGGCAGGGAGCGGAAGCGGTCGATCAGGCCCTTGGACATGTCCTCGGCGAAGCCGACCGTCGAGGCCGCTGCCGCGAAGGCCACGGTCTGCGCCATGATCCCGGGCAGCAGGAACGACACGTAGTCGCCACCTCCTGGCACCGGAATGGCCCCGCCGAAGACGTAAGCGAACAGCAGCACGAACATGATCGACTGCACGATCGCGAAGACGAAGAGCTCCGGAATCCTGGTGGAGCGCAAGAGGTTGCGCTTAGTGACCTCCAGGCCGTCCTGCACGCTCCAGCCCCAGATCGGCCGTCGGCGCACGGGAACCTGCGCGATGGCCGTGGTGGTGGCCGTCATCGTGAACCTCCCTTCCGGCCGCGGCGCCCGCGACCGTCGGCTTCCTCCGGAGCGGCGACCTCGGCCGCGTGCCCGGTGATGGACAAGAAGACGTCGTCCAGCGTCGGCCGGCGCAAGACCACGTCGTCCAACGCGATCCCGGCGCCGTCGAGGACCCGGATCGCTTCGATCAGCACCGTCGAACCACCGTCGACCGGAGCGGACACCCGGCGGGTGTCCTCGTCGCCGACGACATCGCCCCGAGCAAGGCCGCGCAACGCCGCGACGGCATCGCCGATCTGCGCCCGGTCGCGCACCACCAGCTCGACGACGTCGCCGCCGACCTGGGTCTTGAGTTCGTCGCTGGTCCCCTGCGCGATGACCCGGCCGTGGTCGATGACGCAGATCGACTCCGCCAGCTGGTCGGCCTCCTCCAGGTACTGCGTGGTGAGCAGCACCGTCGTCCCGCCCGACACCAATTCCTGGATCACTGCCCACAGGGCCAGCCGGGAACGCGGGTCCAGCCCGGTCGTCGGCTCGTCCAGGAACAGGATCTTCGGGTGCGCCACCAACGACGCCGCCAGGTCCAGGCGACGACGCATGCCTCCTGAATAGCCCTTGGCGATGCGGTCGGCCGACTCGACCAGATCGAACTGGGCGAGCAGTTCGGTCGCCCGCTGCCGGCTCCAGTCCGGATCGAGATGGTAGAGCTTGCCGACCATCTCGAGGTTCTCCCGGCCGGTCAGATATTCGTCAACTGCGGCGTACTGCCCGGTGAGGCCGATGCTGCGGCGTACGGCGTCGGGCTGCCTGGCCACGTCGAAACCGGCGACGTGAGCTCGCCCGGCGTCGGCCTGCAGCAACGTCGTCAGGATCCGTACGCAGGTCGTCTTGCCTGCCCCGTTCGGACCAAGCAGGCCGAGCACGCGGCCCTCCTCGACGACCAGGTCGAGTCCGTCGAGTGCGGTGACCTCGCTGCCGTAGCGCTTCACCAGGCCCTCGGCGACGATCGCCTCGGTCATGACTGTCTCCCCTCGTTGTTGCTCGGGTCGTTGTTGCTCGGTCGTTGTTGCGTCAGGTCGTGGACACCTGGCCGTGTGGGCACCGGCGTCGTGGACACCCGCCGGGATGGGCACCTGGCCGTGGTGCGCACGGCCGTCGGGGTGCGTGCTGGAAACGAACCTAGAGAATCGATCAGACAATCCGCCCGGCAGTTTGCCGGGACAGCAGGTCAGGGCCGGAGCAGCGCCTCCGCCTCGTCGACGGTCAACCGCCCGGCCGCCAGGTCGACGAGCACCTGGTCCCGGTCCGGCGCCGCGGTGCCGGAATCCCAGCCGAGCCGGCCGAGGATCTCGGCGTACCGCTGCCGGGCGGTCGGGTAGCTCACCCCGAGGTGTACGGCGAGTTCCCGCATGTTGCCGCGCGACGTCAGGAAGCTGCGCAACGTCGCGAGGTCGTCGTCCGACAGGCTACAGAACTCGCAATGGCGGAACTCGCCACTGACCTGCGTCCCGCACGTACGGCAGCCCAGGCCGGTGACGACCAGCGCGTCGTCGCAGACCGGGCAGCTCACCGGCGCGCGATAGGCGGGCACGTCCGGCTGCGACGCGCGTCCCGGCCACTCCGGCTGGGACGACCGCCCCGGCGAATCGGCCGGCGACGAGCGCCCCGGCGCGGCTGTCATCGGTCCCTCCGCTCGACCGTGATCTTGCTCATCCGTCCGGACACCCGCAGCTGTCCGGTGCCGCCTGCCGGGTCGGCGGCCGCCGCTCGTCGGCCGCGTCCCCGGCTGTCGCTCGGGATGGCGATCGAACTCATCTCCCCGTCCCCGACGACGGCCACCTCGGAACCAGCGAGCAGCACCGCAACGACCCTGGACATGTCGGCATCGATCGACGACGACCCGCCCAGCAGGCGGGCCTCGACGTCGACCTTCGAGGACGCGGCGACGATCTCGAGGGTGGCCTGCTGGTCTCGCAGCCGGAGGGCGGATGCGCTGATCCGCACGGCGATCGGCGACCGTCGCCCGGCGATGTCCAACGACGACGCCATGGCGTCGATCTCGAGGGGCAGCGCCGGATTCACCCGCAGGGTCGCGCGCGCTTCTCCGCCGACCCAGCGCCGCCAGTTGCCCCAGCCGTCCATGCCGCCCATCCGGTAGCCGTCCGGCTGGGACCAGCCGCCCGTTGCCGAGGCCAGCGGAGACACGTCCACCACGAGGACGTCGCCGTCCCGGGTGATGCGGTGCTGGCCCTCCGCGGTGAGGCTGGCGACGGTCGGATCGGACACGACGGTGAGCCGGGCGCGGTCGCCGCGCACCCGGACCCGGGTGGCTGGGCCCCGCTCAGCGCTGCTGGCCGCGGTCGGCGCGGCAGCGACGGCATCCAGCAGGCCGACGGCGGCAGCCGGGTCGAGGTCGCCGCTGGCGACCCGCTCCAGCACCCGCCGCAGGTCGTCCGCGTCGGGGGTGGACTGAGAGTTCGTCATGCCGAGAACCCTGGCGCTGGCTTACCAAAGTGTCAAGTCATCCTTTCTATTCTTCAATCTGCGCGGTCCCTGACCGCGTAGCCGCGCTCTCGTAGCCGCGCGACGACCGCGTCGCAGTGCTCCGGGCCGCGGGTCTCCATCGCCACGACGACGTCGACCTCGTCGATGGCCAGGAGCGGGTCGGTCCGGCGATGTTCCACTTCCACCACGTTGGCCCCGACGTCCCCGAGTTCGGCGAGCAACCGGGCCAGGGAGCCCGGCCGGTCGGCCATCCGTACGGCCAGGGAGACGTATCGACCGGCGGCGGCCATGCCGTGGCGGATCACTCGCAGCAGCAGCAGCGGGTCGACGTTGCCGCCGCTGAGTACGGCGACGACGGGCGGCTGCAGGCCGCCGAGCCCCGCCAGCAGCGCGGCCACCGACACGACTCCAGCGGGCTCCACCACGAGCTTGGCCCGCTCCAGGCACAGCAGCAGCGCCTGGGAGATCTGTTCCTCGCTGACCGTGGTGATCTCGTCGACGTACCGGCGGACCAACTCCACGGTCAGCTCGCCCGGCCGTCCGACCGCGATGCCGTCCGCCATGGTGGTCGTCGTGGACAGCGGTACGGGATGACCCGCGGCCAGCGACGCCGGTAGTGCCGCCGCACCGGCGGCCTGTACGCCGACGACGCGGATCTCCGGCCGCAACTGCTTGAGCACCAAGGCGATTCCGGCCAGCAGGCCGCCACCGCCGGCCGCGACGACCACCGTCCGGACGTCGGGGCACTGCTCGAGGATCTCCAGCCCGACCGTGCCCTGGCCGGCGACGATGTCGGCGTGGTCGAACGGGTGGATCAGCACCGCGCCCGTCGCCTCCGCGAACGCGACCGCGTGCCCGAGTGCTTCGTCCACCGACGACCCGGCGAGCCGGACGTCGGCGCCGTACGCCCGAGTGGCGCTCACCTTCGGCAGCGGCGCCCCCTCCGGCATGAACACGGTCGCGGTGATGCCGAGCAGTTGCGCGGCCACGGCGACACCTTGGGCGTGGTTCCCCGCGCTGGCGGCGACGACCCCGCGGACGCGATCGCCGGGCGGCAGCCGTGCCATGCGCGTGTAGGCGCCACGGATCTTGAAGGAACCCGCGCGCTGCAGGTTCTCGCACTTCAGCCACACCGGTCCGCCGACCCGATCGGCGAGCCAGCGGGCGCCGGACATCGGGGTCTCCCGGATCACCCCCCGCAACTCGTCGCGTGCCTGCCGCACCGTGGCGACGGTGATCGGTACGGCGGGAACCGAGCCGGCGCCGAGCCCCGCGGCGGCGTCCTGGCCTGTGCTGTCCGAGTTCACCACGGCCGGATCCTCGCATCGGGCACCGTCGATTTGGCAGGTCGAAGCCTGGCGTGGTCAGATAGTTGCATGCACCAACCAACTATTCCGGCGGCAGCCACGCTGGACGCCGCTGGGCCGACGGATGTCACGGAGGCCGCGGCGTACGACGTCGCGCTGGCGCTGTTCCAGGTGACCCGGGCTGCTCGGCGCGTCGCGGGCCCGGCCTCGCTCGACCTCGGCACCTTGTCGCTGCTGATGACCCTGCAGGAGCGGGGCAGCTGTCGAGCGGCCGACGTCGCCGACGTGATCGGCCTGGACTCCTCGACGGTCAGCCGGCATCTCGCGCGAATGGAGCAGGCAGGCCTGATCGTGCGCAGCCACGACCCGGTCGATCGCCGGGCGCACGCCGTGTCGTTGACCGAGCGGGGGCACGCCGCGCTGACCGAGGTCTGCGCCGGCGGCCTCCGGTCGATCGCGCCCGCTGTGGAGCAGTGGACGCCTGCCGACCGCACCACCTTGTACCGGCTGCTGGTCCGCCTGGCCGGCGACCTCGGCAAGTGCTCTCGCCCCGGGCGTACGCCCGCACCCCAACTGTCCGGCGCGGCGTCCGGTGGCGCCTCCCGGCGAGCAGGAGATGACCAGTGACCAGTCCGACCACCGCCACCCCGCCGGCACCGCCGGTGCCCTTCCGAGCCCCCCGGGCCGTGCTGACCGCTCTGTTGATCACGATGCTGCTCGCCGCACTCGACCAGACGATCGTCTCGACAGCCCTGCCCACGATCACCTCCGACCTGGGCGGGCTCGCCGAGCTGTCGTGGGTCGTGACGGCCTATCTGCTGACCTCGACGGCGACGACGCCGTTGTGGGGCAAGCTTTCCGACCTCTACGGCCGCAAAGTGATATTGCAAATAGCGGTCTCGACCTTTGTCGTGGGCTCGGTCCTGGCCGGAGCGAGTCAGGACATGGCACAGCTCATCGCCACCCGCGCGCTGCAGGGTGTCGGCGGCGGCGGGATCATGGTGCTGATCCTGGCGGCCGTGGCCGACCTCATCCCGGCCCGCGAACGCGGGCGCTACACCGGCCTGTTCTTCGCCGTGTTTGGCTTCGCCAGCGTGATCGGCCCGCTACTGGGCGGCTTGTTCACCCAGCATCTGTCCTGGCGGTGGATCTTCTACATCAACGTGCCGCTGGGCGCCGTGGCGCTCGTCGTGATCGGCATCGCGATGCACCTGCCCCCCAAGCGTTCCAAGCCACGCATCGACTGGCTGGGCTCGGCCCTGTTGCTCGTCGGGGTCACGCTGCTGCTGCTGGTCACGGTGTGGGGCGGCCAGCAGTACGACTGGACCTCGGCGACGATCCTCGGGCTGGCCGCCGGCGGCGTCGTCGCCCTCGTCCTGTTCGTGCTGCAGGAACTCCACCACCCCGAACCGATCCTGCCGATGCGCCTGTTCCGCAACGGAACCATGCGCGTGGCCACCGCGGTCATGTTCATCCTCGGTTTCGCCATGTTCGGTGCGATCGTGTACCTGTCCATCTACACGCAGGTCGTCCGCGGCGCCAGCCCCACCGAGGCTGGGCTGCAACTGCTTCCCCTGATGCTCGGCCTGATGATCACGTCGATCGGGAGCGGGCGGCTTGTCGCCAGGACCGGGCGGTACCGCGTCCTGCCGATCGTCGGTACCGGCCTCGCGGCGCTGGGCATCTACCTCATGTCGTTCCTTCATCCGGACACGCCGTACGTCCTGTTCGCGCTCTACGCCCTGATCCTCGGGCTCGGTCTCGGCTTCGTCATGCAGGTCCTGACCATCGCCGCGCAGAACAGCGTGTCGCCGCACGACATCGGGATCGCCACCGGCGCAACGACGTTCGCCCGTTCGATCGGGGCGTCGTTCGGGACGGCCGCCTTCGGCGCGGTGTACGCCGCCCGACTGCAGCATGAGATCACCGCAAGCCTGGGACCGGCTGCCGCCGAACAACTGTCCAAGGGCGACGGTGCGGCCACAGCATCGGTACAGAACCTCCTCGCGCTGCCCTCGGACCTGTACCACGCGCTCGTGGCCGCCTTCAGCCACGCGCTGGACACGACGTTCCTGCTGGCGGTTCCGGTGGTGTTGGTGGCGTTCGTCATCACCTGGTTCCTCAAGGAGCACCCGCTGCGGACCGCGCCACGTGACTCCGAGAGCCTCAACGACGACGCCATTACGCCGCTGCCCGTGCCGTCGGAGTAGCAGCGCCGGCAGGGTCGTGGCTGGCAGGGCCGCGCGGGTCAGTCGTCGGTGAGTTCCCGCAGGGCCGCGTCGATGTCCGCGTCGATGTCGTCGGGATCGCCGGTCTCCGGCCGGCCGACCTCGTCGTGACGGCCGCTGCCCGCGGCAGCGTCGAAGACGAGGACCGATGCGGTGAAGGCGTGCACGTGGTTGCGTCCGCCGACCGGGCCGATTTCGCCGCCGGCGAAGAAACCGGCCACCGGCCCGGCCCCCAGACCTCGCCGTACCGCACGCACGTCGTGGTCGGACCGGTCGAACATCGCACGCCCGCGTCCATTGCAGGAGAACAGCAAGGCGCCCGCAACGTCGCTGCCGCCGGGTCGCTGCCGAAACGCCTGCAGGATGGCATCGAGATCGACCTCGGCAGCCTCGGCGTCGCGGAGGTGGAATCGGACGGTGCGCCCGACCGCCACCGGTTCACCGGCGCTGATGGCGGTGGGTTGGCCTTCGACGCCGAGCAGTCCCCGGACCAGGAAGGTCCCGTGACCGTGGTGCCCGGCGTACTCGTCCATGGCCAGTCCGAGTCGCAGCCCGCGCACCGCCAGCGCCTGCTCCTCGGCCGGCAGCGTCGCCACCGCCTCGCGGGCGCGTTGCACCGCCGGCGCCCCGGCCAGCTCCAAGATCGCCGGGCCCTCCGCGGCCGTCACCGTCATGGCCGGGCCGATCGGGCGGCAGCCCTGGCTGACGAGGCTGTGGACCGCGACGGGACCGGACAGCACGACCCCGACCGCGCCCCGGTCGTGGATCACCCCGTCGACGATCAGCCGGGACTGGCCGCGACCCAGTGAGCCGGAGGCCAGTCCGCCGACCAGCGGCAGCCCGTCGAGACTGTCGGCCGACCGTGCCACGAAGCCATCCACCGGGAACGACCACGGATCGGCCAGCAGGATCGCCACCACGTCGTCGTCGTGGCGCGACGGCATTCCCAGCACCGAGATGGACTCCGCCGAGCGCATCACCTCCAGGTGGAAGGACCGCAGCCGGCAACCCGGCAGGCGCGCCAGCCAGACCGCCACCGCCGGCGCACTCTCGACCGCTGCCCCGCCGCCGATGACGCCATCCGCCGTACACCCCACCACGGTCACCCCGGGCAGCAGCCCGGCGACGTGGGCGAGCGTCGCGGCCGCCACCGGGGATTCGCCGCCGGACACGAACACGAAGCCGAGCGTCGCGTCCTCGTCCACCCCGGCGGCCTCGCCCGGGTCGACGGTCGCACGCGGGTCGACGGCCTCGCCGGAGTGGTCACGCGGCGGTAGGCCCGCGAGGGCCTCGGCGACCGCGCGAGTGGCCGCGGCCAGCAGGTCCTCGCCGGCCGCCATCCCCTCGGCGATCTGCACCACGCGCCCATCCTCGCTCAGCCGGGCGCCTGTCGCGGACGGCGACGGCCGCTGCGTATCCGACGTACCGTCGGGGCATGACGTCGCTGCCGCCCCAGCCGCCCGCGGCCCTGCCCACCACCCGCGCCGACCTCGCCCCCGGCGGGTACGAGCACCGCTCGGTGAAGGAGGAGGTACGACAGAACCTGCTGGCCCGGCTGCGCTCGGGCGCGGACCCCTTCCCCGGCATCGTCGGATTCGCCGACACCGTCCGCCCCCGGCTGGAGCGCGCGCTGCTGGCCGGACACGACATCGTCCTGCTCGGCGAACGCGGACAGGGCAAGACGCGGCTGATCCGCACCCTCGTCGGCCTGCTCGATGAATGGACGCCGGTCGTCGCCGGCTGCGAGATCAACGACCATCCGCTGTCGCCGGTATGCACCCGGTGCCGGCGGCTGGCCGACGACCTCGGCCCCCAGCTGCCGGTCGGCTGGCTGCACCGCTCGCAGCGGTACGGCGAGAAACTCGCGACGCCGGACACGTCGGTCGGGGACCTCATCGGCGACGTCGACCCGATGAAAGTCGCCGAGGGCCGGACGCTGGGCGACCCGGAGACCGTGCACTACGGGCTGGTGCCGCGAACCAATCGAGGCATCTTCGCCGTCAACGAGTTGCCCGATCTCGCCGAGCGGATCCAGGTCAGCCTGCTGAACGTGTTGGAGGAGCGCGACATCCAGGTCCGGGGATACACGTTGCGCCTGCCGCTGGACCTGCTGATGGTCGCCAGCGCGAACCCGGAGGACTACACCAGTCGCGGCCGCATCATCACGCCGCTGAAGGACCGCTTCGGCGCCGAGATCCGAACCCACTACCCGGTCCAACTCGCCGACGAAGTCGCCCTGGTGCGCCAGGAGGCCGACCTTGCCGCCGTCGTTCCGGGCCATCTGCTGGAGGTCGTCGGCCGGTTCACCCGCCTCGTCCGGGAATCCCCCGCCATCGACGCGCGGTCCGGGGTGTCGGCGCGGTTCGCCGTGGCGGCAGCAGAGTCGGTGGCCGCCGGCGCGTTACGGCGTGCTGCGCTCACCGGCGAGGCCGAAGCGGTCGCCCGGGTATGCGATCTGCCGGCTGTCGTCCCCACCCTGCGGGGCAAGGTCGAGTTCGACGTCAGTGAGGAAGGTCGTGAGGAGGAGGTCCTCGACCATCTGCTCCGGCGGGCGATAGCGGAGACCTTCCGTTCCCACCTGGGCAGCGTCGATCTCGCGCCACTGGTGGCCCGATTCGACGAGGGCATCACCATCGTGTCCGGCGACCTGGTCCCGGCGACTGCGCTGCTGGCCGAGGTCGGGCCGCTGGATGGATTGGGACGCATCGTGTCCGCGCTGGAAGGTGACGCCGGCGAATCCGCCGGAGTCGTCGCGGCCTGCCTGGAACTGGCACTGGATGGGCTGTATCTCACGCGCCGGATCGCCAAGGACGAGATCGAGGGTCGAACCGTCTACGGGAGCGTCTGAGACATGGCCTACCGCTACGGCTCCTACCACGAAGGGCCCGACCCGCTGGCGGCGCCGTACGACGTCGGACGGGCCGTCGACGAACTGGGCGAACGGATCCTGGACGGCGACTCGGTTCGCGACGCGATGCGCTACCTGCTGCGTCGAGGCACCGACGGACTGCGGGGACTCGACGATCTGCTTCGACAGGTTCGCCAGCGCCGCAAGGCATTGCAGCGCTCCGGCCGGCTGGACGGGACGCTGGCCGCCGTACGGGAGCTGCTGGACCGAGCGCTGGCCGCGGAGCGGCGCGAGCTGTTCGCCGATCCGGCCGACGAGGCGCGCTTCCGTGAGGCGTCGCTCGACGCGCTGCCCGACGACACTGCCCGGGCAGTCCGGGAGCTGGCCGACTACGACTGGCGGTCACCGGCCGCGCGGGCCGCGTACGAAGAACTCCAGGACCTGTTGCGGCGGGAAGTGCTCGACCAACAGTTCGCGGGCCTCAAGCAGTCGCTGCGCGATCCGGGAGATCCCGCCGAGCAGCAGCAGCTCAAGGACATGATGAATGACCTCAACCAGTTGCTGGAGAAGCGGTCTCGTGGCGAGGACACCGCGGCCGACTTCGACGACTTCATGGCCCGGCATGGACAGTTCTTCCCGGACCGGCCGCAGGACCTGGACCAGCTGCTGGACGAGCTGGCGCGCCGGGCCGCTGCTGCCGCGCGGCTGCTGGATTCGTTGTCACCCCAGCAGCGCGCCGAGCTCGGCGAACTGATCCAGCAGGCGCTCGGCGACTTGGATCTGGCCGCGCAGCTGGGCCGGCTCTCCGACAACCTCCGGGCGCTGCGCCCGGACCTGCCGTGGACTGGCCGGCAACGCGTCGACGGTGAACAGGCCATGGGTCTGGGCGACGCCACGACGGCGCTGGCCGAGCTCGCCGACCTCGCTGCCCTGGAAGAGGCGATGCGGCAGGACTACGACGGGGCGATGCTCGACGACGTCGACGAAGAGGCGGTGCGGCGGGCGCTCGGCCGGCAGGCGGTCGACGACCTGCGCCGGCTGCAGCAGGTCCAACGGCAGCTGGAGGGGCAGGGATACCTGCTACGCCGCAACGGGAAGCTGGAACTGACCCCGAAGGCGATGCGGCGGCTGGGCCAAGCCGCGCTGCGTCACGTGTTCTCCTCGTTGGACGGCGCGCGGCGCGGTGACCACGAGCTGCACGACGCGGGCTCGGCCGGGGACTTCACCGGATCGACCCGGCCATGGCGCTTCGGCGACGAGCAACCCATCGACGTGGTGCGGACAGTGGGCAACGCCGTACGCCGCTCCCTGCAGGCGACCCGGCACTCAGCCGACACCGACGAGTCCCCCTCCCGGCTGCGGCTGCCGTTGCGTGGCGAGGACTTCGAGATCCGCGAGACCGAGCGGCGAACCCGGGCCGCCGTCGTCCTGCTGGTCGATCAGTCCTTCTCGATGGTCATGAACGACACGTGGCGAACGGCGAAGACCACCGCGATGGCGCTGCACGCCTTGGCCAGCACGGCGTTTCCGCAGGATGCGGTGCAGCTCATCGCCTTCGCCAATCTGGCGCGCATCATCCGGCCGCATGAGTTGCCCGATCTGGATGCGAACGAGGTCCAGGGCACCAATCTGCAGCACGCGCTGATGCTGGCCGGACGGTTCCTGGATCGTCACCGCGACGCCGAACCGGTGGTCCTGGTCGTCACCGACGGCGAGCCGACCGCCCACATCGACAGCGACGGCGAGTGGTCGTTCATGTGGCCGCCGGCTCGGCAGACGATCGAGCTGACTCTCGCCGAGGTCGACCGGATGACCCGCCGGGGGGTGCCGATCACGTTCTTCCGGCTGGGTGACGAGCCGCGGCTGGCGCGATTCCTCGACCAGGTTGCGCGGCGCAACGGCGGCCGCGTGCTGAGCCCCTCCACCGACCGGCTGGGCGACTACGTGGTCAGCGACTATCTGCGCCGGCGGCGGGGCCGGAGGCGATCCGCCTGACACCGGCGACGCGGCCTGCGACGGCCCGCCTGACGGCGGCGGCGACACGGCCGGCGACGGTCCGTCTGAAGCCGGCGCGCCGCGCTTACTAGGCTGCCGACGTGTCCGATCCCATTGCGCTGGCGTGAGGCGCCGGCTTCTCGGCGGACTGCCGCCCGAGGTCGGGGCACTGGCCGGAGTCGCCTTCTGCGTCGCGCTCGGGTTCGGGATCCTGGCGCCGGCCCTGCCGGTGTTCGCCCGATCGTTCGGGGTCAGCGCCTTTGCGGCGACCACGGTGATTTCCGTGTTCGCCCTGATGCGTCTGGTGTCCTCCCCCGGCGCGGGCTGGCTGGTCAACACGCTCGGCGAGCGGTCGGTCCTGGCGACCGGATTGGGCATCGTCGCGCTGTCGAGCCTGTTGGCCGGCTTCGCGCAGTCGTTCGCCTGGCTGCTCGTCCTGCGGGGCGCGGGCGGGATCGGTTCGGCGATGTTCACGGTTTCGGCGTTCGCGCTGCTGCTTCGGGTGGTCGCTCCCGAACAGCGGGGCCGCGCGGCCGGCACGTTCCAGGCCGGCTTCCTGTTCGGCGGCATCGCCGGTCCGGCTCTTGGTGGCCTTGTCGTCGGCTGGTCGCTGCGCGCCCCCTTCTTCGTCTACGCCGCCACCCTGGTCGCCGCCGTCGCCGTCACGCTGGTGATGCTCACCCATACCCAGCTGCGCGACGACACCGGCGTGGCCGAGCAGTCTGCCGAAGCGACCGGGCTGCGGGCTGCCTTGCGCGACAGGGCATACCGGGCAGCGCTGGCGGTCAACTTCGGCAACGGGATGGTCTCGTTCGGGTTGCGTACGGCGTTGGTGCCGCTCTTCGTCGTCGAGTCGCTGCGCAGCGGGCCGTCGCTGGCCGGCGCCGGATTCCTGCTGGGTGCCGCAGCGCAAGCAGTGCTGCTCGTCCCCGCGGGCCGCAGCGCGGACCACCGCGGGCGTCGCCCGGTGATGATCGGCGGGTCGATCCTGCTGCTGGCAGGAATGCTCACGCTGTCGCTGAGTTCCGGTCCGGTCGTCTTCCTGCTCGCGATGCTCGTGCTGGGTGGTTCGGCCGCCTGCCTGGGCTCGGCGCCGGCCGCCGTGGTCGGCGACGTCGTCGGCGGTCGACGTCGCGGTGTGGCGATCGCGGCGTACCAGATGGCGTCGGACGTGGGCACGATCGTCGGCCCGCTCGTGGCGGGGCTGCTGGCGGACTCGGTCGGCTACGGCTGGGCGTTCTTCGCCGGCGCCGTCGTCGCCGTCGTCACTGTCGCGTTGACCACGACGATGCCGGAAACCCTCCGCCGTACGCCGCCGACGCCCGTACCGGCGTCCGGTTGATCGCGCTCAGCCGACACTGTTCGCGCCGGCGGGTCGTCGACGTGCTCAGCGGTCGTCGACGTACTTGGCGTGCGGCTGGGGCCTGGTCGAGGTCGGCCCCGCTCAACCGCCGCTGAGGGCCTGGTCGAGGTCGGCGAGCAGGTCGGCGGCGGTCTCGATCCCGACGCTGAGCCGGATCAGGTCGGCCGGCACCTCCAGTGCGCTACCCGCCACCGAGGCGTGCGTCATCCGGCCCGGATGCTCGATCAACGACTCCACGCCGCCGAGCGACTCGCCCAGGGTGAAGACCGTTGTCCGCGAACAGATATCGAGGGCTGCCCGTTCGCCCCCGGCGACGCGGAACGCCACCATCCCGCCGAAGCCACGCATCTGCCGCGCCGCGACGAGGTGGCCGGGGTGATCCGGCAGGCCGGGATAGCGCACCTCGACCACCGCCGGATGGCGGCTCAGCAGGTCGACGACCGCCGCCGCGTTGGCGCAGTGGCGGTCCATTCGGACGGCGAGCGTCTTCGTCCCCCGCAGGACCAACCAGGAGTCGAACGGGCCGGCGACGGCGCCCATCGCGTTCTGGTGAAATGCCAGCCGTTCACCGAGTTCGGCGTCGCCGGTGACCAGCGCCCCACCGACGACGTCGCTGTGGCCGCCGAGGTACTTCGTCGTGGAGTGCACCACCACGTCGGCTCCCAGCGCCAGCGGCTGTTGCAGGTACGGCGAGGCGAACGTGTTGTCCACCACCAGAAGAGCGCCGGAGTCGTGGGCGATCTCGGCGAGCGCGGCGATGTCGGCGATGCCGAGCAGCGGATTGGTCGGCGTCTCGACCCACACGATCCGGGTGACCCCGGGACGAATCGCCGCCCGCACCGCCGTGAGGTCCTGCAGCGGTACGGCGGTGTGGCCGACCCCCCAGGGCCCGGCGACGCGGGCGATCAGCCGGTAGGTGCCGCCGTACGCGTCGTCGGGGAGCACCACGTGCGAGCCGGGCTCGCACACCGTCCGCAGCAGGGCATCCTCGGCAGCCAGCCCGGAGGCGAACGCCAGACCACGAACACCGCCCTCCAACGCGGCCAGGCATTCTTCGAGGGCAGTCCTGGTCGGGTTGGCCGACCGGGAGTACTCGTACCCACCGCGCAGGCCGCCGACGCCGTCCTGCTTGTACGTCGAGACCTGGTAGATCGGCGGGACCACCGCACCAGTGGTCGGGTCCGGCGCCTGGCCGGCATGAATGGCGCGCGTCTCGAATCCGTACTCGGCTCCGTACTCGGCGGTACCCACGGCCGCGACCCTAGTCGGCAGTCGCGCAGCCGACCCGCCCCCCATCTCGCGTTGCGCGCCGTACGGTCGCTCAGCAGGCCAATCCGGGCCGGCATAGCAACCACAAGGCGCGCAACACCGGGTCGCGAAGGCGAACAACACCGGGTCGGCTGGGCGGCGGCGGCTCGTGCGGCGGACTCGTGCGGCCCGGGGCGCTTGACTGGACGGAGGACAATGGCGGCATGTCGTTCTCCTCGCTGTTCGGCGCCCGCTCCCGCATGGTGACCGAAGCCGACGCCCTGCCGGGCCGGCCGGTCCGCCCGTTCCACGTCCCGGCCGCGAATCAGGTCCTCGGCAAGCCGATGGAGGAGCCCTGGCCGGACGGCGTCGAGATTCTCTACGTCGGACTGGGCTGCTTCTGGGGCGCGGAGAAGCGCTTCTGGCGGTTGCCGGGGGTCTATTCGACGGCGGTGGGCTACCAGGGCGGGTACACCCCGAACCCGACGTACGACGAGGTCTGCACCGGACGTACCGGTCACGCCGAGAACGTCCTGGTCGCCTACGAGCCGACGAAGGTGTCCACGTACGACGTCCTGAAGGTCTTCTGGGAGAACCACGATCCGACCCAGGGCTACCGCCAGGGCAACGACGTCGGTACGCAGTACCGCAGCGCGGTGTACTGGACGACCACCGAGCAGGCACAACTCGCCGAACGGACCGCCCGGGCGTACGACGCGATCCTGCGCGGCAAGGGATACGGCGAGGTGACCACGGAGATCGGCCCGGCCGCCGACCGGCCCTTCTACTACGCCGAGGAGTACCACCAGCAGTACCTGTACAAGGTTCCGCACGGCTACGACTGCCACGCGGAGACCGGGATCTCGCTGCCGCCGCTGGCGCAGTTGCCTCCGCTGTAACGGATCCACGGCGCGGCCAGACAGGACGCTCCCGGTCCTCGCCTCCGCCCCGGCCGCGCACGCAACGGCCGGCGACGTCTGGTGACCGCGATCTCGGCGGCCGACGTTGCCCCACGGTCGGCACGCATGTCAGCATCGGGGCGGCGGGGTGCTCGGGCAGGCCAGACCGGTCAGCGGACCCCTGCCGGGCCCGGGGGCGCCAGTGATCGATCTGACCTCACGGCGGCCTGCTGTCGGCGGCCGCCGACTGGCCATTGCCGCTGTCGCTGTAGGGATCGTGGCCGTCTCGGTCGTGCTGAGCGCCCGGCTGGAAATGATCGACTTGTTCGTGTACCGCGCCGGCGGCGATGCCGCGGTTCACGCGACAGCGCTGTACGAGGTGACCGGTCCGGATGGGCTCCCCTTCACCTATCCGCCGATCGCCGCGCTGCTGTTCGCGCCGCTGGCAGTGCTGCCGCTGCTGACAGCGAAGATCGTCCTGACCTGTGCGTCACTGGCCGCACTGGTCCGCGTCTGCTGGCTCAGTGTGGCCGGACCGTCGCGGCGCCGCGGGCGGCGTGCCGCGGTCCTCGTCCTGCTGGCGCTGTGCATGGAACCGGTGCACGCGACGCTCGGGTTCGGTCAGGTCAATCTCCTGGTCATGTGGCTGGTCGTCGAGGACGTGTCGTCCGCGGTGGGACGACGATTCGGCGGCGTCCTCACCGGAATCGCCGGCGCGATCAAACTCGTCCCGACCGGATTCGTGCTGCTCTACCTGGCTGCCGGCCGGCGCCGGGACGCGGTGCGTACGGCCGCCACATTCGTCGGCGCAGCCGCGATCGGCGTGCTCCTGCCCTACGCCGCCGCCTGGCAGTACTGGACGGACCTCGCCTACCAGCCTGATCGGGTCGGCGGCGTCACCTATCTCGGCAACCAGTCGCTGTACGGCGTTCTCGCGCGCGCCGCGGACGGACAGCCGCCAGGATGGCTGTGGCTACCGATCGCGGTGGCCCTCGTCGGCGCCGCCTGCCATATCGCGACCCAGCTGTGGCAGTGCGACCTTCGCCTCGCGGCGACCTGCGTCGTCGGCTTCGCCATGCTGGCCGCCTCGCCGATTTCGTGGACCCATCACTGGGTATGGTTCGTACCCGCGGTCGGCACCCTCTGGCAGGTGCGCCGGGCCCGCCGCGCCGCGATCATCTTGCTCGCCACGATCATCGCCGCCACCGCGACGTACGCCGTCTGGTGGCTGGGTCCGCTGTCGGATGTCTTCGGCTCACACACGACTCTCGTGGAACCCGTTCTGGGAGCGGTGTATCTCCTCCTCGGCCTGGCCTACATCGTGGTGATGATGTTCGAGCCCGACCCACAACAAATCTGGCATAGGGCCGCAGTTGTTCCTCGTCCAGAACGCACCAGGCATGGTGCAGACGTCGTTCCATGATGGCGAACACCGCTAAGGCCGCTGGGAGCGCCGCCTTCATGGCAGCAGAACTGTGCGTTAACTCTCCGTGGCCGCCACCCCGACGCGCCGTCGTGCAGATGCGTCGCGTGTGCCCAACAGCGACCGATCGAGCCTGTGGCAAGAGTTCACCGTCTGGCCGACGAAACGACGCCGTCCCGGCCTTCGCTGACCCTTCAAGCAACAAAGACGTCGGCAGCGGCTCGTCTACTCGCGTCGAATTCTTTCAGCACGCAGGTTTCGCCGGATCTCGCTATCGCGTCTCCGGGCCCGGAGTTTTCACGGCAACCGTCAGTGATACCGACTATGCGGTCGAGAGTTTGCTCGACGGATGGAACGACTCGTTTAGCTCGGGAAAAGACTGCAATCAGTGTGATGTGAAGCTGTTTCAGGCAACTTGTGATCGAGGGCGACAACGGAGCTAGAGGACAAGACAGACTCGGAACCTCGGTAGGCGCCACGACCGGACAACAGGCCCGAAATGCGGCTATGGTGCGCACCATCGAGGGAGTCGAACCAAGGACGGGGGCCGAGCTCAGTGACTGCAGGTGGCGAGTCGGGATCTGCCTCCGCGCCGGCTTCGGATGCGGGAACGGCAGGCGCAGGGTCCTCAGCTCCCGCGAGCGGTGCTGTTTGGCTCCGCTGGTGGCCGGCAGTGGTGAGTGTCGTAGCATTTGGCGTCTTCTTTTGGCGCATCGACGGAGCGAGTCCGTGGCGCGACGAACTCGTAACACTCGACATGGCCTCACGCTCAACTGGGGATCTATGGCGCGCCCTTGGCAACGCTGACCTCGTCCACGGCCTCTACTACTCTGTGGCACGCGGCGTCGTGACAGCTGGCGGCGATCTGTCAGCACTTCGCGGGTTGTCGGCGGCCGCCATGGCTGCGACCGCTGGCCTGTTGGCAGTTCTCGGACGGCAGCTGGGCTCGACCGCCGTGATGATTGCGGCACCCCTGGTCTTGGTCGTATGCCCGATATCAAGTCGGTACGCCCAAGAAGCCAGGCCATATGCCTTGGCCACCTTCGTTGCGACCGCCGGAACCTTGGCCCTAGTAGTCGCCTGTCGGCGACGTCACTATGGGATGTGGATCGGATATGCAGCGTGCATCGTCGTGCTTGGCTTGATCAATATCTTGGCACTTTCCGTACTGCTGGGACACTTGGCTTACGTCGCCTGGGATCGCCATGCCACGCGGCGGTGGCTGGCTAGCATAGGGGCTGCATTTCTTTTGGTTGGTCCGTTTGCTGCCCTCGCGACGAAGCAGATCGGGCAGGTTGACTGGTTAAGTCGACCTAGCGGCGCAGACCTTTGGGAAGCGATCTCATTCGGCTGGACGTCTGTTGCTGGTTTCTTGCTGCTTGTTGCTGCCGTTGTCGTACTGGCCTGGGGTCGTTCTCGCCGGACAGCAACCCTGGCGGTGACGTGGGCTGCCGCACCTGCGGTAGCCCTGTGGCTGGTTTCTCAAGTGCATCCGCTATTCGATGTTCGATACCTGGTCGTCTGCATTCCCGGCGTGGCCATGACATTTGCATTGATCGCCGACATCCGACTGCCACGTCAGGTTGCGCGTCGGCAAGTGGGGACCGTCATCGCCCTATCCGTCACGGCGTGCCTTCTGGTACTTGGCTGGAGCGCACAGGCCTCCGTTCGGGCCACCGATGGACATGGCGAGAATGTCCGAGCGGTAGCAAGTATTATCGAGAAGGATGCTCTACCAGGCGACGCAATTTTGTACCAGCCGAACAACCTACGTATTCTAAACCGAGGATTTGGACCGGTTACAATCGCGGATCCCATGCTGCAGGAGTCCGGTGCCGCTTCCGGTACGCTCACCGGGACGGAGATATCCCCATCAAGAATGGATGTTGCCCTACAGCAGCACAACCGGCTGTGGGTTGTTCGGCGCTTCCGCGGTCCTGCGCTCGCCGATCCGGGCGACCTTGAGAAGGCGCGAATTCTCGCCGCCTGTTATGCACGCGAAGGATCGACACGAGCTGGACCGAACTTTGCGGTCGATCTATATGTGCGGCAGAGCTGCAAGGACTAGCTGCTGCGCGCGCCGTCCTCCCCGCCTCAGGGCATGAACTCGACGATCCACCGCCCGCCGAGGCGAATCGCCCGGCCCACCGCGCGAGGTATCGATACTCCGGTAGCTCGTGCGTCTCGATACGCCAAGACCGCCGCGATCACCACTCCGCCGGCAAAGCTCGCGACCGCCGCCCAGGCCACCGCGGCCGGAATCGCGACGAGGTAGCCGACGATCGTCACCACGACAGCGACCATCGTGAACACGAGTGCGACGAAGAGCGCTACTCCGGGAACCGGCTCCCCCGTCGTGGCCATCCGGCTCAGCCGGCCGCGAGCAGGCCCAGCACGTCCTGACGGGTGACGACGCCGACCGGCTTGCCGTCGACGATGACCACGGCAGCATCGCTGGTGCGCAACAACTCCACGGCTGCCGAGATCGGTTCCCCACCGCCGACGATGGGGAGCGCCGCGGACATGTGCCGGTCGACGGCGTCGGCCATCGCCGCGTGGCCGGTGAACAGCGCGTCCAGTAGGTCGCGCTCGACGACCGCGCCGACGATCTCCGCCGCCATCACCGGTGGCTCCGCCTTGACGACAGGCAGTTGGGAGACGCCGTACTCGCGCAGGATGTGGATCGCGTCGCGCACGGTCTCCGTGGGATGCGTGTGAACGAACGGCGGTATGGCCCCGGACCCCGTGGTGTCCTTGCCCCGCAGCACATCGGCGACGGTCCGGTCGTCGGTCGAGGACGACTCGAGGAAGCCGTACGACGCCATCCACTCGTCGTTGAACACCTTGGACAGGTAGCCGCGGCCGCCGTCGGGCAGCAGCACCACGACGACATCGTCGGGGCCGGACCGGGCGGCGACCTGGAGCGCGGCGACCACGGCCATGCCGCAGGAACCGCCGACCAGCAGCCCGTCTTCGCGGGCCAGCCGTCGGGTCATCACGAAGGAGTCCTTGTCCGACACCGCGATGATCTCGTCGCAGATCTCGCGGTCGTAGGCGGTCGGCCAGAAGTCCTCTCCGACACCTTCCACCAGATAGGGCCGGCCCGTCCCGCCGGAATACACCGACCCCTCCGGATCCGCACCGATGACCTGGACCCGGCCGCCACTGACCTCCTTGAGGTAGCGCCCGGTGCCGGTGATGGTCCCGCCGGTCCCCACGCCGGCGACGAAATGCGTGACCCGGCCGGCGGTCTGCTCCCAGATCTCCGGACCGGTCGTCTCATAGTGCGAGCGAGGATTCGCCGGATTGGAGTACTGGTCGGGTTTCCAGGCGCCCGGAATCTCGCGGGTGAGCCGGTCACTGACCGAGTAGTAGGACCGCGGGTCGTCCGGTTCGACCGCGGTCGGGCACACCTCGACGGTGGCGCCGTACGCCCGCAGCACATTGATCTTGTCCAGGCTGACCTTGTCCGGGCAGACGAACACCGCCCGGTAGCCGCGCGCCTGGGCAACCAGGGCCAGGCCGACGCCGGTGTTGCCGCTGGTGGGTTCCACGATCGTGCCGCCGGGCCGCAGCGCGCCCGACCGCTCGGCCTCGTCGACCATCCGCACGGCGATGCGGTCTTTCACCGAACCGCCCGGGTTGAGGTACTCCACCTTGGCCAGCACCGTGGCCGGCGAACCGGCAGCGACAGAACGCAGCCGGACCAGCGGGGTATTGCCGATGAGATCGAGCACCGAGTCGTAGACCGTCACCCGCCGAGAGTACGGGCCGGACGCGAGAAGGCCCGATGTCGGCGCCCGATGAGATCATTCGACTCGTGAGCAAGGTCGCGCACGCCCGTCGTATCGCCAAGGCTGCGGCCTTCGGCAGCGGTGGTGCGGCCGGCGCCGGCGCCGCGACGCTCGGTCTCCTCGTCGCCCAGGCTCGCGCCGCCCGGCGTGCCATCGGACCGCGCAGCGACGTCGCGCCGTACCAGGACGGCCGCTACGGCCCACGAGACGGGACGTCGGTGCGATTGGCCATGCTCGGCGATTCCAGTGCGGCGGGCCTCGGCGTCGCAGACCGCGACGACACCATCGGTGCCACGCTCGCTCGGGCGGTCGCCGCGACCCTGGGACGCGGCGTCGTGCTCACCACCGTCGCGGTGGTCGGCGCGCAGTCCCGGCACCTGGCCGACCAGGTGGAGCGGATCCTGGTCCTGCGTCCCCACATCGCGGTGATCATGATCGGCGCGAACGACGTCACCCACGCGGTGCGCCCGCAGGTCTCGGTGGGGCAACTCCAGCAGGCGGTACGCCGGCTGCGTGAGCACGGCACCGAGGTCGTCGTGGGCACCTGCCCGGACCTCGGCACGGTCCGACCGATCGCCCAACCCTTGCGGTACGTCGCCCGCCGCCTGTCGCGGTCGCTGGCTGCCGCGCAGGCGATCGGAGCGGTCGAGGCCGGTGGGCGTGCGGTCTCCCTCGGTGACCTGCTGGGGCCGGAGTTCGACGCGCGCCCGGAGACGATGTTCTCGGCCGACCGATTCCATCCGTCGGCCGAGGGCTACCGGGCCGCCGCGCAGGCACTGCTGCCGGCTGTGCTCGCCGGGATCCGGCACGGCACCGGGGCCGATCTCCTCCCGGCCCGCTGGTCGGCGCCGCTGCCGGTCGCGGAGGCGGCGGTGGCGGCGGCGCAGCTGGCCGGTGCGGCCGTCGAGGCGGCTCAGGTCGGCGGTCAGGACCGGGGGCCTCGTGGCCGGTGGGCGCGACTGCGCCTGCGCGGTCACGGTGGGCGTGCCGCCGAGGCAGACGAACCGGCCGTGGTCGACCTCCGCGAGGGCGGCGGACCGGGCGCTGGCGCAGCCGGTAGCGAGTCAGGTGGCGCGGCCGGCGGCAGGTCAGGTGGCACGCCGCAGCGCCCGGAGGCGCTCGACCCCCTGCCGCAGGACGGCGTCGACCGGGGCTGACCCAGCGGAGCCGGCCAGCTCGAGCAGGTCCTGCCCGGTGACGGCCAACTGGTCGGGGACCGCCCTGGGCGGCAGCACCGGCAGCGACCGCCGTACGTCGCCCGCCGCGTCCGCCGCGGCGTCGGCAAACTCCTGTGCCGCAGTGCGGACGGGCTCCGCCAGACCGGCGAGGCGGGCCGGCGACAGGCTCCGCAACAGGTCCACTGTCCGGTGCAGCTCGACGGCGAAGGCGTCGGCCGCGCCGGCCGGCGGCGTGGAGTCGATCACCGCGTTCCCTTGCGCCGGAGTGCGGGACGAGGACTACCGTGGCTCCCACGTCCGGACCGCAGAGGAGACCGACCATGGCCCTGCACCACTCGGAGGAAACTCACCGACAGCTCGTCGACCGGGTGCCGGCCACGACCGGCCGACAGATGGACGAATGGTTCTCGATACTCGAGGCCGGACCGGCCTTTTCCCGTTTCGACGAGAAAGTCTCCTGGCTGCGCGACGAACACGACCTGCCGCACGGTCACAGCACGGCGATCGTCCACGAGTACGACATGGCCCGCGCGGCGCGCCGGCTCAGCTGACCGGCCGGCACCACGCACGACGGCGGGGCACCTCCTGGGTGGAGGTGCCCCGCCGTCGTCGTACGGGATGACCGCAGGCCTAGCGACTGGCCGCCGCGATCATGGCGAGCATGCGCAGGATCTCCAGGTACAGCCAGATCAAGGTGACCAGCAGCCCGAAGGACATCCGCCACGACTCGCGTTCCGGCAGGCCCATCGCGATCCCCTGCTTGATCGCTTCGAAGTCCAGCAACAGGGTGAACGACGCCAACAAGACACCCACGGCGCACAGGGCGACGCCGAGCCAGCCCATCCCGTAGAAGCCGAAACCGCCGCCCACACCGAAGATCGCGGCGACCAGCGACATCAGCCCGATCACGGCGTACGAGATGATCGCGACGACCATGACCTTGGCGAACTTGCCGTCGACCTTGATCAGGCCGGTGTTGTACACCAGCAGCATCACGCCGAATGCGGTCAGCGTGCCGATGACCGCCTGCATGACGAGGCCCTGGTAGTTGGCGTACCGGATGACCCAGTCGTTGTAGGCGTAACTAATACCGCCCAGGAACACACCCTGCACGAGGGCGTAGAGCAGGACCAGCGCCGGCGAGACCTGCCGCTTGAACGCGTTGACCAGGCCGAGGACCAGGCCGATCATCGCGGCCCCGAACCAGATCAGCGGCATCGAGTCGGCGGTGTTCCAGCCGACGACCGCACCGATGACGACCAGGACGAAGCAGATCCCCGTCTTGACGATGACGTCGTTGAGCGTGACGCGGGCACCGACGCCGGTGGGAGTCCCCGCGGTGTACATCCGCCGGAGGTCGTCAGCCGACGGGGCGGGCGTCGCGGCCGTCGCCGTACCGGTGGCCGCCTGCGTGTAGGCCGAGCGGCCCTCGTCGTACGCGAAGCCGGCGCCGCCCTGCTCGGGCTTGGCCATCCTCGACAGGATGGGATTGCGCGTCTCCATGGGGGTGGTCCTCCTCGAGCGGAACGCCACCTCCCTGGCGGCGCCGCTGAGAAACACGGTAGCTCACGCTCAGGATTGTGGGCGCACGTCGACCGCAGTCGGCCCAGCGGCGGCACGGTGCGGCGACAACCAGCGGGAAGCACGGTCCGGCGTTGCACCGGGTGCCCGGGGTGGGACTCGAACCCACAAGCCGTCGCCGGCGGCTCCTTTTAAGGGAGCTGCGTATGCCGATTCCGCCACCCGGGCCAGCGGGCGGCACCACTGTAGGCGCGGCCGCCCGACCGAAGGCCGGCCGTGGCGAATCGGTGGCTCCTCAAGGAGGACCGAAGGCGCCCGTGGCCGGGCCGGCGACGTGACAAAGGGCCGGTGGCCCTACAGATAGGTACGGCGCGGGTGTACGGCGTGCGCGCCGGTCACCCGGTCAAGGAACAGCAGACCTTCCAGATGATCGATCTCGTGCTGCACGGCGATCGCCTCGAACGCGTCCGTTCGAAGCGTCACCGGCTCTCCCGTCACCGGCAGGACGCCGGAGACGGTGAGTCGCGTGGCCCGCCGCACGTCACCGGTGAAGTCCGGCACCGACAGACAGCCTTCGCGGCCCCGCTCCCGCCGGCTGGCCTCCTCGATCACCGGGTTGAGCAGCACCAGACGGCCATGGCAGCGACGGGTCTTGGGGTGATCCCGGACGTCCAGCGCAAACACCCGCAGGCCGACGCCGACCTGGTTGGCTGCCAGGCCGACACATCCCGCCGAGGCTGCCATCGTGGCCACGAGGTCGGCGCACAGCTGCACCACGACCGGATCGCCGGGATCCTCGACGAGCCGGCACGGTGCCGACAGCGGTGTTGCCGGCGCATGCAGGACAGAGCGGACCCGGCCGGGTGGCAGGGCAGCCAGCACGGGAGGCGCGGTGACCTCGGATGGCTCGGTCACCAGCTACAGGACGTCAGACTCGGCCGGGCGCAGCGAGACCTCGACCCCCAGGTCGTGGGCGACCGCGGCCAGCCGGCTGGACAGTTCCCCGCGGTCGACGTCGCCGGGCAGTTCCACCTCCGCGACGATCAGATACAGGTCGGCACCCAACCGGGTCGTCAGGTCGGTGACGTTGCCCCCCATGTCGGCCAGGACCCGCATGACCGCCGACACGATCCCCGGACGGTCCGATCCGTGCACCGACACCAGCCAGCCGTTCTCCGGCCGCTGCGACAACTCCTCGTCCGGGACGGGCAGCACCGAGACGACCAGGCCCTCACCGCCGAGGAACGCCAGACGCTGCTGCACGGCAGCCACGTCCGCATCGACGTCGGCGACGAGCGTCCACGCGAAATGCCCGCGCAGCAACGTCATCGACGAGTCCTCGATGTTGCCGCCCAGTTCGGCCAGCACCCCAGTCACGTCGGCGATGATGCCCCGCCGGTCGTGACCGACGACGGTGACCGCGATGCTCATGGCGCCAGCCTAGCCGCGGCCGCCGTCCCCGCCGCGCGGCGAGCCGGTCCCCGGCGACGCCGTCCTCGCCGCGTCCGTGAAGGACTTCCCCGGTTCGTGCATGGGCCACAGCGAGGTCACGTCGCGTTGGAACAGCAGGGCGATGGTCCAGTCCAGCACCACCGCGACCTTGCGCTGCAGGGTAGGAACCCGGCTCATGTGGTACGTGCGATGCGCGAACCACGCTGGGAAACCCTTGAGTTTGATTCCGTAGACCTGCGCCACGCCTTTGTACAGCCCGAGCGAGGCCACGGAACCGGCGTAGCGGTGCTCGTAGTCCCGCGACGGGAATCCCCGCATCGACGAGATGATGTTGTCGGCCAGCACGGTCGCCTGGCGAACCGCGTGCTGGGCCGACGGCGAACAGAACTCCCCGGGTTTGGTGAGATCGGGTACGGCACAGCAGTCGCCCGCGCCGAAGGCGTCGCTGATCCCGTCGACCCGCAGGTCCGCGGTGCACCGAACCCGGCCGCGGGCATCCAGCGGGAGGTCGGTGTCGGCCAGCATCGGGTTGGGTTTGACCCCGGCGGTCCAGACGAGGGTGTCCGAATGCACCCGCTGGCCGTCGGACAGCACGATCTCGCGATCGACCGCAGACTCCAGCCGGGTACCGAGTCGTACGTCGATTCCCCGCGCACGCAGCTGGGCGAGGGCGTACCGCCCCATGTCGGGGCCCACCTCGGGCAGGATCCGATCGGAAGCCTCGACCAGGACGAACCGAAGGTCTGCGGCAGACACATTGCGGTAGAACCGAGTTGCGTATCGGGCCAAGTCTTCGATCTCGCCGAGGGCCTCGACGCCGGCGTACCCCCCGCCGACGAAGACGAAGGTCGTGTTGCATTCACGAACGAGCGGATCGGTTGCGGTCTCGGCGATATCGAGGCATTCGATCACCCTGTTGCGTAATGCGATCGCCTCCTCGACGTTCTTGAATCCGATGCCGTTCTCCGCCAACCCGGCGATGGGAAGCGTCCGCGGCACCGATCCGACGGCGATGACCAGGATGTCGTAGTCGACCTGCTGCGGATCGCCCTGCAGCGGCTTCAGCCAGGCAGTGCGGCGGGCATGATCGATCTTCGTCACCCACGCGGACACGATCGTGGTGCGGCGCAAGGTCTTTCGTAGCGGGACGACGGTGTGGCGTGGCTGGATCGAGCCGGCGGCTGCTTCCGGCAGGAAAGGCTGGTAGGTCATGTACGGGCGCGGGTCGACGACGGTGACCACCGCCTCGTCCGGCCGGAGCTTGCGTTGCAGCCGCAGGGCTGTGTAGAGGCCGACGTATCCGCCGCCCACGATCAGGATGCGCCGCGGCGGCCCGTCCGGATACCTGGCCGAGTCATCGGCCACCGCGGTGCGCCGAATCGGTGCATGGTCCGGGTCGCGATGGTGCGCTGCGCTGCTCGGGTCTGCCACGGATGCCTCCCTGGCTCGTGGTCCCCCGCCGCCGGGGGCTGGGCGCGCCGCCTGCTCGACGCCGACAGCCTAATCAGCTGGCGGCGGACCGGCCCGGCCAGCGAGCCGGGCTGCTCGGCCGAGGACGTCGTCGAGCATGTCGGCGGTCAGCCTGCCGGTGAAGGTGTTCTGCTGGCTTGGATGGTACGAGCCGAGCACAGTCAGCCCGCCCGGCTTGGCCAAGTCGACCGCCGCACCGTGCCCGAATGCCGGCCGGGGCGAGGGAATCTCCAGACCCGCGCGGCGCAGCGCGGCAAGACTGGCGTCCCACGCGAACCGGCCGAGCGCGACAACGGCGCGCAGGCCGGCGAGGACGAACTCCAGTTCGGTGTCCAGCCACGGGGCGCAGGTATCGCGTTCGGCCGGCGTGGGCTTGTTCGCCGGGGGCGCGCAACGAACGGCGGCAACCATCCGGACGCCGAACAACTGCTGCCCGTCGCCGGCTGACACCGAGGTGGGAATCGACGCGAGACCGACTCGGTGCAACGACGCGAACAACCAGTCACCGCTGCGGTCGCCGGTGAAGATCCGCCCGGTCCGGTTGCCGCCGTGCGCCGCGGGCGCCAGGCCGACGACGAGGATCCGCGGTTGCGCGTCCCCCCAGCCCGGGACGGGCCGGCCCCAGTACGACTCCGCCGCGAATGCCCGCCGCCGGGTCCGTGCCACCTCCTCGCGCCAGCCGACGAGGCGCGGGCACGCTCGGCACACGCTCACCCGGGCGTCCAGTACGGCGAGGCCTCCCGCCGACGCGGCCAGCCGACGTACCGCGTCAGCGTCGTGCGCCACCTCGTCGTCGGCTACTTCAGGGACCGACGGCACATGCCGAGCCTAGGCGCGGCCTCGCCGCCGCCGCCCGCGGCGCGGCCGCGGTCGTGACTACGCTCCCCTCAATGGCCACGAGGCGGGAAGGCGACCAGCGTGCCCGCGTCGCGGTCCTGGCGCTGGGGACCTTCGCCCTGGGGACGGAGATCTTCGCCGTCTCGGCGATCCTGCCGCTCATCGCGGCCGGCCTCGACGTATCGGTACCGACCGCCGGGCTCGTCGTCGCCGCGTCGTCGCTGCTGTACGCGCTGGCCGCACCCCTTCTCGGCGCGCTCACCCGCGGCTACGAGCGACGCCGGGTGCTGCTGGGCGGGCTCACGGTCTTCGTCGCGGGCTCGACGGCTGCCGCCTTCGCCCCGACGCTGGTCGTGCTCATCGTGCTGCGCTGTGTGGCCGTTCTCGGCGCAGCGACGTACACCCCGACCGCGTATGTGACCGCGGTGGCGCTCAGCCCGCCGCAGCGGCGGGGCCGTGCCCTGTCCTGGGTCCTGGGCGGCATCGTCAGTGCTTCGCTGGTGGGCGTCCCGCTGGCCACCGTGCTGGCCCGGACCGTCGGGTTCCGCAGCGTCTTCGTCCTGGTCGCCGGGCTGGCAGCGCTGGCCATCGTCGCTGTGGTCCTCGTCGTCCCGCGCGTGGCACCGCTGCCGGTCCACAGCCAGGCCGGGCGTTTCCAGGCCGCACGCGACCGCCGGGTCCTCCTCGTCGTCTTCGTCTCGTTGCTCGCGTCGACGGCGACCAACCTCGTGTACACCTACGTCGCACCGATCACCGAGCACGCGTTCGGTGCGATCGGTGCCGGCCTGACCCTGGTCGTGTTCGTGTACGGCGTCTTCAGCACGGTCGGGACGTTCGCCTCCGGCTCCCTCGTCGATCGGTTCGGGGCCGGCCCGGTCCTCCTCATCGGCTTCGTCATGCTCGGGGTCAGCGTCGTGGTGCTTCCCGTCGCCGGGTCGTGGGCGGTCGGACTGGTCTGCGTCGCCTGCTGGGCGGCCTTCGGCAGCATGGTCATTCCCGCGCAGCAGACCCGGTTGCTGGATGCGGCGGGTCCCGCCGGCGGCGGTTTCGCCATGGGCCTCAACAGCTCCGGCCTCTACCTGGGCGCCGCGGTGGCGGCTGCCACCGGCGCGGCGTTGCTCAGCCTCAGCGGTACGCCGGCGATCGGCCTGGCCGCCGGGACCATGTCGGCGCTCGGCCTGGCGATCGTCACCGTGCCGATGATGAGCCGACGCGCCCGACGGTCCGGTACGGCAGATGCGTTGCCAGGCAGGGCATCGCCGCTGGTCGACGCGGACCGGGAGGCCCCACCCGCCGGCGGCTAGCCGGGGACGAGGGACAGGGCGATGCCGTCGAGGATGTCGCGCTCGCTGACCAGCACCTCCGGCAGTCCGGTCAGCTCGAGGATGCGCTGCAACACCAGGGATCCGGCGCCGATGACGTCGACGCGGCCCGGATGCATCACCGGTAGGGCGGCCCGCTGCGAGCGCGTCATGGCGAGCAACTGGGCGGTCACCGTACGGACCTGATCGGCCGGGATACGACTGCCGTGGATCGCGGTGGGGTCGTACTGCGGCAGCCCGAGCGCCAGCGCGGCGACGGTGGTGACGCTGCCGGCGAGCCCGACCAGGGTGCGAGCCTGGTCGAACGGCACGACAGCGCCGGCCTCGCCGATCGCCGCGTCGATGTCCGCCTGCGCGGTGCGTAGCTGCTGCGGGGTGGGCGGGTCGTCGTGCAGGTGCCGCTCGGTCATCCGGACGCAGCCGACGTCGACGCTGTGGGCCGCCTGCGGGCCGGTCGTGCCCAGCACGAATTCCGTTGAGCCGCCGCCGATGTCGACGACGAGGTACGGCAGCTCCGCCCCCCTCAGGCCGCCTGTAGCCCCGGCGAAGGACAACGTCGCCTCGACCGCGCCGCTGACGACTTCCGGCTCGACGCCGATCCGGGCTCGGACGCCCGCGACGAAGGCGTCCCGGTTGCGGGCGTCACGGCTGGCACTGGTCGCGACGAACCGCACTGCGGTGGCCCGGGTCGCGGCGATCACCGCGGCGTAGTCGTCGCAGGCGGCCAGCGTCCGCGCCAACGCGGCGTCGGAGATCAGGCCGGTGCGGTCGATGCCCTCGCCCAACCGCACGACCTCCATGCGCCGCTCGACGTCGATGACCGCCCCCGCTCCCGGCTCCACGTCGGCGACGAGCAACCTGATCGAGTTCGTCCCACAGTCGATCGCAGCGACCCTCACTCCGCCTGCTCCGCCGCGTCCTGGGCGGCCGCCGCGTCGACGCACGGACCGCCGTCCCCCCAGGGGTCGAGCATCGCCAGGGCCAGGTCTCCCACCGGATTCACCCCGCGCCCGCGGGCCAGGGAGTGCCCGACCAGCGCGTGCAGGCACTTCACGCGCGCCGGCATGCCCCCGGCCGAGGTCCCGGCGATCTCCGGCACGTCGTCGAGGTCGGCACGCGCCCGCAGATAGTCCTCGTGCGCCGCGCGATAGCCCGCGGCCAGGACCGGATCGTCGGACAACCGGTCCTGCAGCTCACGCATCACGCCCGCCCCTTCGACGGTCCCCACCGCGGCAACCGCGCGCGGGCACGTCAGGTAGTAGGTCGTCGGGAACGGGGTGCCGTCCGGGAGCCGGGGCGAGGTCTGCACCACGTCGGGCAGGCCGCAGGAGCACCGGTGCGCGACGCCGACGACCCCGCGCGCCGGCCGGCCGAGTTGGGCGCTGACGACCGCCAGGTCGTGCGGGTCGAGCGGCATCGTCATCGGGGTGCGTCGGGACGCACCGGCGGCTTGACCGTCGGCGACGGCGTGACTGCCGGCTGCTCGCCGGCCGCCCGCTTGGCGCTGTCCCACAGGGCCGCGTACCAGGGTCCGTCGGCCGACGTGACCGCAGCGCCCACCGTCGGGCTCGCAGCCGGCGTGACGACCTGCGGGTCCAGCACGACGTACCCCACCTCGCCGGGCTGCACGAAATGCAGCCGCTGCCGGGCCTGCGCCGCGACGTACGCCGGATCCGCCCATCGGGCCTGCTCGTGCTGCAGCGCGGCGACCCGATCGCGCTGCGCGCTCACCGCCGCGTCCAGCGCGGCGATCTCGTTGCGCTGCTCGACCCAGGACCGCACCGGCAGCGCGAGCAGCAACAACAAGGCCCCGGCGACCAGTCCCAGGACCGCGGTCCGGCTGGTCAGGGTCGGACGGCGGCTCACTCGCCCGATGCTCGCACGGTCAGCGGCGGAATCGCGGGAACGCCGTCGCGCCGGCGTACCGCGCCGCGTCGTCGAGTTCCTCCTCGATCCGCAACAGCTGGTTGTACTTGGCGACCCGTTCGGATCGCGCCGGCGCGCCGGTCTTGATCTGTCCGCAGTCGGTGGCGACGGCCAGATCGGCGATCGTGGTGTCCTCGGTCTCGCCGGAGCGGTGACTCATCATCGCCCGGTATCCGTTGCGGTGGGCCAGCGCGACCGCGTCGAGCGTCTCGGTCAACGTGCCGATCTGGTTGACCTTCACCAGCAACGCGTTGCCGGTGCCCGCGTCGATGCCCTGCTGCAGCCGGGCCGGGTTTGTGACGAACAGGTCGTCGCCGACGAGCTGGACCTGAGCTCCGAGGGTGTCGGTGATGTGCTTCCAGCCCGCCCAGTCGTCCTCGGAGAGCGGGTCCTCGATGGACACCAACGGGTAGGCCGACACCAGCTCGGCGTAGTACGCGGTCAGCCATTCCGCCGAGCGGGCTGCCTTCTCGAACGTGTACGAGCCGTCCGCGTGGAACTCCGTGGCCGCGACGTCCAGCGCGAGTGCGACATCGGAACCGACGGACAGCCCGGTCTTCTCGATGGCGGCCGCGATGAGGTCCAGCGCGTCCCGGTTGCTCGGCAGGTTCGGCGCGAAGCCGCCCTCGTCACCCAGGCCGGTCGCGTAGCCGTGGCTCTTCAGCACCGACTTCAGCGCGTGGTAGACCTCCGCGCCCCACCGCAGACCTTCGGCGAACGACTCCGCCCCGATGGGCGCGATCATGAACTCCTGGATGTCGACGTCGGTGTCGGCGTGGGCACCGCCGTTGAGGATGTTGAGCATCGGCACCGGCAGCAGGTGAGCGCCCGGGCCGCCGACGTACCGGAACAGCGGCAGGTCCGCGGATTCGGCCGCCGCCCGGGCCACCGCCAGCGAGACACCCAGGATCGCGTTGGCGCCCAGCCTCGACTTGGTCGGCGTCCCGTCCAGGTCGATCATCGTCTGGTCGATCAGCCGCTGCTCGTGGGCAGCGAAACCGAGCAACTCCGGCCCGATCTCGTCCTCCACCGCGGCGACCGCGTCCCGCACGCCCTTGCCGCCGTACCGTGCCGCGTCGCCGTCGCGACGCTCGGATGCCTCGAACGCGCCGGTCGACGCGCCGGACGGCACCGCGGCGCGGGCGACGACCCCGTCGTCGAGCGACACCTCGACTTCGACGGTCGGATTACCTCGCGAGTCCAGGATCTCGCGGGCGATGACGGCATCGATGCTGGCCACGGGTTCTCCTGTCGTCCTGGCAGGTCGGCGTCGGGACCCTCGACGGCAGTGGGCACGTCCCGGGTGCGCCGACCTTACCGGCCGGACGGTCGCAGCCGTGGCCTCGTCGTGTCACCCTGGCCTCGTCATGGCTGCTGCTGGCCCGCGCTTCGGCGAACCCGACGACCGCACGCCCGACCCGGGGCTGTTCGGTCCCGGCAGCGCGACCTGGGAACTGCACGGCGACCCCATCGCCCTCGTGGGCGGCCTGCGTGCGCTACTGCTGCAGGCGTTGCATCCACAGGTCATGGGCGGCTTCGTGACACGGTCGGACTATCGAGCGGACCCGTGGGGCCGGCTGGCGCGCACCGCGGAGTACGTCGGCACCGTGGCGTTCGGCACCACGACGGAGGCGCGGGCCGCCGGCGACGCCGTACGCCGCGTGCACCGCCGACTCGGGCTGGACGACCCGGCGTTGCTGATGTGGGTCCACGCCAGCCTCGTCGACTCGGCGCTGCAGGTCCACCGCCGGTCCGGTGCCGGCTTGCCGGCCGAACGGGCCGACGAGTATGTCGCCGAACAGGTACGAGCCGCGACGCTGGTCGGGCTGCAGCCGGCGGATGTCCCTCGCACCGCGACGGAGCTGGCTGGCTACTTGGCCGCCGTTCGACCGCAGTTGCAGGCGACCCCGGAAGCGCGAGAGGCCGCCCGCTTCCTGCTGCTGCCACCCATGCCGGCCCGGGTGAGGCTGCTGACTCCCGCAGCGCCTGCGTGGACCACCCTGGCGGCCACGGCATTCGCGACGCTGCCGGGCTGGGCGAAGCGGTTGTACGGCGGGTCGCTGCTCGGGCCGGCGCTGGGCGGGGTCACGCTGCCCTGGTCGATGATCGACGAGCTGCCGGGGACGGTCGCGGTTCGTGCGGTACGCGCCACCCTGGGCGCCCTGCCACCGAGCTGGCGAGTCGGGCCGAGACAGCGCGCGGCGCTGACTCGGCTGGGATTGCCCGCGGCCGCCTGAGCGCCCTCTACCCTGGTCAGTCCGCCGCCCGGACAGACCGCCGTACGAGACGGAGCCGCTGACATGTCGTTGCGTATTTCGGTGATTGGTACCGGGTATTTGGGTGCGGTGCATGCGGCGTGTTTGGCGGATTTGGGGTTCGAGGTGGTGGGGGTTGATGTTGATGCGGTGAAGGTGGCCGCGTTGGGGGAGGGGAAGGCGCCGTTCTTCGAGCCGGGTCTGGATGAGGTGTTGGGGCGGGCGTTGGGGTCGG